>CAZLRK010000067.1:0-17342 GCA_964561845.1 uncultured Desulfobacterales bacterium | reverse complement strand
TTTTCGCCTTCCTTGAACTTGAACAAAATTGAGCATTTTTCAAAGGTCTCATTTTATAAACTTTTTTTCAAGATTGCAAACGCAAAACCGTGTTTTTTAAAACAATGCCGGCCCAATCATTTTCAATTTCTTTCCACAGACATCTAAATTGTTTCCTCATATAGATACGCAATACATCATTGAGCTCATTTACTTTTATACCGGAAATGATAACAAATCCATGTTTGTCAGTAATTCGATTTATATGAAAAAATAGCTTTTTTATTGTCGGGTAGCGCAGGTTTGCAGTTATTACTGAAAAGCGGTTGTGGATATTTGCTACAGGTTGATCAGAAATATCGATTGTATCTTTAAGGCCGTTTAATTTTACATTTTCTTTGGCTTCCGCCCTTGCACAGGGGTCTATATCTATTCCTACTCCCGTCTTAATTCCAAACATTCCGGCAGTTATTACAAGAATTCCCGACCCTGTTCCGATATCAAGCAAAGAGATTTCCCTTTTATCTTTTAAATGTTCATCATTCCTTAATACATATTCTATTCCCCTCACAGACAAGCGGGTTGTGGGGTGCTCTCCTGTTCCGAATGATGCTCCGTGCCCTATTTGAATAACAACATCATCATGTTGCGGTGTATAATGCTTCCCGGGAGGCTTCAGCACAACGTGCTTTGATATGCGAACGGACCTGTTAAAAGACTTTTCTAAAAATGTACATCCATACTTATAAGTATAAGCAAGCTCTCCGGTTGCATTCAGATCTCTAATTATCGATTTTGCCTGTTTCTTATTTAATAAATACTTGCTTGATATTTCTTTTTCTAATTTTATGGGGGTTATAAATTTTTGCGACTCTGAAACCGTTTTGAGAACATCATTTCTGATTGTGTCAATTTCCGAATGCATTATTTTGATCCTAATGTAAGTTCTCAAAATAATATTCCATTGCAAAGAATGTATGCAGCGTCTGAGCTTCCGAGCTAATCAATTTGGGGACATTTGATTAAGCGTTCTTGGCGAAACGAAGCGTAAAAATTGAAGCTGTTTGAGTCCCGAGCGCAGCGAGGTCGAGTTCTTTAATTTTAGCGCAGCGAGCCTTAGAACGCTTCAAATGTACCCACGATGAGTTCGGAAGTTCAGACGCTGGGCAATCGGAACATATTTTTGAGAACCGCAATAGAGTATTGTCTTCTTTGTGTCTTGGTGTCTTCGTGGCTGAACTGTTACTACTTACTTACCTTCTTGTATGAAATAGCATTACGAATTATAGCTTCCGACCAGGCGGGTGTTCCCAGTGCATGCACATGAGTGTATGTGGCAAGAACATTTTTATAACAAACACCGTCTCTTTTATTATAAAAGCCTGTTCCTCTCTGCATTGAAAATACCAGGTCTTTATCCTTCCCTCGCCACTTTAAAATCCTTGAATAATGAAACTCATGGCCCTTTAACTCGGAGCCGATTTTAAAATAAGGATTTTTCCCTTCTACTTTAACCTTTGTATATCCATGCCCCTGCGGCTTTTTCGAAAAACCAAAAACAACCGGTAAAATTCCGGCCATCTGGTAGGATAGTCCTTCTAAAATCAATTCTTCACCCAGGTACATTAGACCGCCGCATTCAGCGTATATGGGAAGACCATCTTCTGCTAAGAATTTTAATTCCTCTTTAAATTGTTTATTCTCCGCCAATATTTTTGCATGTGTTTCCGGAAAGCCGCCGCCTATATAAAGGGCGTCAACAGAAGGAATTGTATTACTTGTAAGCGGACTGATAAATACCGTTTCAGCGCCTGCTTTGCCGAGCGCCTCGATATTTTCCGGATAATAAAACTGAAATGCAGAATCTCTAATTATGCCGATCCTGGCTACTGGGCCCTGATTACGGGTCTCCGCCTTCCGTCCTTGAAGTTCTGTCGTCTGTCCTCCGTCATCCGTCGTTCCTCGTCCTTCGTCCCTCGTCCCGCCTGCCGCATCAAAGGCGATATTTGCCAAAGCATCAAGATCAAGAAGCTTTTCCGCAACTTTGGCCATCTCAACAATAGAATTCTTTGCCCATTTATGCTCGGGTGTTGGTATAAGCCCCATGTGTCTTTCAGGAAAATTCTGTTCACCCAATTTCGGGAGGGCTCCCAGCACAGGTATGCCACAGTATTTTTCAACACTTCTTCTTAGTACGCTTTCATGCCTTGAGCCTGCAACACGATTTAAAACAACCCCTTTTATGTCTACATCAGGATCAAACCGGATGCATCCCAAAACAACGGCTGCCATTGTTCGGGTGGTTTTTGTGCAATCTATGCAAAGAATAACAGGGACATTAAGAAGTTTTGCAAGTTCTGCAGTACTGGTACTCCCTTCGGAATCCATGCCGTCATAAAGACCGCGGTTTCCCTCTATAACTGCAATATCGTTTTCTAATGCACGGAAAAGAAAGGATTGAAGGACGTGTTCTTTTTCTATCAGGAAGGTGTCCAGGTTGTAGCAGGGCCGGCCTGCAGCCATGGCAAGCCAGCCCGCATCTATATAGTCCGGACCTTTTTTATACGGTGCTACTGACTTTCCAAGCTTTGTCCATGCAGCAATGATGCCCATGGATAGTATGGTCTTCCCGGATCCTCCTCGTAAGGCTGCAATAACAATCCCGGGGAATGCTACATCTTGCTGTATTGAGGTCAGTTTCAAAAATCAAATGTTACAAATAGGTGTCTTTTTATAAGGAAAGAGATCTTTATTTCTTTTCCTCGGCTTGAGCCTGCTTGCCGTATCCTTTGAGACCGTATAAAGATGTGCTGCCGCTTGACCAGTATTCGAGGACCTCTTCCACTATCATTTTGTTGATCAACTTTTTTGCCGCTCTAGGCTTTTCACCCAGTATTTTAGCCAGGTCATTGAAGTAAAACTTGGTTTTCCCCTTTTTCTTTTTAAGCGTTTCAACTATTTTTTCTTTTGCTTCATCATATTCCATATTGCTCTAATTCCTTTTTGAAGGCAGGAGACACTTTGAAAACATATTCATGTCTCCTGCCGTTTCTGCATCTAAAATTTAAATTGCGTTGTCTGGCGCCATGTAAAGTACGCAGGATCACGGAAATCATCGATAAGGTGATGGGTGAACTCGAGTTCACATTTTTCAAAGAATCTTTCCCATCCGATTCTTTCCGCCCACTCTCCAAGACGCTCGTATTTATTGGCACCTTTAGCATAAGCCTCAACTATTTTCTTGATGACTTCTGTTGTTTGAGGCCAACGCGGCATTTCATTCGGAAGAAAAGCAACAACAACTTTGGAAAACTTGGGTGCGCTTATCCTGTTGGAAACCTTGCCGCCCGCCATGATGACGATTCCATCACCCACATCGTCAGCCAGCGGCATAGACGGACACATGGTGTAACAGTTGCCGCAGAACATACATCTTTCCTCTTTTAATGCAACACTGTTTACCTTGGTTCCCTCGAAATCAACTTTAGCCGGTCTGATTGCTGCGGTGGGACATGCGGCAATGGCAAGCGGAATCTCGCACATCTTGTCCAGATATTCATGATCCAGTATGGGCGGTTTGCGATGATAGCCTAAAATGGCGATATCTGAGCAGTGAACCGCGCCGCACATATTCAGACAGCATGCAAGTGAAACACGCAGTTGGGCCGGCAGCCTCATATTTACAAAATCGTCAAAGAGCACATCCATGGTCGCCTTTACTGGACCGGATGCATCCGTAGCCGGTGTATGGCAGTGAATCCATCCCTGGGTGTGTACGATATTTGTTACTCCGGCGCCTGTGCCTCCCACAGGAAATTTATAACAGCCACCCGGCTGCTTCCTGCTTAGAAGATCCTCTTTCAAAGGCGCTACCTTGTCCTTACTGTCCACCATGAATTCAATGTTATTCCTGGTGGTAAACCTGAGGTGTCCGTCGCAATGCTTATCCGCAATTTCACAAATTTCACGAATATGGGATACGCTCATGAGGCGGCAACCGCCGACTCTTACAGTATAAACTTCGTCGCCGGTTTCCGACACATGAACTAAAACACCCGGTTCAAGGATTTCATGATAGAGCCATTTACCCTTATTCTTAGCAATAACCGGTGGGTAAAATTCGTCATATTTTTTCGGACCGATGTCAGTGATTCTGTCTTCCATCGGTTTGTCAGGATTGTAACCTGATGATATAAATGCCATGGTCATTCCTCCCTATCTCTGATGGTATTTCCTAAATTGATTGATGTCACGCTTAAATCCCCCTTCCACTTCATCTTCTTTCCAGAAGATATACGGGTTGGCTCTCGGTTCCTGGACCATTCGCGGATCAGGTTTGAGACCTGTCATATCAAGCAGTTTCTGGAAGCCTTGACGTTTCATCAACTCGCCGAGTCGTTCCCGGTTCTTTCCTTCCTCCATCCACCAATCCCAGATAGCCTCGATAACCTCTTTTATTTCATCATAAGGCTCTTCAGCCTTTATAAATGGAACAAGCATAGTACTCATCTGGGCTCCGTCCAAAATGGGAGCTTTGGCGCCCACCAGGATGGAGAGGCCCCTGTCATTACCGATTCTAAGCGCTCTCGGCATAGCATTGATGCAATGCATACATCGTGTGCATTCCCTGTTGTTAATTTCAAGCTTTCCATCTTCATACCGCATACAACCCGTGGGACAAAGATTAATAATCTCCTTTTCGATATCAAACGGCCCCCAGTCACGGCCGGCATGAGCGCCTCCATTGGGGGCAATTTCTCCGCCGACATAGGCATTGACTGCTTTCTGATCGATGCGGATATCATCTCTCCAGGTGCCGATATAAGACATATCTGCACGTGCTATGGATGCTACACAGCAGTTGGGACATCCGTCAAACTTGAATTTAAACTTGTATGGAAATGCCGGACGATGTAGCTCATCCTGATATTCCTGAGTAAGGTTGTAGCAGAGAGCCTGGGTATCGTAGCAGGCATACTCGCAACGTGCCTGTCCGACACAGTCGGAAGGCGTCCTCAAGTTTGAACCGGAACCGCCCAGATCCTGATTGAGGTTATGGGTCATCTCATAGAAGATTTCTTCCAACTGGGGTGTTGTGGTTCCAAGAAAGATAATATCACCTGTCGATCCGTGCATATTGGTGATACCACTCCCACGGAACTCCCACAGGTCACATAATTCCTTTAGGAATTTTGTGGTATAAAACTTACCTCCCGGATGGTTAACACGCATGGTATGGAAATGCGCAACACCTGGAAACTGCTCAGGCTGGTCGCAATACCTTCCGATAACGCCGCCACCATAGCCGAATACACCAACGATTCCACCATGTTTCCAATGGGTCCTTCCATGTTTGAAAGAAAGTTCAAGAACTCCCAAAAGGTCTTCGCACACATCTTGTGGAATTTGGTATTCTATATTCCTTTCATTTTTTGCCCTCGATTCGGCTTCCCGCTTAATGTCGGATACAAAACTCGGCCACGGGCCGGTTTCAAGTTGATCCAACAAAGGGGTTTCATGTTTTGCCATAATTATACCTCCATTCTTTTTAGTAAATAACCAATCTAACTATAGATAGTTCTGTTCCCCTTTTGGGATTTTTTAAGGTCACCTCCTCTCTCTATATTGATTTTATTACAACTTGTTGCGATTGTTTTTATTCTGTTTTGTATTGTTAACATTAAAAAGAGTGAGCTTAAAATTAATATTTTTACTTGTCAATAAAAAAGCATAGATTAATCATGTTAAAAATTTATTGTATTTCATCAGTCAAAGATTCATAAAATAAGACGATCATCAAATTCGAATAACCAATAACAAATAACAATTAACGTCTAATTGAGCATTTTTTTCGCTCAATTAGGGTTACAATTTTTTAATGGCGCTGAACAGAATCTTTACATGGTTTTCAAAATTTTGCTTTACTATGGAAACTTCCGGAGCTAAAGGATTATATGAATCAACTATACCTTTTAATAAATCAAACAAATCTGACTTTGAACAAGATAAAAGATGCTTTCTAAAACAGGGAGCTATCGGTTCCGAAAGTAAGCTGACTGGATGTTTCAAGGCCAGTGCTTTAAAAAATCCTTCCAGGGTTGCTTTTACAGCGATATCATCGGACCAAACAATAGGCCCTACTCCATCTATCCTGTCAAGACGTATCCTTATTGATAAGTTTAAAAGAAATACCAGCATAGCTTCCAATATCAATTCTTCATCTTTATCTATGTTTTCAATCCCATTGGTGTTTTGAAACATGGATGCGTATTGCCTGACTGTGATAAGCTTAATATCCAATCTATTATCTTGAAATCTTAAAACAAAATCTCCGGCAGCATGATGCCAGGGAAATATCTGCTCAAATGTTTCAGGATTATAAAAACAGGTCAAAATCATGGCTGCCTGCCTGTAAAGTTCAATCGACTGGGATCGCGACAAAAAGATGTTGCCTTTTATAGTATCCCAGACAACGATTTTTTTTCTCCCGTCAGTTTTATCATATTTATCATAGGAAATGTGAAATTCGTTAAAATCTTCAAACCATTCACCTAAAAACATGCTTATTTCTAAATCTTTTTTTGGGCAGACTTTGCCCAGTCCATAAACCTCAGGAAGATACGAAAACGGAAATTCCTTATTTAACCTCCGGATGATTTTATACTCTCTTTTTATATAATCTTTACCGGTAGCCGACACTGCAATATTCAACACAAATGACAAATTGGATCCACTGACAATAGTTTCAATCCTTGCCGGATGATAAAATTCGCCATGTTTCATAAGATAGACTTGAATTTCTTTGATTTTCTTCGGGTCAACTTTTCGATTTAAACGGTTATCGATTGAAGAAAGAATGAGCTTTAATCTATCTTTTTTTAGAAAAGATTTGACAGCACAAAAATAGTCTCCGTAGCTTATTGTAGTATCGGTTCGACTTTGCGACTCTTTTATAAATAAATTTCTGCTTAGGGGAAGGAGAGTATTCCAGACATCGCTGTTAATTAATACGGGAGTGTCTTTTTGAGACAAAAAGTAAGTAAATCGTGGCTCAATGAGCATTTATCTCTTTCTGTACTGTTCGATTTCTTTTAATATTTCCGGTGCCACTTCATAGCCGAGCTCCACGGCTTTATCACAATGTTCTACGGCCATTTCATATTCACCATTTTCGAGATAGGCTATTGCCAGATTGTTATGTGCCACTGAGAAGGAAGGCTCCATGTCAAAAATTTTAAGGTTGGTTTCTATGCTTTCATTTATCATGCCTTTCATTAGATAGGCATTTGCTAATGTGGTATAAGCCTGAAGATATTTTGAGTTATATTTAATCGCCTTTTCAAGTGCAGGAATTGCTTTGTCTACGTTTCCCTGTTGCATGTGCACAAATCCAATATTTCCATAGCCTTCTGAAAATCCTGCTCTTGATTTGACGGATTGTTGGTTGTATTTAAGGCAGCCGTCTAAATCTCCACGATGCAGACAGATTCCTCCCAGTTGGACATAGGCTTCAGCCAGGTTTGGACTGCATTGAATTGCTTCATGAAGTTCATTTTCAGCTTCATCATATTTTTTTTGCCCTAGAAGTGCTACTGCAAGGTTGTAATGAGATGTTCCACATTCAGGATTTGAAGCAATGGCTGATCTTTGTCGGGCAATATACTCTTCCACATTTTTTGCTTTTTGCATGATGATAGTTCCTTCTTTATCTTTATTCCACAGATTACGCGGATTTCTTAAGCTCTGCTGTAGTGCAGTTCATTTTACATAGGGGTTATTATGGCAGTACTTTATTGTCAAGCAAAAATAGAGAGACCTTTGCAAAACGCCTAAATTCATGGCTACTGACCTGGCGTAAATTCAGATTCAACATATTTTAATGAAGAATCCACACCTTGAGGGCATATAAAAAATGAACGTCCAACATCGAACATATTAAAAGATGAACGTCCAACATCGAACGTCCAACGTCCAACGTAGAATAATGATGTCGCTTTCAGCTGTCGTGCCAACTTCGCCAGCCCGCTCCTCAAATTATATTAAAATCGAATTAAAAATCGATACGAACATCGAATAATGTATTCTACCATTTATAATAAATACAAAGCGAGCAGACTTCGCCATAGTGGCTACGACGGCTGAAAGCGCCTTCCACATTCGACGTTGGACGTTCGATGTTCAAATTGTTTCATCTGGAATTACGTACACAGTTCAGGAGTTATGAAATTGCCCTACCAGCCAATGCCTATCTGCTCATAAACCATCAGCCACTATAAACAATAAGACGGAATGTGGGATACACCATACCTCATAGATGGCGATGGCAGGCGAGCCTAAATTGCCTAAAATAGGCCATGGACCGTTGACAATGGACAATGGAATAGTTTTATTCCCCAGGCAAGTATCTTTTTTCTTGACATAATATCTACCTTTTCTTACTGTTTTCTTAAAGTTACACACTTTATTTGTAACCAATTATATTCATTTCTCAACCGTTTAAAATTTTACGTAAAAGGGGGGGGTATTATGATCAAGGGATGTTTTACGGCAATTATTACTCCATTCGCCGATGGCGGTGTGGATTATGAAGGTTTCGAAAAACTTATCGATTTCCAGGTGGAAAACGGAATAAACGGAATCTTAGTGGCTGGAACCACGGGCGAAAGTCCTACTTTAAACTGGGACGAGCACAACAAAATAACGGAAGTTGTAGCAAAACGAATAAAAGACAAATGTTTTTGCATAGCAGGAACCGGAAGTAATAATACAAAGGAAACCCTTGATGCTTCAAAGCATGCTGTCGAAGCAGGCGCTGATGCACTGTTACTTGTGGATCCTTATTATAATGGGCCAAGTTCCCTTGAAATTCGTAAAGAATATGTTGGCGCAGTTGCTGCCGCCTTTTCCGGTGTCCAGATTATTCCTTATGTAATACCCGGCAGAACGGGAGCCCAATTGCTTCCTGAAGATCTGGCCCTGCTTCATAAGGAATTTGAGAACGTAAGTACTGTAAAAGAGGCAACAGCAAACCTTGACAACATGAAGCGCACCAGGGTTTGCTGCGGGTCCGACTTTTCCATATTATCCGGTGATGATGGTATGACCTATGAAATAATGGTGGATCCGGAGGTCAAAGCGGCAGGTGTTATTTCTGTTGCTTCAAATGTTGCGCCCGGCTCTGTTGCTAAAATGGTCCGTTTGCTTGAAGAGGGTAATCAGGCAGAAGGCCAAAAGCTTATGACAGCATTAGAACCACTTTTTAATCTTGTTACGGTTAAAACCATGGAAAAAACACCTTATGGAGAGGTGGTATGTCGAGCCAGAAATCCTTTGGCATACAAAGCATTGATATCAATTCTTGGAATGCCTTCCGGAGGATGCAGGAAGCCTCTAGGGAAAATGAGCGGAAGAGGCCTTGAAAAGGTTCTTGAGGCCGCACGTAAAGTACAGACCAACAACCCTGAAATATTTCAACCTCTGGCAGACTTTTTCGGTGTTAATATTGAGGAACGTTTAAATAATCCTGAATACCGTGAAGGGCTGTACTATGATGAATATTGATGATATAAACCTGTGAGGCCATGAAAAACAACCCATTACCCAGGTTAGATAAATATCCTGAGTTAAAAAAAGAATTGTTGCCCTATTGTAGGTTAAAACGTGGTGAGATATGGAAAGACCCATTCGGAAAACATAAGGTTGGATGTTTTGATGCAACAGATGATAGAGACATAAAAAAAATATTGGGAACAAATAAGGCCCGGCTTGCCATACATGATCCACCTTACAATCAGGTAGCATTCAAAGAAAAAGAACTGAGTGAATATATTAAATGGTGTAAAAAATGGATTGAAATCACAAATCATTACCTTTCCGAGAATGCATCTCTGTATATTTGGTTGGGGGCTGATCAAAAAAGAGGGTTTCAGCCCCTTCCTGATTTTATGATTATGATGAGATCAATAAAAGATTTTAAGGCGAAATCTTTTATTACATTACGCAACCAGCGTGGATACGGTACTCAAAAGAATTGGATGGCTGTGCGTCAGGAACTTTTATATTATACCAAGGGAAATCCATACTTTTGTGTTCAGTACACGGACATACCTAAGATTCTAAAGGGTTATTATAAAAAAGTTGGTGGTAAAGTAACGGAAAATATAAAAAGAGGAAAATCAAAAAATATTAGATCCGGAAATGTATGGGTCGATATTCAGCAGGTTTTTTATCGTAGAGAGGAGAACGTGTCAGGTTGCTATACACAAAAGCCCATTAGGGCACTCGATCGGATTGTGGTGGCAAGCTCAAAAAAAGGGGATCTGGTTATAGATTTTTTTGCACACTCCGGGACAACCTTGCTTGCCTGTGAGCATTTCAAACGTACCTGCTATACGATTGATATTGATCCTGTGTTTTGCGAAATCGCTATCCGACGTTTGGAATTATTTAGAAACAAGCGTCTTCTTGGGTGGCAAAATAGTAATCCTTTCGAAGATATATTCGGCCCGGACAACAAACTTTTCAAGGAATATACAACACGCCAAAGAACCGACTATTCTCAATTATCATTGTTTTAAGCCCATCTCCTTACAAATTTTTGCGGAAATGCATTTTGCTCTGCTGTTTTATTGCAACAATTGTGTTGCGAACCTTCTCTCTAATCTCATCAATTGATTGATCCTTGAACGATTCGTAGGTAATAGGCTTTCCAAATATTACATGGACCGTTCTTGGATTAAGAGTCCGACCGTACTTGCTTTTAAATTCAAATAATCCGCTCATGGCAAACGGGAGAATATCCGTCTTTGCCTCCATAGCGAGATGAAACGGACCCTTCTTGAATTCCCCGACTTCGCCGGACAGCGTACGGTGACCTTCCGGCAGAAGTACGATAGAAGTGCCGGACTCAACAACTTTTCTGGCCTTTTCCAGGCTTTTGATTGCCTTCGGAAGGTCGTGGCGGGTGATGGGAATATTACCCCATTTTTTCGTTAGCCAGCCCCACAGGGGCCAGGAAAAATGATAAGCCGCTTCAACCCCGACGATGTGCATTGGTATGGCTGTCGGTATTGCAAACACATCAAAAAGACTCTCGTGATTTCCCATGATGATATATGATTTAGAGTGATCAAATTTTTCCATGCCAATCACCTTCACAGGAACACCCATGATCAACAGCTGAATTCTTGTTAAAATTCGTGCCAGAGGATAAATCTTTTTGGAAGAAAAGAGAAGTAAACCGGCTGCAATTATTATAAAAAGCAGGAGAAAGAAAAGTAATCCGACTGTCCAGAGAAACGCAGAGCTAATCGTCTTCAAGCAAAATACCTCACGAATTTTGGTAAAACAGTTATTTCCGTCGGTGTGGTCCCGAAGAATTCACCGTCCGGCAGCAGCGCTTTTATCGGTTCAGTGATTACTTTTGCGTGCTTGCCTTTGACAAATCGAGCCGAAGGATTGTCGGTATGCGTGCCTTTAAATATTTTGGGAAAAGTGGAAATAAGACTGGTTCTTGTCAGGGGGGACAGGATAACAGCGTCGAAAAGTCCGTCATCGATTTTTGCCTCAGGGGCCATAAGCATATCACCACCGGTATATCTGGAATTGCAGAACTCTACAAAACAGTTTTCCCCTGATATGACGGATCCGTCAATTTCGAGCACAATTTCATGAAAATTTAGCCTTATAGTGCGATGTAGAACTCCGATTATATAACTGGCGTCACCTGCCCAGTTGAAACAGGAAGCGGTTCTTGCTGCATCTGTGACAAAACCGAATCCCATAAGGTTGATAAAGTAATGATTCTTCACTCCTTGAGTAAACCTGCACACATCCACTTCTCTGGTTGTTTGTCGGGATAGAGCGGATATTCCATCCTCCGGGGTGAATATCTGCAGATCTTTTGCAAAGGAATTTCCCCTGCCCATGGGAATAATACCAAGGGGAGGAATACCTTCATCACCATGATATTTTATTACGCCGTTAAGTACATGATAATTTGTACCGTCTCCACCCATTGAGACGATGGCATCATATTCCGAAAGGGCAATATTTTTTACAATTTCCATGGTGTGCCCGTGGTATTTGGTTTTAAACAGCTCAAAATCGATTGCGCAAGTTTTTAGCCTTTTCTCAATTTGTGAAAGTAATTTCAAAGCCTTACCACCACTTGTATGAGAATTTGTTATAAGTGCAATCTTCATTTTTATTTTCCCAAGTTCAAACGAAGCTCCCCGCTGCCAAGTTAATTGCCCGTTTTAATATCCTTTTATCTAAAATTAGTTAATATTTTAAAGATTTATATAGCTTTTTGAAGCAATCGTCAAGTTTATATAAAAATAACACTTTTTTGCTTTATTTACTCTGTCAATTGGTATAAAAGTATTTTGTTGTATATAAACAATAAGATCTTTGCAAAACGCCTCCTTTTGTCTAATTTCTGTGCCTGCCCCTCCGGGCCGGAGGCTTGAACTTGAACCCAGGTTAATTACAAAAATAGATTTAACTGGGCAGGCAAAAGTGAGCATTTTTCAAAGATCTCGAAACGGCAATAATTTTAAATATAAATTAAAAATAGGTTAATTATGGAAAACAAAAAAGAACAAAGACGATTAAAACGGGTTTATTTTTCTGCCGCCGATGGAATTGAAGGTGTTTTCAGTTTTTCTTTGGAGAACAGCGAGTCTAACTTAATCACTGCAAATATCATGAATCTTAGCGCAGGAGGATTAAATGCCGCCTTTAAAAAACATGCAGCTGGAGATATTCGTATAGGGGACCGTCTGATTCTCAAAAAGATTAGAGGGACTAAAAGATTAGAATTTTGTACCGATATGGAACTGGAAGTTAGGTGGACTATGGGTGCGGGCGATCACATGTTGAAGCATGTTGGCGTAGGGTGTGAATTTAAAAATATTCCCGAGTCTATCAGACAACAAATCGCACAATTTGTTGATTCCGAAACAGAGGCTAAAAGTTTACGTTCCCGTTGACCCGGATAAACCAGAAATAACAAATTACAAGCACCAAATTACAAATAAATTCCAAACTACAATATCCAAATCTCAAATAAGATCCAATAAGAAATTACTTCTTTCAATGACGTAATCCTGTACCAGTATCTAACCTGCTTGCTTTTTATTCTGTTCCGATGAAAAAGGGCCTGAATGTTTTTTCATCCCTTTTTATTGCCAACCTGATCTGATGGAGCAGCCTGTCTTTCTCTTCAGGAAGCCTTCCTTCAATGTTGATATAGTTGGTGTAATGGTCGCTGGCAAGATAAGAGGATACATTGATATGTTTAACTAAAGATTCTGTCTCTTTTAACACTTCATGGGGTCCCAACATCTCAAAAGAGCCTTCCTTGATTTCCTCCAATAATGGTGTGTTTACCTTTGGAACAAATGTGCGAAGCCTTATAAAATCAGGTGCGATTTTATTTAACACTCTCGCTGTTTCTTCGGCATGAAATTTAGTGCGTTCTTTTCCTCCGATTCCAAGAATAACATACAAACTAAGTTCTATACCTGCTTCCATAATCCATTTTCCGGCTTCTATCTGCCGGCGACTGTTTGTCCCTTTTTTTATTTTCTTTAAAATTGTATCGTCACCGGACTCCAATCACACATGAATTCTTGACAGCCCTGTTTCAGCCAGAAGTTGTAACCCTTGTAATCCTTTTTTATGTATATATTGTGAAGACCCGTATATAGTAATACGTTCTAGGGAGGGAAAAACTTTTTTGGCAAAACGGGAGATTTCGCAAAGATCCTCTGTCTTCATGGCAATTGTATTGCCTGCCGGGAAAAAAAGAGTTTGTACACTTGTTCCGTTTATATCAACTGCTTTTAAAATATCTTCCTTTATTTCATTTACATCACGCACCTTGTATCGAGGCCCGTTTTTATAGATCATACAAAATGTGCACCGGTTGTGGGGACAACCGACTGTTGCCTGAATCAAAAGTGAACCGGCTTCACTTGGTGGGCGATATATAGGTCCTTCGTAACGCATAATGTAATCTCTTTATAAAAAATTCGTAACATTTTAGCCTTATGAAAGCAATTACATTATCAAGATCGTGTAGCTGTCTGAGTGTATTCCTTAATATAGCGGATTTAGCAAAATGGCAAGTTGTCGCAACATTTTAACTTGATGAACTCGTAAAAAGTCTGATTTAGACGGTTTTGTAAAAAGTTCAAATTCAAGATGTGCAAATTTTGTAATTATGAGGCGTACTTATCGTACGTTGAATGATTACGAAATGCAGCACAACGTCCCGCTGAACTGAAGCGGGAGGCTTTTTACGAGACCGTCAGTTTTGAATTCAGCATTATTTCAATATACTGCCAACAATCAAGACTAAACTTGCTCTTTTGAGATTTTTCCTATATGAATTGGAGAAATTGGATTTTCGATTTCGTAAAGGAGTACTCAACCGCTTCGCGGTAGTTTGTCGAATCGGACTGCAATAATTTTACCCCCCTGGATATCCTTTCTGTCGTTTATTTTGCTTTGATCATGTAAAATACCTCCATTTTAACCATAAACAAAGGAGGTATGTCATGACCCCACACAGACAGAAGATGATCAGAGCAATGCAACTTAGAAACCTTGCTAAAGAGACTCAGCGCAATTACCTGCAATCGGTTAAAGGACTGGCTCAGTACTATCAGCAATCTCCAAATGAGCTCAACAAAGAGATGATCGAGGATTATCTCTTGTATTTGAAAAATGATAAGGGCAATACCACTGGAAGTGTAGGCGTTGTGGTGACAGCCCTTAAGTTTTTCTACAACCAGGTGGCTGACGAACCGGTGTCTTTTGACTTCAGTGTCCGTAGAATCAACAGAAAACTGCCGTCGGTGCTTACCCAGGATGAAATCTTCAAACTCATCAACGCACCTAAAAAACAAACACCGATTGATTTTAATGACAACCTATTCAGCAGGGCTTCGGGCCTGTGAGGTGGCTGCGCTAAAGCCTGATCACATCGACAGCAAAAGAATGCTGATCAAGGTTGCAAACGGAAAAGGCGGTAAACAGCGCTATTCGATTCTTTCAAAAAAACTACTCAAAGAGCTGCGCCAGTATTACAAAACCTTTAAACCGAAAACTTATCTGTTCCCATCATCTTTTAAGCATAAAAAAAACCATCCACTTACTTACTCATCGGTTCGAAACATCTACGAAAAGGCTCGAAAAAAAACCGGAATAAAAAATGGCGCCGGGGTGCACACTCTTAGGCATTCTTTTGCTACACATCTGTTGGAAGCCGGATATGATATCCGTAGAATCCAGGTGTTGATGGGCCACAGGAAACTGTCCACCACCATGATTTATCTGCATGTGAGCCGTAAAACTCTGTCAAAGATCCCAAGCCCGCTGGATCTCATTGACAAAAAACATGCTAAAAAGGAGGAAAGTACCCATGGCCCAAATCATTAAACTTAAAAAACCAAAGCTTGAACTTGCCCATATCCTCGGGCAACATATTGAAGACTATAAAAATCAATATCCATTATGGCCAGAACATAAAAAAATCGTATCGGATATTTTAAACTGCCGCACAGCTCATCTTGGCGGCTATATTGAACGCTGCAATCACTGCGGCACTGTTCGCATTATGTATCATTCCTGCCGCAATCGGCATTGCCCCAAGTGCCAGCAAATACCCCGGGAACGATGGACCGAGGCCCGCAAACAGGAGCTACTCCCAACCAGCTACTTTCATGTCATCTTTACACTGCCGCATGAGTTGAATACAATCGTCCTTAGCAACAAATCCGTAATGTTTAACATCCTTTTTAAAGCTGTCTCTCAGACGCTTTTGACTTTCGGTAAAAACGAACTGGGTGGAAAACTCGGCTTTATTGCTGTTTTACACACATGGGACCAAAAGCTCAAGGCCCATTTTCATCTTCACTGCCTTGTTGCCGGCGGCGCTGTATCAAAAGATGGCAAAAAATGGTTCCCATGCAAGGATAACTACCTTTTTAACCAGGAGGCTTTGTCAATTGTCTTTCGCGGCAAGTTCATTGATCAACTGACACGGGCCGTTGGCTGTGGTAAGATTGGCTTTGGCAAAGGTTATCAAACGTTCAAAAAAAAACTCTATATCCACAAGTGGGTCGTCAGTGTAAGGGAACCAATTAAACAGCCCTATCACGTCCTAGAATATCTTGCTCGCTACACCCATAGAATAGCCATCGCTAACAGCCGTATCACCTCGCTTTATGAGGGAAAAGTGACCTTTAACACCAAAGATCGAAAGAAAAACAAAATCGTACCTGTCACCATAACCGCTGTGGAATTTATCCGACGCTTCTTGCTCCACTCACTACCTAAAGGCTTTTTTCGAATACGCCATTATGGATTTTTGGCAAATAGAAACCGAAAGGCTAATTTGGCACGCATCAGAGGTTTGCTCAAATTACCATCTCAATTTGTCAAAATGGCTGCTTCACTAGAGGATATGATGCTAAAGTTAACCGGCGTTGATATCACGCGATGCCCCTGTTGCAAGAAAGGCAAGATGCATCTTTTTGCAGAGATCCCAAGGTCCCGCGCACGAGCGCCGAATAATACGGCTTATGTAGCTGGCTAAAAAACTGAATTTTTAATTGTGTGCTTTTAAAACAAGTGGATAGGTTCGCCCAAATTTTGATTAGATACCCTTATATGTTATAAAATGGATCTTAAAAAAATCATTAGACAAGGAATGCAGTATAAATTATTCTTTAATCGGTCTGGTTTAGTCCCCAAAAATAACAGCGGCTATAACTATTGTATATTAAAATTCATTACAATACCCATATAAGCTGCTTTCACGGCTATAGCAGCAGGTCGGCTGAGTACTTCTTTGTTTTATCAATCATCCCTCCACTTTAAATCTTTATCTTTAAAAAATTTATTGATAAATTATCTCACATTATGCCATTATCTATTGTGGGACGATGGATAAAACACTTATTAGAAATCAATCAAAATTGTTAAATGATATCGATTGAAAGTTTAGACTGAAATCAGAAATGAATTTGATTGAAGGCCGAGTGAAGCTGTAGGCAAGGAAGTGAGCATTTTTGAAACCGCTCAAAATAATCGGTTATACATGAAATCCAGCATTTGACGAAATGCCGGATTTGTCAACGAAACCCTCACTCAATTGACAAGATTGTTAATCCCACATATGGTATTTGCTTGCAATCCCTTTTAAAATTTCAAATATCCATTTGCCTGTGTGTGGATATTCTCAAATGTATCAGTAGACAATTGATATTTGGTTTTCGGTATCAGTATCACTAGCATCCATGAAGTGGTATAGTTAAAGTGGACACTTCGAAAAGCATATTATAAGAACCAGC
>CAZLRK010000066.1:0-17352 GCA_964561845.1 uncultured Desulfobacterales bacterium | reverse complement strand
TCAAAGAACAACAGCCTGTTATGAAACATGCTGATAATTTAGTTATTTGAAAGTAGGTAATCGGTGAAGAGATTAGTGATCGGTAATCGGTAATCAGTGATCAGTTACCGATAACCTGATAACCTGATAACCGATTACTGATCACTTGATCACCGGTCACCGATTAAATTCGGTCAAAATGAGAGAAATGCATAGTAAATGTCCCTCTCCCCTGCGTGGCAGACCTCAATGAAGTTGAGTAACCGAACATTTGTGCAAGCGGAACAATAGCCTTTATAGCCTGAACCCCCATTTTAGGCTCGATAGATCCGATTTTCCCGCTCCGGGAATTAAGGTCTCCAATCACATCTCCCATGAACGGCTCCGGAACATATATTTCCACATCCATAATTGGATCAAGGAGAAAAGGCTTCCCATTTAGAAGCGCTTCTTTGCATGCCATGGATGCACTTACCGTGTATGCCAAATCTGAACTTATCGATTCTTTGTATGATCCTCCAGTTAGAATTATCTCTACATCAACAACAGGATAGCCCATCAACGCGCCGCTCATTAAAGATTCGTTTACACCCTTTTCTATAGCAATTATAAATATCTCAGGTATATTATTGTCCGCAACTTCAGATTTAAACCTATTACCGGTTCCTCTGGACAGGGGTTTTAGGATTAAGCTGACTTCTCCAAAGTGACGCTGCCCTGCTATCTCTTTGTCAAATAATGCTGAAGCCGCGGTCTCCTTCTCAATGGCTTCTCTATAAACTACCTGAGGCTTGCCAACATTGACGCTGGTTTTAAATTCACGCTGCATGCGGCTAATGATAATTTCGAGGTGAAGTTCTCCCATGCCGGATAAAATAGTCTGACCTGTATCTTCATCTTTTTTAAATTGCAGGGTAGGATCTTCAGCCACAAATTTTTGAAGTATCTGGTCAAGCTTTTCCTGGTCCGCTTGGGTTTTAGGTTCTACGGCAACAGAAATAACAGGTTCATAAAACTCAATGTTTTCCAGTAAAACAGGATGGTCAAAATTGCATAGGGTTTCCCCGGTTGAAGAATCTTTTAATCCAACAATTCCTACAATATCTCCTGCTTCTGCTTTATCTATCCGTTCTTTTTTATTGGCATGCATTCTTAATATTCGGGAGATTTTTTCAGTTTTACGCCGAGATGGATTGTATACTTCTTCTCCTGTTTTTAAAGTTCCGCTATAAATTCTGACAAAGGAGAGCTTTCTTCCTTCCATCATAGCTATTTTGAATATGAGTGCGGCCAGCGGGTTTGTATTTTTGGCTGCGCATTCTATAGTTTCGTTGGAGTCAGGATGCTTTCCTTCGATTGGGGGAATATCTACAGGGCTTGGGAGAAAACTAACAATTGCCTCAATGAGAGGCTGAATTCCTTTATTTTTTAAAGCACTCCCGCATAGTACCGGAACAAGCTTCAGTTCATTAGTCGCTTTACGTATAGCGTTTAAGAGCCTTTCCCTGGAAATTGTAGCCTCAGATGAATCAGACAGATAGGACTCCATAATTTCGTCATCAACCTCAGCTATTGATTCAATAAGTTTTTCACGGTATTCATTCGCGGTTTCAAGATACTCTTTGGATATATTTTGGGTTGTATAGGTTGCGCCAAGCGTTTCATCATCCCAAAATGTTTCTTTCATATCAATTAGATCAATAACACCGGTAAAGTCTTCTGCCGATCCAACAGGTAGTTGTAAAATAAGCGGGTTTGCAGTTAATCTTTCTTTAATCATTTCAATAACAGCAAAAAAATTGGCGCCTACTCTATCCATCTTATTAATAAAGGCAATTTTTGGAACAAGATATTTATCAGCTTGGCGCCATACTGTCTCTGACTGGGGTTCTACACCTCCAACTGCACAAAAGACTCCTATAGCACCATCCAGTACTCTTAATGAACGTTCCACTTCGATTGTAAAATCAACATGTCCGGGTGTATCAATGATATGTATCTCTCTATTTTCCCAGTGACAGGTGGTAACAGCTGAAGTAATTGTAATGCCGCGTTCTTGTTCATCCGTCATCCAATCCATTACAGCTTCACCGTCATGAACCTCACCGATTTTATAAGAACGGCCTGTATAGTAGAGTATTCTCTCGGTTGCTGTTGTTTTACCGGCATCAATATGTGCTATGATGCCTATATTGCGTATTTTATTAATCTTACTCTTTTTAGTCATCTCACTATCAGCATATTTGCTTTAAAAGGAGTACTTAGGTCAATATGACCAGCGAGGGTAGTAGCTTCGTGTCCGCCTATAAGAAATTTTACAGCATTGATCTTAGCAATATTTAATATTAATGAGTTGGCAATTGAGTATATCGTTAATATTTCCGATTTACTTCCACCGGGATGATTATCTTTAAGAGTTTCGGTTAAATCAACATATGCCGTACCGTTTTGCGTAATATAAAACGCTCTGAGTTCTGTGGTAGATGGAATTGTACGCATAAGCTTTTTTTGTGGCCCTTTTATCAAAGCGTCAATTATTATATTCCCAAACTCAACAGGATCATCAGGATGAAAAAGTGTTCTTTCTTCTGCAATTAAAAAAGTATTTTCCTTATTTGCAAAATACAAATACACGATCACTTTTTCCGGAGGTTGTATCCTTTTGATATCTAGCGGTTGGTCAAACCGGTTGAAAGAGGGTGAATTTTCAGATATGTACAAAAAAAACATATAAATTGACACCCCGGTTAAAATTATTAAAACAGCATATAATATTTTACGTTTTTTGCTCATACTTTAGCATTTTACACTTGTAAATACAAAGATAGCTTAGAAATAGGTTTTCTAAGTCAATATATATCTTATGTCAAGGAAAGAAGCAGAACTTCAGTAATTCTTATCTCATGTTATACAATATTGACAACAGTATAAAATATATTATAAATTGCGTTATTCGTATTAATGTTTGAAAAAGTTAGAAAAGCGATCCTTTTACGAAAGTGTTTTCAGGTGTTAAGAGGCCTTTGCAAAATGCTCAATTTTGTTCAAGTTCAAGGCAGGCTCAAATTTTAACCACAGGCATACATTGAGTATTTCGAGGATTAAAATTTGAGCCTAACACAGAAATTGGACAAAAGGGGGCGTTTTTCAAAGGTCTCGTCAATACAAATCAAATTATTTTGCAAACCACGGTCATTTTACAATGAAAATAGCTATTGCACAGATTAACCCGATAATAGGCGATTTTAAATATAATTTTGAGAAGATAAAATTGTTTATTGATAAGGCCAAGAATTTTTCATGTGATCTTGTAATATTTTCCGAGCTTGTTATTACCGGATATCCTCCCCTTGATCTTCTTGAAAGGGAGGACTTTGTGAATGCAAACCTTAATTGTTTTAAAAAATTATTAGAATCTGTTAATGGAATAGGGGTTATTTGTGGATTTGTTGATAAGAATTCTAATGATGAAGGCAATCCTCTTTACAATTCAGCTGTTCTTTTTGAAGATGGCAAGATATTATATAAAGTTAACAAAAGACTTCTTCCCTCATATGACGTATATGATGAAAGAAGGTATTTTGAACCAGGCGTGAAATGCAAAGCCTACGCATATAAAGGATGCATGATAGGCCTTACAATTTGTGAAGATGCGTGGAATGATAAAGATATTTTTAAGAGAAGAATTTATCATATAGACCCTGTTGACTCGTTAGTAAGTAATGGAGCTAACATTCTTATTAATATATCCGCATCACCTTTTTATGAGGGAAAAAGAGAGTTTAGATGGAATATGCTCGGATCTATTGTAAAAAAATACGGAATTCCTTTAATATATGCAAACCAGGTTGGTGGCAATGACAGCGTTCTTTTTGATGGAATAAGTATGGCTTTTAATCAAAAAGGAGAAATTATATCAAGAGGATACGATTTTAAAGAAGACCTTATTGTGTTTAATTGTAAGGCTTCCGAATCGAATGATACGGCTGAATTCTTTAGAGGAGATATCCACACAGTTTCAGAATCAAGTACGGAATCTGTTTTGAAAGCCCTTGTCATGGGTACTCATGACTATATAAATAAATGTGGTTTTTCAAAGGCCATTGTAGGTTTAAGCGGGGGGATAGATTCAGCTTTAACCGCATGCATTGCGGTTATGGCCCTGGGACATGAAAATGTTTCTACAATTTTTATGCCGTCACAATACACTTCAAAAGAGAATTTTGAGGATACAGAAAGACTTGCTGGAAATCTTAAAACAGAGCTTTCACTTATTCCCATTGACAGCATGTTTAAAGAATTTTTAAAATTTCTTTCTCCTTCCTTTAAGGATCATGATCCCGGCATCATGGAACAGAATATTCAGGCAAGAATAAGAGGAACCATATTAATGGGTTTATCAAACAAGCATGG
The DNA here is from genome assembly GCA_964561845.1 of uncultured Desulfobacterales bacterium. Taxonomy (GTDB): domain Bacteria; phylum Desulfobacterota; class Desulfobacteria; order Desulfobacterales; family JAUVVS01; genus JAUVVS01. Next base: position 12,960 of record CAZLRK010000066.1, on the reverse strand, counting down.
CGCTCTTCTTCTTTCCACGGGAAATAAATCAGAGCTTGCGGTTGGTTATTGTACACTATATGGTGATATGAGCGGTGGTTTGGCAATAATATCGGATGTTCCAAAGACAATGGTCTATGAACTTGCGCGCTTTATAAATATGAAGAAAGAATACATACCATCAAGGATAATAAAGAAAGCGCCTTCAGCTGAACTCAAGCCGGATCAGTTAGACCAGGATGATCTACCGACATATGAAATTTTGGATCCCATATTAAAGGCTTATATCGAAGACCTTAAAGGATTGGATGAACTTATTAAAATGGGATTTGAAAAAAAACTTGTGGAAGATGTTATCTTAAGGATTGAAAAAAACGAATACAAGAGGCACCAGTCCCCTCCCGGGCTTAAGGTAACATCAAGATCATTCGGTTATGGTAGAAGATATCCTCTGGCACAAAGATATACGCCAGGAACTGACCGGTGATCAGGTTATCAGTAATCGGTAATCGGTATTTGTCTGGAACGCTATGCTTCGGTCGGAGGAATGTTGAATTCAATGATTAACAAAGCTGATAGCGTCTGTAGCAACCAATAAGTCGGTGATCAGTAATCGGTAATCAGTAATCGGTGTTTGTCTGAAACGCTATGTTCCGATCGGATGAATGTTGAATTCAATGATTAACCCGCCTTCGGCGGATTGATAGCTTCTGTTCTCAATATAGCAACCAATAACCGATCACCGATCACTGATCACCTGATCACTGGTTACTGATCACCTGACACCACAAGGGGTAAATCATATGCTTTCCTTTTTGAAAAAAATCGTTAAGATTAATCCTGTTGTAATTTCTGCCATGATCGTCTTAGTCGGAATTACTGCCTACTTATATGAAATTCCATTTTTGGAGTTCATGGAATTGAAGACTGTCGACCTAAGATTTAAATCGAGAGGGACCATTTCTCCCAGTCCTAATGTGGTCCTGGCCGTAGCAGATGAGAAGAGCATTGATAAAGAAGGAAAGTGGATGTGGCCAAGATCAAAATTTGCAAAGCTTGTTACAAAGCTTTCAGATGCAGAGGCCAAGGTTATTGCATTTGACGTTGGATTTCATGCGCCGGATGATAAAGGAATAGTTAAAGCGGTAGAAAATATACAAAAGGAAGTAGAAAATTTCGACATTCGTAACAAATCCTTTGAAAATTATCTTAAAAATTTAAAGTCACAGTCTGACAACGACAAACTGCTAGCAGATGCAATCCGGAATTCAAAGGCCAAGGTAGTGATCGGGCATTTTTTTTATATGGATAAATCTGAAGCAGTGCACGTGGATGCAATGGATGAAAAGGAGATAGATATTCATGTAAAGAACATCCAAGGGTCCAGATATAGATACATACATTATACGTCTGAAAATGCTCAGAATATTAAACTTATGGAGGCTATAATACCTGAGTCCACCATTATGGAAATTTCAGGAAAATCAGATTATTCCGGATTTTTCAACATAATTCCCGATCCGGATGGAACTGTGAGATGGCTGTCTGCAGTATTCCGATTTCAAGACATACTGTATGCTCCTTTATCTTTAATGGCATTAAGCGCCTATTTAGACAGCCAGATTTCGATAAGAGCAGCGGAATACGGGATAGAAGAGCTCCGAATTGGCGATATGGTTATACCGACTGATGAGATGGGAAGGATTTTTATTAATCATAGGGGAAAACCGAAAACTTTTCCACACATTTCAATTACAGACATTCTGAATGATAATATTTCCAAAAATGCTTTGAAGGGAAAGATTGTAATAGTGGGTGTTACTGCCATGGGAGCATATGATGTAGTAACGACTCCCTTTGAATCTGTTTTTCCAGGTCCTGAAGTTCATGCAAATATTATTGACAGTATCTTGTCAAAGGATTTTATATTTAAACCGGCCTGGGCTGCAATATTTGACATTCTGGCGATTATTATTGCAGGCATGTTTCTCGGGTTTTTACTTCCTCGTACAGGGGTTGTACTAAATGCCGTGGTGAGCGCATCCATGTTTATCGGATATATTTTGCTGTGCCAGTATCTGTTCACGGCAAAGGGATCGATTTTAAATCTTGTTTATCCCCTTTCCGTGCTGGTTTTTGTATATATAGGCATTACAGCATATGAATATCTTGTAGAGGCAAGGCAGAAACGATTTGTGAAAGATGCTTTTTCTACTTATCTTGCTCCCACGGTAGTCAAGCAGATTATCGATTCGCCGGAAAAACTTGTTCTAGGTGGCGAAGAGCGCGTAATTACAGCGTTTTTTTCAGATGTGCAGAATTTTACAAGCATTTCCGAAAAACTTACGCCTCAAGAGCTTGTTGAACTGCTTAATGAGTTTTTAACTGAAATGACGGATATTATTCTGGATCATGAGGGGACAGTGGATAAATTCGAGGGTGATGCCGTGATAGCACTTTTTGGAGCCCCTAATGAACTTGAAAATCATGCTGCCACAGCTTGCAGGGCTTGTATCGAATTGCAGAAAAGACTCGCGGAACTTCGAATGAATTGGAAAGAAATAGGAAAACCGGAGCTTTTTATGCGTATCGGTCTTTGTTCCGGTCCGGCAGTTGTAGGCAACATGGGATCAAAAAACCGAATGGATTATACAATGATGGGGGATACAGTCAATATTGCAGCAAGATTAGAAGGTGTGAACAAGCTGTACGAGAGTTATACTCTAATCAGTAAAACTACTCATAGTTTAGCAGGTGAAAATATAATATCAAGAGAGATAGATTCAATAAATGTTGTTGGAAAAGCAGAACCTGTCACTATTTATCAGCCTATAGGCTATCCCGATTTTAATGATGAAAAAGTATTCAAAGCGTTAGATTATTATCGCAAAGGTCTTTATACCTACAGAAAAAGGGATTGGGAGAAGGCTATCAAGTTCTTTAAAGCAACATCAAAGCTTATGCTAAATGATGGTCCCAGCAAAACCATGCTTGCCAGATGTATAGAATATAAAACCAATCCACCAAGTAAAGACTGGAACGGGGCATATACTATGAAAACTAAATAATTTCAGGGCTCCTGACCTGGCGTAAATCTGAATGCTACATATTTTATTATGAACTAAAATAAAAAATGAACGTCCAACATCCAACGTTCAACGTCGAACGTAGAATAATGATGTCGCTTTCAGCCGTCGTAGCCACTATGGCGAAGTCTGCACGCTCCGCAATTTAATTTAAAATCGAATTAAAAAGATGATTGTCAAACAATGAACATCGAATAAAGTTATAATAAAGACAAAGCGACACGCAGCGCAAGCGCCTTCCTCATTCGACGTTCGATGTTGAGCGTTCGATGTTCGATGTTCAAAACAATTGTTATTTGTATATTGTAATTTGGTGCTTGTAATTTATTATTTTCCCGATAAATCGGGATCTCCGTTGCACTACGACCGGCTTATCCGGGTCATGCATACTTTCCCTGCCATGTATTCCTTTTTTCCAGAGTGTCATTTATCCGGGTAATCGTTTCATTTTTTTTAAGAGACCATTTGGGGGCTACAAGTTCGTTTGGGTGAGGATCACCTGTGAGTCGCTGAATTACCATATTTTTTGGAAGAAGTTCCAAGAAATCACACACAAGATCTGCAAATTCCTGTTGTTCAAGACACCTGTAGCCTCCCTGTTTATATAGTTTTTCAAGTCTTGTACCTTTAACAACATAAAGAAGGTGTAATTTGACACCGTCTATTCCCATGCAAGCCAGAGATTTTGCTGTTTCACGTATGTGGTCTCTTTTCTCATTAGGAAGGCCAATAATGGCATGAGAACATATATTTATACCTCTGTTTTTGGTTGCTTCTACTGCCCTTTTAAAACACTGAAAATCGTGCCCCCGATTTATAATATCAAGTGTCTTATTATGGGAAGATTGTAGGCCGTACTCTATCCAAAGCATATAGTTTTTTGCATAACCCTGAAGCAGTTCTAAAACAGGTTCAACTATGCAATCAGGCCTTGTGCCGATTGAAAGACCGACCACGTCTTCCATGGATAATGCTTCTTCATAGAGCCTTTTAAGCTTGTCAAAAGATGCATATGTATTGGAAAATGACTGAAAATATGCTATAAATTTCTTAGCTTTATATCGTTTTGAAATCGCCTTTTTTCCTTTTATAATTTGATCTTTAATAGAGAGTCCTTTCTTATAAGCACCCGTTCCGGATCCTAGTGTGTTACAATAAATACACCCGCCTTTTGAAATAGTACCATCTCTGTTTGGACATGTAAGTCCGGCATCGATAGCTATTTTATGGACTCTGCACCCAAAGATATTTTTAAAATAAGTGTTTAGATCATTATACCTTTTATTCATGGCAAATATTTAGTAGAGATCCTGGCCACAAGTTCCCGGCTTTGATTTTACTTCATTGGGGTATAAGCGCCAACTTAAAAATTAATTATTAACAATTGATTATTGATTATTTTTTCTCCGTCTTTTAGCTGTCTTTGCGCCAATTTACCTATTAGGGATGTCCAAATATTTATGATTTAACAGACAATACTCTATTGCGGTTCTCAAATTCAGATTATGAACGCTTAAAAAACAATGCGAACACTTTTAAACGCTACCAATTTTTTTGACTTTTATTATACTATCATATAATAATAATTTAGTAAAAATCAAAGATACAACGTTAAAATAAATTTATGAAAAAAAATTACGATATTATTGTTATAGGCGCCGGTCATGCCGGATGTGAGGCTGCACTATCAGCTTCCAGAATGGGATGCAGCGTTCTCCTTGTAACTATAGATTTAGATAAGATAGCTTCTATGCCGTGCAGTCCCTCCATCGGAGGTATGGCAAAGGGTCAACTTGTGAAAGAGATAGATGCCCTTGGTGGTGAGATGGCTAAAATTGCAGACAAAACAGCAATACAATATAGAACCCTCAATACAAAAAAAGGCCCTGCAGTACATTCAACCAGAACACAAAATGATAAAATCCGTTACCACATGGCCATGAAGAAGGTGATTGAAACGCAGGAGAACCTGGATATTAAACAGGCAATGGTTGAGAGGCTTGTTGTTGAGGACGGTAAAATTGCAGGTATTGAGGATAGCACCGGGTTTGGATATCAAGCAAAATCCGTTGTTATTGCCACTGGAACCTTTTTAAGCGGATTGATCCACATTGGATTAAATTCATTCAAAGCAGGGCGGGCTGGAGAATTTGCATCATATGGTTTGCCTGATAATTTGAAAAAACTTGGGTTTAAGCTAGGAAGAATGAAAACAGGCACACCACCCAGACTAAAAAAAACAAGTATCGATTTTACAAAATTTACAGAACAGAAATCGGAACAGGATCCCAGGCCGTTTTCTTTTTTCACCGAAAAAGCTATCAATCCACAAATATCAAGCTATATTGGGCATACAAATAAGAGAAGTAATAATATAGTTCAAAAAAATATCAAAAGTTCTGCCTTATATGGAGGAGTAATTAAGGGAATTTCTGCAAGATACTGTCCATCTTTTGAAGATAAAGTTATCAGGTTTTCCGAGAGAGATAGACACCAGATAATTCTTGAATCTGAAGGTCTTGATACAGAAGAGATCTATGCCAGCGGCCTTGGAAACAGTCTTCCAATAGAGATCCAGATTCAACTGGTCAATTCTGTTGAAGGACTGGAAGAGGCAGAAATCATGCGTCCTGCTTATGCAATAGAATATGATTATATCAATCCTGTACAGGTTAAACCAACACTTGAGACAAAGAAAATTTCGGGTCTTTTTTTAGCCGGTCAGATCAACGGAACTTCAGGTTATGAAGAGGCAGCCGCCCAGGGACTATGGGCCGGTATCAACGCAGCATGCAGTATCCAAGGAAGATCACCTTGTATTCTTGATAGATCTCAAGCTTATATAGGTGTTATGATAGATGATCTTGTTACAAGGGGAACACGTGAGCCATATCGTATGTTTACATCAAGAGCAGAGTACAGATTAATACTGCGAGAAGATAATGCAGATATAAGATTAATGGAAACCGGACATATGCTCGGACTTATCGATACTGCAGTATTAAAGAATGTAAAAGATCGAAAAAAGAGAATTTCAAAAGAGATCAAAAGAATAAAAAGAACTGTGATAAAACCTTCAAAAACAGTAAATGATTATTTGGAAAGTTATGAGACAAGCCCTGTTTATACCGGGATAAGTCTTGATCGACTTTTAAAAAGAGCTGAATTGGATTACAATGTTGTAGCAGCGTTAGCAAAAAGCCCTGAATCTATCAGTGAAAAGATTGCAAGACAGACTGAGATTGAGGTAAAATACGAAGGCTATATTAAAAGGCAATTAAGTGAAATTGCGAAATTTAAAGACTTAGAGAAAATGAAAATACCGGAAGGTTTTGATTTTTTTGCTGTGCATGGGCTTTCAAATGAATTAAAAGAAAAACTTTCTGAAGTAAAACCTATTTCATTAGGACAGGCATCTCGCATCGATGGAATCACACCTGCCGCCCTTTCTGTTATCATGATTGCCATAAAAGCCTCTCTATTACTAAACAGAACCCGGACAAAGCGGCATAATTAAACGTGTTTAATTATGCTTTTTAAGAACTCATCATTCTTGACACATGAACACTTTAAACTTATTATCATTACAGATATTTCAGTAAATTTATATAATTTGTGTCATATTTCAAGAATAAGAAATGGTATTTTTTTAGCTGTTTAAAAAATATATCGCTTCAAAGATAATTAAATTTTATAGCGTGTAAAACTCGCATATAAGTGAAAGTAAAGAAAAAACAGTGCATGTCATATAAATAAACAAGTAAGCAATAAATACCAATTAGCCTTTGAAGCTATATGGTTCTAATTACTTTCATAAGGCTAAAATGATACAAGAAATATAAATATCGGAGAATGATAAAATGCCTGAAACGGATTATTATAAAACACTTGGTATAAATAAAAACGCCTCTGATGAAGAGATCAGAAAGGCATATCGGAAGCTTGCTATGAAGTATCATCCCGACCATACTAAAGGTGATAAAACAGCAGAGGAAAAATTTAAAAAAATCAGTGAAGCTTATGCTGTGTTAAGCGATAAAGAAAAGCGCAAACAATATGATACGTTCGGTTCTGCCGGATTTCACCAGAGGTATTCACAGGAAGATATCTTTCGAGGATTTGATTTTTCTGATATACTTAAAGAGTTTGGATTTGGAGGAACAAATTTTTTTACAGGCAAGGGAGGCGGAAAACGTTTTTCTTTTGGTTCCGAGAGCCCTTTCGGAGCCTATACAAGGAAACAGCAAACTCAGCTCAAAGGAGCTGACATAGTATATGAACTCCCTCTGTCTTTGAAAGAAGTCTTAACGGGAACCAGTAAGACTGTGATCTTTAAGCATAGGGATCGTGCTGAAAATTTAACAGTAAAGATACCAAAAGGTATGATTACCGGCAAGAAATTACGCATTGCAGGAAAGGGTGAACCAGGTTCTTATGGAGGCCCGGCCGGAGATCTTTACATCCAATCTAAGGTAATTGATGATCAGGTATATAGTATTAAAGGGAACGATCTTCATATGGAACGAGAGATAAAATTGAGTGAGGCAATTTTTGGAACGAGGTTGACGGTTCCTGCTCTTGATAATAAAGAGTTAAGTTTGAAAATTCCTCCAGGTACACAGCACAAGACCAAGATGCGTCTTGCTAATCACGGACTGCCCTATATGAAGGGTAAAGGGAGAGGTGATCTTTACGTTCTTATCCATCTATATATACCTAAACATCTAACCAGCAAACAAAAAAAATTGGTTAAAGAGATGGCTGAGGCAGGAATGTAAAAAATTTCAAACACAAAAGAGTAAAATTATTGACAAAAAAAAACTTTCAATGTATAAAAATATTGTGATATATTTGTAAAAGAAAATTTTTTCTTTTTTGCGAAACCGTCATATCTTGATCCTGGGTTGGATTTTAAGTTTTTTAATTATGCCTGAGCTTATTCCTGTTTTGAAAAAAGATGATATAAAGAAAATGGTAGCTTCCATAGCTCACCAAATTTCTTCGGACTATAAAGGTTGTGATCTTATTCTTGTTGGAGTTTTAAAAGGTGCATTTGTTTTTTTATCCGATTTAGCAAGGAATCTTACTATTCCGGTTAAGATTGATTTTATTAACGCATCCAGCTACGGTTCCGACACAACTTCTTCAGGAGAAATCATGTTGAGCAGAGAGATAGATATTGATGTAAAGGATAAAGATCTGTTGATTGTTGAGGATATTGTCGATACAGGTTTGACTTTAACATATCTTATTGATTATCTAAAATCACTTGATCCAAGGTCTGTAAAGGTATGTACCCTAATTGACAAGCATGAACGCCGTAAAACAAAATGCAATCTTGATTACTCATGCCATAAAACAGATAGAGGATTCCTTGTAGGATATGGGCTTGACTATGCCGAAGATTACAGGCATTTGCCTGATATTTATCATTTGAAATTTTAATTAGTGAGGATATGGCATGATTGTTACTTGTAATGAATGCAAGTCTAGATTCAATTTAGATGAAACTCGTTTAAAACAAACAGGTTCTCAAGTTCGATGCTCAAAGTGTAAAAATATTTTTACGGCCTACCCATCGGCACCGATGGAAGATCTCGAAAAGCTTGCTGAGGTTATACCTGAGCTTGAAACTGAAAAAGCACAAGTTCCTGATGAAGCACAGGAAGATCATGATCTCGAACCGGAAACAGATGAGGTGTCTGAGGCCGGAGTAGAAGCAGAAGAAGATGAGGAAGAACTTGATTTATCAGATTTAGAAGAACCTTCTGCGGAAGAAGCAGAAGAAGATGTGGGAGATCTTGATCTTGATTTAGATATGGATTTAGAGCCCGAAGCAGAAGAGGGTGCGGAAGAACTTGATTTATCAGATTTAGAAGAATCCTCTACGGAAGAAGCAGAAGAAGATGAGGAAGAACTTGATTTATCAGATTTAGAAGAACCCTCTACGGAAGAAGCAGAAGAAGATGATCAAGACGCGGAGACAGTAGAATTCGATATGGGTACTATTGCCGATGAGGTTGAAGCTGAAAAAGCTATAGAATCCATTGAGGAGATAGAAGATGAAGACATTGCAGATGAAAAAACAAAACCTGTAAAGAAATCTGCGAGAAAAAAACCACTCAGTATGCCAGTGCGCATTTTATTGATTATTGTTCTTTTAGGAGGAGGTGCTTATGCCGCAAAGGTGCTGCTCGGAAGTATGAATATTCCCATCAAGATTCCTTATGTCTCTGAATTGTTAAGCAATATAGATATTAAAATTCCTTACGTTTCTGACTTATTCAAATCCAAGGTTCAAGATGTTGGCAACCTCAAAATAAACACTTTCGATATAAAGAGTAAATTTATAGATAATTCAAAAACAGGGAGACTATTTGTGATAACAGGCCGGGCAAAAAATGAATATTCAAAATCCCGTGGTTTGATTAAAATATCAGGAAGTCTTTTTACAAAGGGGAAGAAACTTACAAAAACAAAAACCGTTTATTGTGGTAATTTTTTATCAGATTTAGATCTTTCAACAAATGATTTCGATACAATAAACAAAAGACTTGCAAAGCGTTTTGGAGATAAGAGGTCTAACGCAAAAATTAAACCAGGGGGAACTATCCCGTTTATGATAGTATTTTCCAACCTTCCAAACAATCTGGAAGAATTCACCATTAATGTCGTAGAGTCAATTCTTGTAAAATAGACTGTTAGCCCACCTCAAATTATTGAATATGCTTTCAACATTGTGGCGATGTAGCTCAGGTGGTCAGAGCATGCGGCTCATATCCGCAGTGTCCGGGGTTCAAATCCCTGCATCGCCACCATTCTGAAAAATATTTTCTGCTATTAAATAGTGGAACCCAATATCCTTCCTTAAATCTAATCTATTGCCATTGATGTCTTCACGAGGAATTACCCTGATTTTGTTGTTGTCAAAAGCTGTTATTATTTTTTTTCTAAGTCGATCGGCTACTTCTCCTCGTGTTTCATTTGACTTTATAGTTATGTTTGCATTTAGATATGCAACTCGCGTGCCGTCGGATTTAAAAATTTTTTCATCTTGCGACCATGTCATGGCGGAAGGGATAACTTGAATTCCTTTCCTTTTAATATATTTTAAATCCATCTCGATAGGCTCTCCTTTAGTGCAGGACCACGGGTATCCTTTTTGGCCATCAGGACCACCAGGTCCTGTCATCAAGGCGATACAAATCGATATTTGATCTGTCCTTACTTCCGGTTTGACTTCATGCAATTTGCCTTTTAGCGAAGCTTCGATAAGAACACCGAGATTTCTTAATCTTCGAACAACAGGTTGTGCTTCAGGTTCACCAGGACGGATATTTATTTCACTTACCCTGATTTTCTTTGGACGCATATTACAATCAAAAGAAACAAAACAGCCGGGATACAGAATACACGGACGAAGAAGGTTGTGTTTTTTTAAAGCATTAATTAATGGTGCGGCAACCATCTCTTCTGCCATTTGAATCAATTCGGGAGTTTCCATTGGATGGGGAGAAATGGCCCCTGTTCCGCCTGTAATAGGGTTTGCCTTGCTTGCCGGCCCTTCAAAACGCTCGGGATAATCCATGGCGGTTGGCAATATTTGAAAATTTCCATTGGTATCAACCAAAATAGTAAAGCTTATTTCAACCCCGGACATCAGGGATTCAATCAAAAGTGGCCATTTCCCCTTTTTGCGAAACATTTGCCTATAATTATCTTTGTAATTTTTTAATAAAGTTTCATAAACTTCTCTTATTTCCCAAGAGTTCAAAATAATCCGAGCGCCTTTTCCTCCGGCGCTATAGGGATACTTCAACACTGCTCCGCCAAATTCTTGTATATAATCTAAACACGTTTGCAATATGTCTTCATAATTTTTTGCATCAACTTCTTTCCATGATGATGCCACCGGAATGCCGGCAGTTTGGCAAAGTTTTTTACATTCTATTTTATCGGCTTCAATAAAAGCGGCGTCCTTACTTAATCCAAGAATACGATCTCCAAGCCCGGCTGCTTCCACAATGTTAACCAAGCCTTCAAATAAAAGTGCTTCCGGCATTGGTATTATATAGTCGATTTCCCCATTCTTCATTGCATTGATAATCACCTCTGCATAGTTCTGAACAGAATTACTCTCGGTAGGAAAAAATTTCACCGGCCAGTTCATAATCTCTGCATATTTGGGCATAGCAGGGGTTCCTCGTACAACCACTCCTTCAAATATGTCTTTATGAATTTCACTTGTAGCCGTAGATATAACAAAAGCGCTTAATAAAGTTCTTCCATCTGTTCCTGCAAAAGCAATTTTTTTCATATTTGTTTCCTTTCCATTTTATGCTTTTAATTAATTAAGCTAAAACAATAATTGAGCTTGAAAAGATAGTAAAGATTTATTATTAAACATAAAGAGATAGTTTTTCCAAGTTAAAAAGATAATAGAATAAATCTTAGCTATGTTTACCGGTTTTGAAAAAATTATTGAGGAACGTATTCGAAAGGCTCAAAAAGAAGGTAAATTTGAAAATTTATCCGGCTCAGGCGAGCCTCTTATATTTGAGGATGACAGCTGTGTCCCGGAAGAGTTACGTTTTGCCTATAAAATATTAAAAAACGCAGATTGCCTTCCCCCGGAAATAGAGTTGAAAAAAGAAATAATTCGGACTGAAGAACTTCTGGAAAAAATGGAAGATACCGTAGAAAAATATCGCGTATTAAATAAATTAAATTTTTTAATTATGAAACTGAATGCACAACGTAACGGTTCAATCAAATTTGAGTTACCTCAGAAATATGAAGAAAAATTAGTAGGGACTTACATAAAATAAGTTAAGTAATGTTTTTACTGTTTGATTACTATAACGATCGTCTAAAACTATCGAAAAAGTGAAAGTGAAGAAAGGAAATAAACATATGAAAAAGTTGAATGTTGCACTACTCGCAGGAGGTATATCGTCGGAACGAGAAGTCTCTTTACATAGTGGTGAACAAGTTTATGAAGCTTTAGATAAAGAAAAATATAATATTACCCGATATGATCCCAAAACCGATCTCAACCGCCTGGTAGCAGATGCACCTAATATTGATCTTGCTCTTATTATACTTCATGGACCGTATGGTGAAGACGGAACAGTGCAAGGGCTGTTAGACCTTCTTGATATCCCATATCAAGGATCAGGAGTTCTAGGAAGCGCTATAGCCATGAATAAACTTGTTTCAAAACAGCTTTATGAACGTTCAGGTTTACCGGTTCCTCCGTATGTGGTAGTCAATCATAATGACGTAATAGACCCTGAAGAGTATATAGAAAGCTTAGGTTTGCCCTTGGTAGTTAAACCGGTTAAAGGAGGTTCAAGTGTTGGAATATCGATTGTTAAATCAAAAGAATCTATCACAATTGCTATTAATGAAGCTTTTGTTCATGATGATACAATCTTGATAGAATCATATATTGACGGCATTGAACTTACTGCTGGTGTTATCGGCAACAACAACCTGGAAGCTTTGCCGATCATTGAAATCGTTCCTGATGAAGAGCATGAATTTTTTGACTATGAAGCAAAATATACTGCCGGTATAACCCGGGAAATATGTCCTGCTCGAATCAATGAAGCACTAACTGCTAAGGCCCAAGCATATGCAAAAATGGCACATTCTTCTCTGTTTTGTAAAGGATATAGCCGGACAGACATGATTCTTAAAAATCAAGAGATATATATTATTGAGACCAACACAATCCCGGGCATGACCGCAACAAGCCTGTTGCCTCTTGCAGCCGGGACTGCCGGCATAGGATTTAGTCAGCTTCTTGATAAATTGATTGAATTGAGTATGGAGAAACACAATTTCAGGGCTCCTGACCCAGCGTAAATCCGAATGCAACATATTCTATTAA
>CAZLRK010000065.1:0-17436 GCA_964561845.1 uncultured Desulfobacterales bacterium | reverse complement strand
CAAAGAACAACAGCCTGTTATGAAACATGCTGATAATTTAGTTATTTGAAAGTAATAATTTAGCTGTTTGAAACAAAAGCCACTTCAAAGGTAATTAAATTTTAAACCGTGTAAAACTCGCGCATAAGTGAGTGTAAAAAAAGAACAGTGCATGTCTTTTAAATAAAACATCTAAGTTATAAATGCCGATTCGCTATTAAAACATATAATGCAAGCCCCTGTTCTTTCTTAACTCTCACTAATTCGCTCAGACAGTTACACGATTAAAAATTAAACAACCTTTGAAGCTGCTAGTTCTAATTGTTTGCAGAAGGCTAAATTAATACCGTAAAAAGTTTTTTTATCTAACCACTAAGATCACAAAGACCGCGAAGTATAATAATGATACCGAAATGTTCATTATATCAAAAATATATTTGTTTCGATATACTTGCAAGATAAAACATTCAGATATAATCACAATTAAAGCGGTTCTAATTTCAAGCAGCTAAATTGAAATAATATAAAAAAAGAATCAAAAGTGCTTGACATATAATAAATTTTGATTTATATATTACTAAATCTTTTAGAAAATCCTCTTTTACCCAATTTTCACTTCAGGCTGAAATTATATCCTCAAGAAATTATATTTCTTTAGTTGCAGTTAATCCTGCGATAATGATTTCTTTTTGTTAGCCTGAAATAATTATACATTTTGTGTGGCTTCAATATTTCATTAAGAAATTGAGCCTTCCAATGGGAGATAATTCTTCTATGGACCTTTGAAAAATGCTCAATTTTGTTCAAGTTCAAGGCAGGCTAAAATTTTAACCACAGGCATACATTGAGTATTTCGAGGATTAAAATTTGAGCCTAATACAGAAATTGGACAAAAGGGGGCGTTTAGCAAAGGTCTATTCCAATAAACCATAAGATACTAATATACCTCCATTACAATCAAAATTCATCTTGATGTAAATTCAATAGATTTTTTCTATTTCATACGACTCGTTTAAAATTAACATAATATTTTAGCTGTTTGAAAACTAGATCACTTCAAAGGTAATTAAATTTAAATCGTGTAAACTTGCGCATAAGTTAATGAGACGCTCAGACAGTTACACGATCTTGATAGTTCTAATTGTTTTCAGAAAGCGAAATTAATATAAATTAACCAAGAAAGAAACAGCGAGGTAACAGATTTATGGACTTAGTCGAACTCAAAGATCAAAATATCAGTACACTGACCCAAATGGCAAAAGAGTATAATGTTGGTAGGGCTGCGGGTATGAGAAAGCAGGAGCTTATATTTGCTTTACTTCAAGCCCAAATTGAGAAGAACGGTTTAATTTTTGGTGAAGGTACACTGGAAATATTGCCTGATGGATTTGGTTTTTTAAGAGCCCCAAATTATAATTATTTGCCTGGTCCTGATGATATTTATGTATCACCTTCCCAAATACGCCGATTTAATTTGAAAACCGGGGATACCGTATCAGGACAGATTCGTCAGCCAAAAGAGACCGAGAGATATTTTGCACTTTTAAAAGTTGAGGCTATAAATTATGAAGACCCGGAAGCAGCAAGAGATAAAATATTTTTCGACAATCTGACTCCTCTTTATCCGGACAAAAAAACAAATCTTGAACTTGATTCTGATAATTATTCCACACGCATAATGGATCTTTTGACCCCGATCGGATTTGGACAAAGAGGTTTAATTGTTTCGCCTCCAAGGTCAGGAAAAACAATGCTGTTGCAATTTATTGCCAACAGTATCGTTGCCAATCATGATGATGTTGTCTTATTTGTACTCCTTATTGATGAGCGCCCCGAAGAGGTTACAGACATGGAGCGATCCGTTAAGGGAGAAGTGATAAGCTCCACATTTGATGAGCCTGCAGAAAGGCATGTTCAGGTGGCTGAAATGGTTATCGAGAAAGCCAAAAGGCTCGTAGAATGTAAAAAGGATGTTATTATCCTACTGGACAGTATTACAAGGCTTGCACGTGCTTACAATTCTGTTGTACCTCCAAGCGGAAAGATTCTTTCCGGTGGAGTCGATTCAAACGCGCTTCAACGCCCAAAACGTTTTTTTGGCGCCGCAAGGAACATAGAAGAAGGTGGAAGCCTCACTATTATAGCAACCGCCCTTGTTGATACCGGAAGCCGTATGGATGAGGTTATTTTTGAGGAATTTAAAGGTACCGGTAATATGGAACTTCAGTTAGATCGAAGACTCGCGGACAAACGCCTCTTTCCTGCAATAGATATCAATAAATCAGGGACACGGAAAGAAGAACTCCTTTTAGATGAAGATACACTTAATAGGGTCTGGATTTTAAGAAAAATTCTTTCTCCTCTAAATTCTATTGATAGTTTGGAATTTTTACTTGAAAAAATGAGCGGAACAAAGGATAATAAAAGTTTTTTAGATGCTATGAATGCATAAATACATAATATATTATTTTTCTCCGAGCAGTAGGACTACGTCTCGGAGAGCTTTACGAGCCGGAGACCGGTTTATCCGGGTAAGGAGTTGGAAAAGATATGAAAAAAAAAATTCATCCCGAATATTTTGATACTTCTATAAAGTGCGCATGTGGAAATGTTCTGGAAGTTGGTTCAGCAAAAGCAGATATCCGAGTGGAAATCTGTTCAAAATGTCATCCCTTTTTTACAGGTAAGCAAAAGCTTATTGACACTGAAGGTAGAATTGAGCGATTTCGCAGAAAATATGAAAAATTTCAAAAGTAAGAGAAGACTAGCGGATAGCCTTCACTAAGCTTGTAACTTCTTAAAAAGTAATATTCGCATTTATGCGTTAACGGGGTATCGGTAATATAGGTGGACGGTGATCAGTAATCGGTCACCGGTAATCGGTTGTTGTTTATTGATTGCTATATTGAAAACAGAAGCTAAGAGCTTTGTTAATCATTGAATTCAACATTCCTCCAACCGGAGCATAGCGTTTCTGACAAACACCGATAACCGATCACTGATCACCGATCACCTGGTACTTCAGCGCTTACTATTATTTTGAGAAATTATTTTTTTTAGGCGACTTAGGTCCACTAATCACTGTCCGTTCTAGACATTTTTCCAGGTAACAGAACTAATGTTTGATAAACTAAAAGGAGTAGAAGAACGCTTCATAGAGCTTGAAAAATTATTAAGCGATCCTGAGATTGTTAATGATCGTGAAACATACCAGAGGTATATTATAGAACATGCCGATCTTAGTAAGATTGTAGAAATTTTCAGGTTATACAAACAGACATTAAAAGAGCTTGATGATAGTGAGGATTTGTTAAAAGATGGAGATCCGGATATTGAAAATTTGGCTAGAGACGAGATAGAAAAGCTAAATCTAAAAAGAGATAGCTTTGAACAAGAGCTTACAAAACTTCTTATGCCAAAAGACCCGAATGACGAAAAGAATGTGTTGATTGAAATAAGGGCCGGTACAGGTGGTGAAGAAGCCGCTCTTTTTGCAAGTGATCTTTTCAGGATGTACAGCAGGTACGCAGAAAACAAAGGCTGGAAAGTAGAGATTATGAACCACCATGCTACAGGCGTTGGTGGTTTAAAAGAGGTTGTTGCCATGGTTCACGGTAAAAGAGCATATAGCCGTTTAAAATATGAAAGCGGCAATCATCGTGTTCAGCGCGTTCCCACAACCGAGACTCAGGGACGAGTACATACGTCAGCTGTTACAGTTGCAGTTCTACCTGAAGCTGAAGATGTTGAAGTTCATATAGACTCAAATGAGATTAAAGTTGATGTATATCGTTCCACTGGTCCTGGCGGCCAATCGGTAAATACAACCGATTCAGCAGTACGGATTACCCATTTGCCCACGGGTTTGGTTGTTACATGTCAGGATGAAAAATCTCAACTGAAAAACAGAAGTAAAGCAATGAAAGTTCTCCGTGCCCGGTTACTTGATAGAATGATTATGGAGCAAAACGAAAAGAGATCTGAAGAGAGGAAAAGTCAAGTTGGCACCGGAGACAGAAGTGAAAGAATCAGGACTTATAATTTTCCCCGGGGGAGGGTTACTGACCACCGGATTGGGCTTACACTTTATAAGTTGGAAAGCATTTTACAAGGTGACATAGACACAATAATAAACGAACTTATTACCTTTTATCAAACCCGGGCACTACAGAATGCAGAATCAATCAAAGATCCTATCAAAGACCAGAGAATCTCAATGGACCATTCTTAAGCTCCTGAAATGGACCACTTCCTATTTTAAATCCCATGATATAGATAATCCAAGAGCAGCAGCAGAAATACTTCTTGCGCATGCCTTAAAATTAAATAGGATCGATTTATATTTGCGTTATGATCAGCCGTTATACAGCCCTGAGCTTTCTAAATTTAAATTATTAATTAAAAGAAGGATCAATAGAGAACCTGTGGCATACATTGTAGGCAGTAAAGAGTTTTGGGGCATAGAGTTATTTGTCACAAAAGATGCATTAATTCCGCGCCCGGAAACAGAGTTTCTTGTTGAGACAGCCCTTTCATTTCTGCCTGAAAAAACAGATGGATCTTCAAAGCGTGTATTAGAGCTTGGTACAGGGTCTGGAGCCGTAATTATTGCCCTTGCTTTTCAGCGGCCAAAGCATCTTTATTTTGCATCTGACTGTGCTGAAGAAATTGTTGAGTTGGCTAAAAAGAATGCAAAGAATCATGGTCTTGAGGGATCGATCAATTTTTTTTCCGGTGATTGGTTTGTTCCTCTTAATAAAGATATACAACCATTTGATATTCTAATTTCAAATCCACCTTACATTCCACATCAGGTTATTGGGCAACTTCAGCCGGAAATTTTTATGCATGAACCCGTTATTGCGCTTGATGGCGGCAAGGATGGCCTACAGTCAATAAAGCATATTATACACTCTGCCCCCCTATTCCTGAGTAAAAATGGATATGTATTTCTAGAGATAGGTCACGATCAGAAGAATGCTGTGGAAAAAATAATCAATAGCTGTGGACAATTTGACGAAGTCGTTTTTACAAAAGATTATAGCGGTTACTATCGAATTGTTCAGATGAGGAAAAAAATTTAACAACCCTAAATTAATACGAAAAAAACATTGCGAAACATAATTTAATTTGTTACAAGAACCAGTTTACAAATATCACACGTCTTTTGACCTGTTTCCCGGTGCTTTCATCTGAAAGTCGGACACAGGGTCGATGAAGACGAAGGAAAAACCAAAACAGAAGGGAGAAAACAATGGCTTATATTACAATGAAGGAACTGCTTGAAGCAGGAGTACATTTTGGTCACCAAACAAAGCGCTGGAACCCAAAGATGAAACCATATATCTTTGGAGCAAGGAACGGAATTTATATTATTGATCTTCAGAAAACAGTGAAAATGTTTAAAGTTGTGTATGATTTTATTATTGAAACGGTTTTAAACGGAAAATCGGTACTGTTTGTAGGCACGAAAAAACAGGCGCGCGAATCCATTTATGAAGAGGCAAATCGATGCGAAATGTTTTATGTTCATAACAGATGGCTTGGCGGGATGCTGACAAACTTTCAAACGATTAAACAAAGTATTGATCGTCTAAATTATCTCAATACTATACAAAATGATGGAACAATTAATCTATTTCCAAAAAAGGAGAGATTGAAACTAGGAAAAGAACGTGTAAAACTTGATAATAATCTTGGTGGTATCCGTAGCATGAACCATCTTCCCGGCGCTATCTTTATTGTGGACCCGAGAAACGAGGCTATTGCAGTTCGTGAAGGGAAACGACTTAATATACCAATTGTGGCAATAGTTGATACAAATTGTAACCCCGATGAAATCGATTTTAAAATACCTGGTAATGATGATGCTATACGCGCTATTAGGTTAATTACATCCAGGATCGCTGATGCATGCATCGAAGGCAAAGAACGTCTGATTGAAAAACAACAGGCTGAGGCAGACAAGGAGATCGAAGATGAATCAGAAATCGCCGCCGCCAGCGCTGAATTAGAACCTGGTGAAAGGAAGGTTATTTCAGAAGGCTCGGAAGGTCCTGTTATAGAGATAATTAGAAAATCAGCATCTGAGATTTCAAAAGTGTCAGAAAAAGAAGAACCGGAACCAACTACTGAACAAGAAAAGACAGGAGAATAAATATGGCAGCAATTAGTGCAGCATCAGTGAAGCAGCTTCGAGAAAAGTCCGGAGCTGGGATAATGGATTGCAAAGAGGCGCTTTCCGAGTGTGAAAGTGATATTATTAAAGCAGTTGAATATTTAAGAAAAAAAGGGCTGGCCACAGCTCAAAAAAGAGCTGGAAGAGCCACCGGGGAAGGAACAATTCAGGCTTATATTCACATGGGCGGGAAGATTGGAGTGTTGCTGGAAGTAAACTGTGAAACCGATTTTGTTGCTAAAACCGACGATTTTAAGGAATTTGTTAAAAATATAGCAATGCATATTGCTGCTTCCAGTCCCATTAGCATAAAAAAGGAAGATGTGCCTGAAGAGGTTGTCAATAAGGAGAAAGAAATATATCGTGGACAGGCCCTTGAGATGGGAAAACCTGAAAAAATAGTCGACAAAATAGCGGAGGGAAAACTTAATAAATTTTACAAGGATAACTGCCTGTTGCTTCAGGCGTATGTAAGGGATCCCGACATGACTGTTGAAGATGTTTTGAATGACGTGATCGCAAAAACAGGTGAAAAAATCACAATTAACCGCTTTGCCCGATTCCAGGTAGGAGAGTCATAGACCGTGCAACAAACCCCATATAAAAGAGTGTTGCTAAAACTGAGTGGTGAAGCCCTCATGGGTGATCAGGGCTTTGGAATCAGTTCTGAGATGATAGAATACGTAGCGAAAGAGATCCAGTCGGCAATAGAGTTGGGTACTGAGATGGCGATAGTTGTGGGCGGCGGCAACATTTTCAGAGGGATTGCGGCAAGTTCATACGGCATGGATCGAACCTCTGCAGATCATATGGGTATGCTAGCCACGGTGATTAACAGCCTGGCTTTGCAGGATGCTATGGAGAAAAAGGGAATACAGACCCGTATTCAAACCGCCATATCCATGCATGAAGTGGCAGAACCCTATATACTGCGAAGAGCTATCCGCCATCTTGAAAAACGACGTGTAGTTATTTTCGCAGCCGGCACCGGGAACCCCTATTTTACAACCGATACGGCTGCTGTATTAAGAGCGGAAGAAATTCATGCCGATATTCTTTTAAAGGCCACCAAAGTTGACGGAGTCTATGATTCGGATCCGGCTGTTAATAGTGATGCCAAATTTATAAAGAAAATTGAATACATGAAGGTCATGGAAAAACAGCTTAGAATCATGGATACGACTGCAATTTCTTTGGCCATGGATAACAACCTTCCCCTTATTGTTTTTAATCTAAACAAAAAAGAGAATATTAAAAAAGTTATATATGGAGAGAATATAGGGACCAGGATAGATAATTAAGAGTAATTAGAACTATATAGATAGTTTCAAAGGCAGTTAAATTTTTAATTCCGGCGTGCCCGGGTTAGGTGATAAACAATGATTGAAGAAATATATGATGAAACAAAAAAGAGTATGGTAAAATCTATAACTTCTTTAAAGAATGAATTAAAAAGAGTCCGTACGGGTCGGGCTTCCCTGTCTCTACTCGATAGTATACGTGTTGATTATTATGGTACTCTGACTCCTTTAAATCAAATGGCATCACTTTCTATTCCTGAAAGCCGTCTTATAATGATACAGCCCTGGGATGTTTCCGTAATTAACGAGATTGAAAAGGCGATTTTAAAATCTGACTTGGGCTTAACCCCTTCTAATGACGGCAAGATTATACGCATTTCAATTCCACCACTTACAGAAGAAAGACGGAAAGAGCTGGTTAAAATAGTACATAAGATGTCCGAAGACCATAAGGTAGCAGTACGTAATATCAGGCGTGATTCGAATGATCTTATAAAAAGTTTAAAAACGGATTCTGAAATTTCGGAAGATGATGCATTCAGAGCCCAGGATCAGGTACAAAAGATAACTGATGAACACATACAACTTATAGACGATACCTATAAAGAAAAAGAGAAAGAAATCCTTGAATTCTAATCCCTCTTCCCCTGCAAACAAATCTGCCGGTAATACATATCTTGATACTGGAAATTCTCCCTCTCATGTTGCCATCATTATGGATGGCAATGGCCGATGGGCAAAGCAACGTGTATTAAATCGGATTAAAGGACATGAAAAAGGTGCGGAAGCAGTCCGTACAATTGTAAGAACGAGCCGTGAAATCGGAATTTCCATCTTGACTCTGTATGCCTTTTCCACGGAAAATTGGCTGAGACCAAAAACCGAGATCGCTGCTCTTATGGTGCTCTTGAAACGATATCTCGAATCAGAACAAAAAGAGATGTTGGACAACAATATACGCCTTAATGCAATCGGACAGATAGAGCGTCTTTCAGAAGATGTTCAGGCAATACTGGCTAAAACCATGGCTATAACTGAAAAAAATGATGGAATGCTTCTTAACCTTGCATTGAGTTATGGCGGACGGAGTGAGATCGTAAAGGCGGTTCGTGAGATTGCAATAAAAGCAAAAGATGGTAAGATAACTCCTGATTCGATAACACCTGAACTTGTAGCTGAACACCTTTATACAAAGGGAATGACGGATCCTGATCTTTTGATTAGAACCAGCGGAGAAATGCGAATAAGCAATTTCCTTTTATGGCAGATTGCATATTCGGAAATATATATTACAGACACCTTGTGGCCGGACTTTAGCAAAGATGAATATATACGGATTTTGAAAGACTTTCAGCGTAGGGAGAGAAGATTCGGCAAGGTCAGCTAACCCATAAATATTATGCATTTAAAACGTTGGATTACAGCTGTTGTTCTACTTCCCTTTCTTATTTTGTTGCTTTACAAAGGGAGCTCTTTTTTGTTCGCGATTGTTGTGAGCATATTAAGTATTTTAGCCCTGTGGGAATATTTTGGTATTGTGCTAAAGAAAACTCAGAGTTCTTCAACTTTTAGCTTTCAACTTTTAGCTTATATTATAGGTCCAATCTTAATATGGGCTGCATATATTAACTCACTTCATGCTATTTTAGGTCTTATTACTTTAAATCTCATAATTTCCGGCTTGATCTCTATGCCACGATTTAAATCTGATTCATTTATAGTAGAAAATATTACCAAACAAAATGTGGGTATTATTTATATACCTTTTTTTCTCGCCTGTCTGGTTTTTATCAGAAACGGAACAAATGGTGCAATCTGGATTTTTTTCCTGCTATGTATTATTTTTGCCGGTGATACCGGGGCATATTATGTTGGCTCCTATTTGGGCAAACATAAACTTTGCCCGGCAGTAAGTCCGGGTAAGACTATAGAAGGTTCTATAGGCGGGCTTGCTGCAAATTTGGGTATAGGCGCTTTGTTTAAATTGTTTTTTTTAACGTCGTTGTCGTGGACTTTTTGTGTCTTGTTCCCCTTAACAATAGGTATTGTAGGACAGATTGGCGATCTGTTTGAATCCGAACTTAAGCGATCTGCCGGTATTAAGGATTCCGGTGTGATTCTTCCGGGCCACGGAGGTGTTTTGGACCGTGTAGATGCGTTATTATTTGCAGCCCCTGTTGCTTATTTCTTTAAAGAGTATTTTTTAATGAATTCGTAAGTTCGGCCACTAAGGCACAAAGAAGAGATATTAAAACCTTTACAAAAAGTCATTTTTTTAACTTTTTGCGAAACTAATAATTAAAAACCATGAAACTTCTTTCCATTCTAGGCTCAACCGGATCAATCGGCCGAAACACTCTTAAGATCGTTGAAAAATTTCCCGAGCGATTTGCTGTTAAAGCGCTTGCCGGAAAAGATAATATAGAATTGCTGGCCGAGCAAATTAAGATATTTCGTCCGGAGGTAGCTGTGGTTTTCGATGAAAAGAGGGCACATGAACTTAAAAATATTCTTCATAGTGTTGTGTCTGATGTTGAAATCATGTACGGCCAGGATGGATACAAAACGGCAGCTACATATGATAATGTTGAAATGGTAGTAATTGCCGTTGTGGGCGCTGCAGGTCTTCTGCCGACTCTATCTGCAATTGAGGCAGGAAAGGACATTGCCCTGGCAAACAAGGAAACCCTTGTTATGGGTGGTGAGATTGTTATGCAAACGGCGCTTGATAAGGGAATAAAAATTCTTCCCATCGACAGTGAGCACAGCGCAATTTTTCAATGTATTGAGGGTCAACGCAAAAAGGACCTGAAAAAGATACACCTGACGGCCTCCGGAGGTCCTTTTTTAAACAAACCGGCAAATGAATTTTATGAAATTAAACCTGAAGAAGCGCTTAATCATCCCACATGGAAGATGGGAAAAAAGGTAAGTATCGATTCAGCTACGCTTATGAACAAAGGGCTTGAGGTTATAGAAGCCAAACACCTTTTTGATGTTTCTCATAATACAATTGAAGTTGTTATTCATCCGCAAAGTATGATTCATTCAATGGTTTCCTATAGAGACGGATCAGTAATTGCGCAGATGGGTATTCCTGATATGAAAGGAGCAATAGCATATGCTCTTTCATACCCGGAGCGTCTCCCCTTAAATCAACCAATACCGGACTTTGCTGATATAGGGGCTCTTACTTTTCAAAAACCGGATATGGAAAAGTTTCCCTGCCTTGATTTGGCTTTTAAAGCCTGTGATGCCGGAAAAACGCTTCCTGCGGTTTTAAATGCGGCAAACGAGGTGGCTGTGCAAGCATTTCTTGACGGGGACATATCATTTGGTAAGATTCCCGAAGTTGTCAAAGAAACAATGAACCGACACTCTGTTGCAGAGCATACAAGCCTAACTGATATTTTAGAAGCTGATAAGTGGGCACGAAGGGAAGCTGAAAAAGTGATAAAAAAGGAAATTGATGAATAACTATGATGAATTTGTAAAAGACAAATTCCTCAAGTGTTTGGTGTTTGGTATTTTGTGTTTTGTATAAATATATGCTGATATACCAGCTTATTAGATCACCAAACACTAAATACTAAATACAAAACACTATCGTAAAAAGGTCGTTTTTCTGACTTTTTACGAGACCATCAACTATTAAAAAGAAAAAACAATGGCCACTAGCACAATTTCATTTATTATCGTTCTAGGTATACTAATTTTTTTCCATGAACTTGGTCATTTCCTTGTTGCCAGGTTATTCGGAGTGGGGGTTGAAAAATTTTCACTTGGGTTTGGTCCCAGGTTGTTCGGGAAAAAAATCGGCATTACAGATTACCGGATTTCCCTAATACCGCTTGGCGGATATGTCAAAATGGTGGGCGAGGAACCTGATTCTGAAATTGATCCTGCCGATATACCGATTTCCTTTACACACAAACATGTCTTCAAGCGCATACTGATTGTTGCAGCCGGCCCTTTGTTCAATATCCTTCTTGCAGTGATTATATTCTATGGAATTTTCCAATTATCCGGTGCTTTTATCTTAAAGCCTTCCGTTGGAACTGTTACGGAAGGTACACCGGCCCATAGAGAAGGACTCAAAAAAAATGATCTTATTGTGGCAATTGATGACTCGCCAATTTCGAACTGGGATGAAATGGCGGAAGCTATATCCTCAAGCGGGGGAAAAACCCTTAAATTATTAGTAACTCGAAAAGAAGCTACTTTTATAGTAAACATTACACCGGAACTTAAAACCGCCAAAAACATATTTGGTGAAGATACCCATCGTTACATGATTGGAATTTCAGCTTCCGGTGACGTCCTTTTAAAAGAGTTAAATCCGTTTCAGGCGTTTTGGGAAAGCATTGTCCACACCTATAATATTACAAAGCTTACTTTGATAACCGTCGGGAAACTGATCCAGGGAAAAGTTCCAGCAAAAACGTTAGGCGGGCCTATCATGATTGCCCAGATGGCGGGACAACAGGCCAAGCAGGGTGCAGGTAATCTGCTGTTTTTTATTGCACTCATCAGCATTAATCTTGCCATCCTTAATTTTCTCCCTATACCGGTATTGGACGGCGGACATCTGCTTTTCTTTTTTATAGAAGCTGTAACCAGACGCCCTGTAAATACAAAGATGCGTGAAATTGCCCAGCAGGCAGGCATATTTCTTTTGATTTTACTTATGATTTTTGTATTTTATAATGACATAACGCGTATATTTTCCGGGTAACTAGTTTGCCACAAAGACACTAAGACACAAAGATTATAGAATCATTTACTTCTCTTTGTGACTTAGTGCCTTAGTGGCGGAACCGTTACAAAAAAACTTAAATATTATGCCATACCGACTTGAAATAACACTTAAAGATGAACTTTTTGATGCAGAGGGTGAGGGGATTCGCCAAAAGGCAAAGAATTATTTTGGTATTGAACTTGATCAGATTCGTACAATCCAGGTGATAACCATAGACGCGGAACTACATCAGGATCAGTTGAAAACTGTTCAGACTGAAATTTTTACAAACCCTGTAACACAAGTATCCTCTTTTGATCCGCTTTCCGTGGAATTTGACTGGTCCATCTGGGTCGGGTACAGACCGGGCGTAAGGGATAATCCGGGCAGTACTGCTGTTGAGGCGATTGAGGATATTCTGGGAATAAAGTTTGATCCGAATGAATCGGTGTATACTTCAAAAAGATACTGTTTAAAAGGCAGTATTTTAACAGCCGAGAATGCCGATAAGGTTGCAAGTGAACTTTTGGCAAATGACATCATCCAGCAATGGAAGACTTTTACAGGAAAAAATTGGGATCCTGATGTTGGAATCGGTTTTATCATTCCAAAAGTCATTCTCAATCACAATCCTACGGTTACAACAATTCCGGTTGAAAGCGATTCAACTCTCAAGAAGATCAGTGATGAGCGAAATCTGGCTTTGAATCCAAATGATATTCCAACCATAAGGGACTATTTTTTAAATAAAAATGTTCAGTATGCACGCACTTTGGCGGGACTTTCAGACCCTACTGATATCGAGCTTGAATATATTTCTCAAGCCAGAAGTGATCATTGTAATCACAATACATTTCAG
This sequence comes from uncultured Desulfobacterales bacterium, assembly GCA_964561845.1. Taxonomy (GTDB): domain Bacteria; phylum Desulfobacterota; class Desulfobacteria; order Desulfobacterales; family JAUVVS01; genus JAUVVS01. The sequence continues at coordinate 4,381 of CAZLRK010000065.1, read as the reverse complement.
GGATTGTTTCATTTTTCGGACCTTGAAACGGGCAAAAAGGAAGTCGTAGACAATCTTTTTAAAACTTGTATTGAAGCTCCGACACTTGAATTAAAGAAAAAGAAGCCGTGGGTTGTGTCGGTTTTGTGGGATAATGCCGGTGTAGGATGTTTTGATGAGAATCATCATTATGTTATTACCGGAGAGACCCATAATTCCCCGTCTAATATGGAAGCTTACGGCGGCGCCCTTACCGGTATTGTTGGAATATACCGTGATCCCATGGGTACAGGGAAAGGATCAAAGCTGATTATGGGCAGTTATGGGTACTGCGTCGGGCAAAGAGACTATAAAGGAGATCTTACGGCGCATCTTCATCCAAGGCGCCTTTTAGACGGTGTTATAGAAGGTGTTCGGGACGGCGGCAATAAGAGCGGAATCCCGACAACTTTTGGCCAGGTCTTTTTTCATCCCGGATATATGGGAAAATGTCTCGTCTTTGTGACAGCAGTAGGGCTTATGCCGGCAAACATTAAAGGAGAACCTGCGGAACAAAAGAAAATATCGCCCGGAGATTTGATTATCATGAGTGGAGGAAGGGTCGGCAAAGATGGGATTCATGGCGTTACTGCCGCTTCCGAGACTTTTTCCGAGCATACGCCTGCCGGGCATGTGCAGATAGGTGATCCATATACCCAGAAAAAGATGCATGATTTTCTCCTGGAAGCCCGTGACGAAGGACTTATAAAATATATTACGGATAACGGCGGCGGCGGTCTTTCATCGTCCGTGGGAGAGACAGCCCGGGTTTCAAATGGATGCGAAGTTCAGCTTGAAAAGGTCCCTTTAAAATATGAAGGCCTTGATCAGTGGGAAATATGGATTTCAGAATCTCAGGAACGTATGACTATAGCCGTAGCTCCCAAACATCTGGAGCGCTTCTTTGAACTTTCAAAAAAGCATGCTGTAGAGAGTACGGTTATCGGAAAATATACGGACTCAGGAAAACTTCATATCACATATAACGACAAAACTTGCGCTTATATTGATCTCGATCTATTAACTTCCGGTTTTCCCCAGTGGGAATTCGAAGCGGAGTGGCAATCTCCAGCTAAACGGGGGTTGTTTGAGCCTGTATTAACGGAACCCGAAAACTATGAAGATTTGCTTAAGGATCTACTTTCATGTCCTAATATATGCTCAAAAGAATGGATAACCCGGCAGTATGACCATGAAGTTCAGGGCACCAGCGTAATCAAACCCCTTATCGGTGCGAATCGTGATATAAATAGCGATGCTGCCGTTATAAGGCCCGTGCTTAATTCAAAAAAAGGTCTTGCCTTTGCCCAGGCGCTGCTGCCAACCTATTCAAAGATAGATGCATTTCACATGACAAGCTGTACTATTGATGAAGCGGTACGAAGACTTATCTCTGTCGGAGCGAACCTGGAACAAATAGGCGGTGTAGACAATTTCTGCTGGCCGGATATTCAGTATCATCAAGCAAACAATCCTGACGGCAAATTCAAGGCTGCTCAGCTTATCCGCTCATGCAGTGCGCTTCGGGATATCTGCATGGCATATAAAATACCTCTCCTTTCAGGAAAGGACAGTATGTATGTTGATGGATATCTTACGGGAAGATATAGTGAATCACACAAAATATCTGCTCTTGAGACACTTCAGTTTTCTGCCACATCAGTTATAGATGATATCGTAAAATGTGTTACCATGGATTGCAAAGAGCCGGGGGATCTGGTTTACATCCTTGGAAACACACGAAACGAACTGGGAGGATCAGAATACTATGAGCATTTTGGCTATGTGGGCCTTAATGTTCCCCAGGTAAAGCCCGACCAATTTATAGCGCTTTACAGAGCCCTTGGTATCGCAATTGAAAATGAGCTTGCTGCTTCAGTTCACGGTATATATAAAGGTGGTTTGGGCGTGCATCTGGCAATGGTTGCAATGGGAGGAAATCTTGGTTTGGAGGTGGACCTCGGCCTGGCGCCGGCGGACCATATCCTTCGAAACGATGTTATCTTATTTTCAGAATCTGCCGGTCGTTTCATCGTAACCATCGATCCTGATAATAAGGAAGCTTTCGAAAAGATTTTCAATGGACTTCCATATGCATGTATTGGAACCGTATCAGGGAAAACCGATCTTATTATAAATGGAACCGACAATAGAACCATTATTTCACTTCCGATACAGGATCTTAAAGATGCCTGGAAAGACCCGTTTGGAGAATTGATATGAGTGTGCAGGTACTTGTTTTGACCGGATACGGCTTAAACTGCGACCATGAAACCGCCTATGCATTTGAGCTTGCCGGCGCAAAAGCCCATCGGGTACATATAAATTCCCTAATTGACGGGTCTGTAGACCTTAAGGATTTTCAGATTATAGTCTTTGTGGGTGGTTTTAGCTGGGGAGACGATCATGGCGCCGGTGTAATCCAGGCGGTACGCTTAAAGACAAATATAGGTAATAAAATCATTGAATTCATAAAAAATGGAAATCTTATACTCGGTATTTGCAATGGATTTCAAGCACTTGTGAACCTGGGGCTTTTGCCGGGTTTTGATCATGATTATACATCACGATCAGTTGCCCTTACATTTAATGATTGCGGCAATTTCAGAAATCAATGGGTTAATCTTAAAATCAATCCTGAATCCCCATGTATATTTACCAAAGGGATAGATCAGATAGAGCTTCCCATAAGACATGGTGAAGGAAAATTTTATTCAGACGAAGCTACCATGAGGCGCCTTGATGCAAATAGCCAGGTGGTAGTTCGGTATGCCATGCCGGACGGAGGGCTTGCCAAGGAAAGATTCCCCTTTAATCCCAACGGCTCCGTACAAGATATTGCAGGGATATGTGACCTGACCGGTCGGATTTTCGGCCTGATGCCGCATCCTGAAGCCTTTAATCACTGGACGAATCATCCGGACTGGACACGAAAAAAAGAAAGACTAAAACGCAGCAAAATGCCGATAGACTCAAACCCTGCAACCGGAATACGCATATTTCAAAATGCTGTCGATTTTATTGGCGAAAGACAAACAATAATTACCTAATAATTAATACCTAATGGTTAATAATTAATGGTTAGTTTAAATCTTAAAGCCTTTCCGTTAACCGTTCACAATTAACAATTAATTATTAGTTATTACTTTCACGATTATCCTATCGAAAAGACATAGTATTCCAGCCTAATTAGCCATTCACAATTAACAATTAATACCTAATGGTTAATAATTAATGGTTAGTTTAAATCTTAAAGCCTTTCCGTTAACCGTTCACAATTAACAATTAGTTATTAATTATTATTTTCGCGCTTATCCTATCGAAAAGACACAGTATCCCAGCCCAATTAGCCATTCACAATTAATAATTAATACCTAATGGTTAATTTGCATCTTAAACCCTTTCCATTAACCATTCACAATTCACAATTAATAATTAGTTATTAATTATTTTATAGTCCCTTTACATGCACAGAATTTCATGCACAATTCGGGTCATAATAGGCACTTTATCGCACTCAATTTTACCACCCTTATGCGCTTGTAGATTTTTGTTTGAACGATTTAAAATATATGGATGAAAAATTTTCATTTATATCAGTTATATATAATGAAAAGGCGCTTGATACCAATCATTTTTTACCGTTTTTGCATATGAGGAATAACATGGCACGTAGTTTGAATATGTTCATGGCATGTGCAAAAAAATAAGTAAAGATACCGGATTTACATTAATTGAACTTATGGTTGTGATAGCTATATCAGCTATATTATCTGTAATCGCTGTCCCCAACATGATAGGCTGGAGAAATAATGCAACGCTAAAAGGAAATGTGCTAAACCTGACAGGGTACATGGAAATGGCCAAACTAAAGGCCATAAAGGAAAATGCAAAAGTTGCAGTTGTATTTGATGTTGTTGACAACGGCTATTCAGTTTTTGTGGACAATGGAGCTGGTTCTAATGCAAACAACTGGATCCATGATGAGGATGAACAGCTTTTAGGCAATATTAAGTCACCTGCTGGCATTACATTAAGTACAACTCGCAAGAATAATAAACTCCGTTTCAATTCAAGAGGACGCTGCGCTGGAATTACCATTACTTCTGCAAATATTAATGGCAAGCAAATGGATGTTATAGTCAGTATTGTTGGAAGGATAAGGATATCATCTATCTATTGATAAGAATTCTTCTCCAAAGGGCCAGGGGAAAATAATTAATAACTAATAATCAATTGTTAATAATTAATTGTTAATTTCAGAACTCCTGATCTGTGTATGTATTTTCAAGGTGTTATAAAAGTTCGGTCGTAATTTCAGATGTAACAATTTGAACATCGAACATCGAACGTTCAACGTCGA
>CAZLRK010000064.1:0-17810 GCA_964561845.1 uncultured Desulfobacterales bacterium | reverse complement strand
GAACAACAGCCTGTTATGAAACATGCTGATAATTTAGTTATTTGAAAGTCAAAATTGGTATGGCAAAGTAAAAAGCTCCAGTTTTAAGGCGCGCAAATTTCGTGTCATAAGGCGTACTTATAGTACGTTGCAATGACAACGAAATGAAGCGGAACACAGAAAATGGACTTTTTACGAAGCCATCAAGTATAAACAGACAACTCTATGTATCTACCCCTCCCAAAATCATACAAAGATTTATATCCATTTAAACTCGGTACCACATCATATATATATCCGGACCATATTATTCCTAATGTAAAAATGCTGGCGCCCTATCTGGATGAGATCGAACTTGTCTTATTTGAAAGTTCATATGATAGTTTGCCGTCAAAAGATGAGATAAAAACTCTTTCCCTGTTGGCAAATGAATTCCGCATTTCCTATAATATCCATTTGCCGACGGATATTTCATTAAGCGATCCTGATCCCTTAATGCAACACCATGTGTTGGAAACATTAAAATGTATCATAGACCTTACTTCCCCCCTATTCCCCACCACTTATACATTACACCTTTCATATAATAAAACTTCAGTTGAAAAAGAGAATGTTAAAAAATGGCAGGAGCTCATCTACAAAAGTATGGAAAAATTGCTTGCTTTGGGAATAGATAGCAAAACTATTTCCATTGAGACCCTTCAATATCCCTTTGAATGGATAGAAAAGATTATAACAGATTTAAATCTTTCAGTTTGTATTGATATAGGTCACCTTATCAAGTATGGATTCGGACTTGAAACTGTTTTTAATAAATATTCAGAATTAACCCCCATTATTCATCTCCATGGGGTTGAAAACCGTCATGATCATATATCATTAGATCGATTATCAAAAAAACAGATAAAACCGATCATGACGCTATTAAAAGGATTTACCGGTGTTGTGTCTTTGGAAGTCTTTTCATATGAGAATTTAAACGCTTCGTTAGTATTTTTGGAAAAATATTGGCAAAGAATTGTACCTATAATCAAGCCACCAGCTATGTCGGTGATATGAATAATTTATCATTTTCCTGCTTAATCTTGAAACCGAACATCCTCATGGTTTCCAAAAGAGGTCGGCCAAACAGAAAATCGACCATTTCAGGGTCTATCTTTCCCTTGTCCACAACTAAAAGCCGGAAGTGGATATCGTACCAGATAATATCTTTTAAATATTCAAGTGCATTGTTTGTTTTATTTTTATTTATTGCTTCAACAAGGTGCTTGATTTTTTCATATGAGCAGCGTGATTGGTGATCTTCTAACAGGTCCCATAGACCTTTAATTTTAAATATTAGGTCTTTTCGCGTAAGCCGGTTTTTTGAATAAAATTTTTCTATCTCCCTCGTGTCCCAGCATTTAAGGACTTTACACTCAACAGGTCTGTTTTCATAAATTGTACAATTGCTGTCGTTTTCTTCAAAAAATGTGCATGTGAACAAATCTTTTTGCCCCTTTATTTTTATGATATCCGTGGTTGCCGGTAAAATATGTTCTTTAACGTTATCATAGGCAGGTTCTCCTTTTCGGATGGTATAAAGGTATTTGGATTGAATAATCCCTTTTTTAATTAAATTCTTATCTTCCATATGAAAGGATGGGCCGCCCTTTTTGCAGCAGGTGCCGCAGCGTATGCATTCGGAAATCGGAATGCTTGAAGTGATATCTGACAAGATTTAGATCCTTTCTAAAATATAGTATGAATTCAGATCTCGTTAAGTCCTTTTCCTACTCAACCACTTAACCACTCAACTATTTGACGATGTCTGAAAATTAATTTCAATTACAATTTGTTTTTTGTATTCTGTACTGATAAATTTATCTTATCATTTTGCAAACAACTTGTCTTCAGTAAATAAGGAGGAACAGATCATGGCGCAAATCACAATGAAGGATAAGATCAGAAGAGCCACCGGCGTAATTTGCAAACAAGGCATGTTTCAATTTCCTGTAAGTGACACTGCCATTGCAATTATAACGTGCGTTGTAGGAGACAATGACGAGGAACTCGACCTGATATATGCGTTCCGCAAGAAGCCGTCACAAACAATGAACCAAATAGAGGTATCAAGTGAATTTTCGGAGGAAAAAATCGAGCAATTGGCAACAAGCCTTGCAAAGAAGGGACTTATTTTCAATCAACCAAATTCAGCCGGCGTCATGGTCTACAGGCTTCTGCCGCTCATGCTGGTTGGGCTGATGGAATATAAATTCATGGTGGAACTAACGGGCAGTGAGGAGGAAAAAGAACTCGCCAGGTTGTTCGAAAAGCTGCTTGAAGAACTCCAGGAAGAGATCCAAGATAAGTACGATATGCTTTTACCCCTCTTCAAAGCTGCTCCTCCTGTGGATCGCACCGTGCCCAACAGGAAAACGGAAGACGGAAAGTCCATTAAGATAATACCTGTTGATAAGACCCTGGATGTTTCCGAAGAATTTGTTCTTCCGAGCCAGACGGTGGAAGATATTATCAACAAGTTTAACGACATTGCCGTTGGACATTGCTTTTGCCGCCAGCGGCGAAAACTGCTTGGGAACGACTGCAACACCGATGCTCCCACGTTGAACTGTTTTACCTTCGGTAAGTCCGCAAGACACACCAGTGCACAGGGATTTGCAAAAAAAGTAACAAAGGAAGAAGCCCTGAAAATAATGAAAGAGGCGGCACAAGCCGGGTTGATCCACAAAGCTTTTCATCCGGGCTCCAGGGAATCCCGCCCGGAAACGAGCATCTGCAACTGCTGCAAGGACTGTTGCGATACCCTGGGACTTTGGCGGGAAGGCACGCTGCCGCTGATAAATTCCACTTACCACCTTTCCGTGATCGATATAGAAGCCTGTACAGGTTGCGGCATCTGCCTGGATTGGTGCCCAACGGATGCCATTTCCTTAAATGAGGAGGGGTCGGCACAGTTGGATGAGAGCTCCTGCCTTGGATGCGGAGTTTGCTCCCGGTTCTGCCCGGAGGAGGCAATCTCGCTCAAAGAGGGATTGCGAAAGGTATTTATTTTGCCGCCGCGATTACGCAAAGCCTAAAAGAGATACGGCTGTTTGTCCGCCACCGGACGATTTTTTTCTTAAAATCGGCTCTGTGGAAACAATTCTGCCGCAATGATATTTTTCTGAATTTCGGAAGTCCCTTCGTATATCGACAGGATGCGCGCATCCCGGTAATAGCGCTCGATGTGATATTCCTGAAAATAGCCATATCCGCCGAATATCTGCATGGCGTCATATGCCACCTGGTTGGCGATATCGGCGGCATAGTATTTGGCCATGGCCGCACCCATATGATCGCGCCTCCCGTGGTCAAAATCGGCCGCTGCCTTATACACCAGGTTCCTGGCATTTTCGATCTTAATATACATATCAACGAATTTATGCTGGATAGCCTGAAAACTGGCAATCGCTTGATTGAACTGTTTCCTCTTTTTAGCATACGCGTATGCCATATCAAAAGCTCCCTGGGCGAGACCCACGGCCTGAGCTGCGATCTCAATTTTACTCTCCTCGAAAAAACCCATGGCTTGATAAAAGCCGTGGCCCTCTTGACCCAGAAGATTTTCCGCCGGCACTTTGAGCGCATTAAAAAACAGTTCTGCCGAACTTGTCAGCCGGATTCCCAGCTTTTCACCGAGCTCGTTAATTTGGAAATTTTTCCCGATCATGCTTCGATCCACGATTAAAATACTCATTCCTTTATATCGCGGAACAACCTCGGGATCCGTCTGGCAGAGGACCGTAAAAAAATCGGCGATGGTAGCGTTGGTTATAAACGTCTTTGTACCGGACAAACGGTAATTATCCCCATCTCGTATGGCTACGGTATCCAACTCGGTAATATCGCTGCCATGGTCCGGTTCCGTTAAGGCAATCGCTGCTCCGTATTCTCCGGTGATAATTTTGGACAGATACTTCTCTTTCTGAAACCGATCCCCGTAGCGGTATAAAAATTTGCAGGGAAGCGCGGCCAGATCGATCGCGAGCCCGATGCTTGAGTCGGCCCGGCAGAATTCTTCTACGATGATCGCGTTTTCTAAAATGCCCAAACCTTCACCGCCCAGTTCCTCTTCCACATAAGGCGCGACAAAACCGAGCTTAGCCGCTTTACGGTACAAGGCTTTTGGAAATTCATGTTTTCGCTCCAGTTCCACGGCCAATTCTCGGTCAAATTCCTTACCGGCAAATTCTCTGGCAGCTTTTTGAATGGCTTTTTGTTCTCCTGTTAATTCAAAATTCATACTGACTCCTTAACGATTTAAATAATAACTCAAGTTTCACACCCTATATTTACAAAAAACAGAGATCAATCTAATAATAGCTCACATTGTGAATTGTGGAAATATGTTTTTGCGAAAAACATCCGGATGCTTTTCATTGGCCCATTCATGAGATAACCTTTAAGCGTCGGCTCGTCAAGAAATAACAGGGCCACGTCATTTAAACAGTTAATTGCTTGAAATAAATAAATCCCAAAATATTTGTGATTTACAAATAAAAGCTTCAATGATATTAATGTGATAGTAAAGTCAATTACATATTAGCACGCATTTTTAAGCCCTCTGAAAAGCAAGAATAATGTTACTATCTTATCATTTATCGAAAGTGTACAATGTGACAAGGCATGTTGTACTTTCTTGAAATTTAAACAAGGAAATGGCATAGTCTCAAAATACTATTGGCAATTCCTCATTTTGAAGAAAGGATTGATTATGCAAACTACCGCTGTACTGAAAGAAAAAATTCAAGCCATAGGCGCAGACTTGGTAGGTGTGGCCGAAGCCGATTCATCTCAATTTCGAGAGTATGGCGAAGATCCAGAGAAGCTTTTACCAGGTGCTCAGTCTCTTATAAGTTTTGCTGTTCCGCTGAATCGAGCTGCTGTGTGCTCTGGTAACATTCAGCTAAGCCGCTATGATTCTATGTGTGTCTATGAACGCCTTAATCACATAAGTATAGAGACAATACGATTACTTAACAAGGAGGGAGCCAGAGCAGTCAGCATTTCTCCTTATCTTCCCGTTGACATGGCGTCTGAGTCCAAGGGGATGAAGGGTGAAGTCAATCATAAAACAGTTGCGGCCATTGCAGGTTTAGGCGGTATCGGATTAAACCGATTGTTAGTTACCGCTGAATTTGGCCCTTTTGTGCGCTTGGGCACTGTTATTACCGATGCAACTCTGAGTGCCGATCAGCCTTTAGTTGAAAACCCCTGTGATCAGTGTGAATTGTGCCGAACAGCGTGCCCTGTTGAGGCCATCCAAGAAGACGGCACACTCGATTATCGTGCTTGTGTTTCCAATGCGTTGAGCGGTGGACTACCAGGGGTTATCGCTATTGCAAAAAAATTTATGGGGGCTGACGAAAAGGAAATCAAGGAAGCAATTTATAGCTCTGATTTCTGGGATATTTGGCAATCAGCTGTTTCTGGCATTTTTTACAGCTGTTCAGAGTGTATGTCGTCCTGTCCTGTTGGTTCCGATTGATGAAATGCTTTCAAGAGATAATTTGAACTATTTCGGATCAAACCTAGCTGATCTCATACCGATTGAATAGATACAGACAAAATACAATCACTAAATTAAAACCTGAATTTTGCATACAAGATTCAGGAAAAACTTGACAAGACATATCCGTTTATTATATTGGTGTTTGAAAATTTAGAGACCTTTGAAAAATGCTCAATTTTGTTCAAGTTCAAGAAAGGCGATAATTTTAAACACAGGCATACATTGAGTATTTCGAGGATTAAAATTTTAGCCTGACACAGAAATTGGGCAAAAGGGGGCGTTTTGCAAAGGTCTCTTTTGATCTTGAAGTCTAGTGGTGCCTGTTTATAGGCCTAATAGGGAAACCGGTAAAAATCCGGTACGGACCCGTCGCTGTAATCCCGCCCTTTTCAAGAAAGAAAAGGGAACCCTTTCAGCTTTGTGAGTCACTGGGATATTCGTTATCAGTTATTTGTTAATAGGCAAAACGAGCTGTTGACAGTGAATCTTAAAAAAGATTTTACTCTGTTTCCAATAACTAATAACCAGTAACTAATAACACATGATGAGCCTCACTCATCATGCCCGGGAAGGCCGCTGAAAGGGCGGGAGAGTCAGAAGACCTGCCGCTTGGCTCCTGTTTGTGGAGATGGTAAATCCTCAAGCCTTAAAACGCTTGGGGATTTTTTTTTGTGTAAATTAAGAATGATGCAGTATTTTAGCTGTTTGAAACTTGGCCGCTTCAAAGGTAATTAAATTTTAAATGTGTAAAACTCGCGTATAAGTGAGAGTAAAGAAAAAATAGTGCATGTCTTATTAATAAACAAGTAAGCAATAAATACCGATTAGCCTTTGAGACACACCAATTCAATCCCTGTTTTTTCTAAACTCTCACTAATACGCTCAGACAGTTACACGATTAAAAATTTAAAAACCTTTGAAGCTATATAGTTTTAATTACTTTTATAAGGCTAAAATGTTACAGAATGATGAATTCGCCTGGAGAATATGGTGGCAGGTAATCAGTAATCGGTAATCGGTCACTGATCACCTGATCACTCCAACATTTCGATATGCCGTGAACGAATAAATGTGACCACTAATTTTTTAGAAGTTACCAAAAAAATATTTAATAGAGGAGGTACAAAAAATGGTTAATCAGGATATGAGTTTGGAAGAGATCTTAAAAGGGATTAAACCGGTTGATAAAACATGGTTGGAAAAGGCACAAGAAAGAACGGCACAGCTTGTGATGCCAACAAGAGCTTTGGGAAGGCTTCATGATATTTCAGAGCGTCTGTGCGGAATACAAAATACTTTAGAACCTGTCATAAACCGCAAGTCGTTTTTGGTAATGGCTGGAGATCACGGTGTTGTGGACGAAGGTGTTAGCGCTTATCCTCAGGTGATAACCGGCGAGATGGTCAAGGCTTTTATAAATGATGGTGCGGGGATAAACGTACTCGCCAGACATGTCGGAGCCGAAGTCTATGTAGTTGACATGGGTATTATCCCTGAGTTGGACACCGGTTCTTTGGATAGCGAAAATCGGCTTCTCATCCACAAGGTGGCCCAGGGAACGGCAAATCTGGCCAAGGGTCCGGCTATGACACGTCAGGAAGCTGAAAAGTCAATTTTAACTGGTTTTCAACTCGCCGGTGAGCTTTTCCAGAAAGGTCTGGAGATACTGGGTACCGGAGACATGGGAATCGGCAATACTACACCTTCAGCAGCTATCGGGAGCGTAATCACTGGGAAAAGCATAAATGAAATGACTGGTCGCGGGACAGGTGTGGATGACGAAGGGCTTAAAAGAAAACAGGATGTCATACATCGCGGTATTGAAGTGAACAAGCCGGACCGTGAGGATGGGCTTGATGTATTGTCAAAAATAGGTGGCTTTGAAATAGGAGGGATCGCAGGGTGTATTTTGGCAGGAGCCTTTTATAGACGTCCCGTTGTAATTGACGGATTCATTTCAACAGCCGGCGCCTTGATAGCATATGCACTTTGCCCCACCGTTACAGAATATCTTTTTGCAGGACACTGTTCAGAGGAGCCGGGTCACAGGGCCATGTTGAAACATCTGGGGCTTGAGCCTATTCTGGATTTAAATATGCGCCTTGGAGAAGGAACAGGTGGTGCGCTTGCAATGGGGATCATGGAAGGTGCGGTAAAGATCTTTATGGAAGTTCTAACTTTTGAAGAAGCCGGAGTTTCAAATAAGGAATAAATACTGGAAGCCTTGTTTTCAAACAGCTAAAATATTACTTAGGTTCTTTATTGCCTAAGAAAGGGTCAAGCTAAAAAAGCAAAGTAAGAGTAAAAATAGTAATATTACCCAGCATATGAATAGTGATTGGTGTAATCAGACTCTTTTCCACCTCATAACTCAAGGCAAAAACTATTCCTCCAACTAATTGGGGAAGAGGAACTTTGGAACCTATGGGGTGGAAAAAAATAAATATAGAAGTGCTTAAAATAAGAGCCGTCAACACACCCCATTTGCGAAAGAAACCATAGAGAATTCCTCGAAAAAAGATTTCTTCTGCAACGGGACCGACAAATCCGCCGACAATGAAAAAAAGGATGATTCCACTTGTATCTGATGAAAGGCTGGTCTTAATAAGCGTCAAAGGGTTTTGACCGAAAGCGTATAATATTGCAAAGGCAAAAGAGGTAATTATCCCAAAACAGGCCGACCAGATAAGCCCCTTTTTCAGGCCATAAATCATTTTAGATGGAGACAATCCTATTGAGGATATACCTTTGCCCCAAATATAAAAAATCAGTATCATAAGGGAGGCTTCAAAAAGACGGGCAACACCCAAAATAACTATTAAAAGATATTGATCCTTTGAAATCACAGTCTTCATAACCAATTCAATCGGAATGATCGCTGCAAGGGATATAAAAAGGGTTTTTAATTCAATCTTTTTTGCTTCCATCCAAGAGTCCTCAATGCTTTATAGGCATACCATTGTTCGTACCAGTGATCGGAAGTTGCAATTCTATTGATAATTTTTTTAATCCCCTTTGCATCTCCCCTTTTGCCTAAAGCATAAAATGCCTGGCAGACCACATTGGGATGGGGATCATCCAGGAGGATCAATATATCTTTATAGGTTTTATGTTGTTTGCTGACACCCAAAGCCCTTGCCAGCCAGTAACGCACAGGTATATGGGGGCTTTTAAGTAATTTTTGATAGGTTTGATAATAATCGATTTCAATCTTTTTTTGACGAATGAATTTCAGTGCTTCGACATTTTTCTGCCAGCTATCAGATTCCATAGTTACAGTCAAATTCTTCGCATCTAATTTTTCCTTATTGCCGTAATGAACGGGAATCAGCAAAATAATACCAATCATAAAACAAATTATGGAAGAAATTACATAAGAAATATTCGTATCTATAAAAAGGTTCAAAATAAAATAAATCAAGGTATAAACTATAAAATATAGGATGAGGGGGAAGCCAACCAGAATAGAAAAGAAGGTAAAGTTACGGAAAAATTGATATCTGTCGCACTTTAATGAGAATTCTTTAAGCACACTTCCCGGTTTCATGGAAAAATCTTTTAAAGAAGTTTGAAGAATCGTTTTCCCCTTATTGTCAAAGTTCAGAATGTTGCCTTCTTTGCTTATTGTTAAATCAACCGCGATATTTTCATTAACAGGCAGATAGTCGTGATTAAGAAGTTCTCTTTCCAATAATGTTGAAATCGTTTTTTCTTTGATGAGGTTGAGATTACAGGTTTTAAGTGATTTTTGATCCAGCGATTTAAATACCTCTGCAGGATAGAGGGTATATTTATAGTAAAAATTGTTTATTTTAGTTCCGAAATGATTTGATAAAAAAAGGTTGTCTCTAATGTCCAAAAAAATATGATTACTCATCTGAAATCCCCAGAAAAGAGCCAGAAGCAGTACCGGGGAAACGCTGATTATTACGGTCAACCAACCTTTTTGCAGGTCTTGTGCAGGCATTATTTTCAAAAAGGATAATGTGACAACAGCGGGAATAACGATAAAATAGGAAGTAATCATTAAGCTGAAGCCATTAAAGTTAAGTGATATAAGGCACCCAATCCATAGAAGAAAAAATGGAAAAAGAATAAGTTTGTTGCGGGAGAAAAGGCGGTCCCAGGCCCATACAATTGCAAAGGTGAGGATAGTGAGGGCGGATCCTATGCTAAACGTAAAAAAAAGACCTCCAAAGAAGGCAGGGCCAAATATTTTAAGTTGCTGCATAATATAACGGTTGGGCACCACAAGGTAGCCCGACTTGCTGATGGATGAAAGTGTGTGATGAAGTTCAATATTTGATATATACACTTGATAGGTGGACAGTACTTGTGCTGCAAAAAGTCCCAGCAGAATCACTTTGGCAATGTGGAAGATTCTATTCATTTGTCATTTCGCTATTAAATGAGTTTATACTTGAATTCAGATTATATTTTACATATCCTATTTCCCGTGTCGAGTCAAAAGTCTTATATCCAAACATAAGTAGAGACCTTTGGAAAATGCTCAATTTTGTTCAAGTTCAAGGCAGTCGAAAATTTTAACCACAAGCATACATTGAGTATTTCGAGGATTAAAATTTGAGCCTAACACAGAAAATGGACTTTTTATGAAGCCATCAAGATTATCTTTCCTGAAAAGGGAGTATCATAGAGATGGAATCTATTAAACAAAAAGATAAAGATCTTGCATGCTGTCTTGCTGTTTTTGGGACCGGTTCCGATGTGGGGAAAAGTATTATTACTGCGGCGCTGTGTCGACATTTTGTAAAACAAGGCATTCGGGTCGCTCCGTTTAAAGCGCAGAATATGTCGAATAATTCAGGCGTTACGCCGGAAGGTTTGGAGATGGGACGGGCACAGATTGTCCAGGCGGAAGCCGCCAGGATACCTCCTCACGTTGACATGAATCCAATCCTATTGAAACCCACCAGTGAAATCGGTTCACAGGTTGTACTCTTGGGTGAAGCTATTGGAAACAGTATGGCAAACGAATACTATGATAGAAAAAAACGCTTGTTTTCAGAATCCTGTAAAGCCCTGACCCGTTTACGTAAAAAATACGAACTTATCATCATGGAAGGAGCGGGATCCTGTGCCGAAGTCAACTTGATGCAACATGATATTGTCAATTTCCATATTGCCGATTATGCAAGCGCACCCGTCATTCTGGTGGCTGACATCCATAGAGGCGGTGTCTTTGCTCAAATCATCGGAACCCTGGAATGTCTTTCGCAAAAGCAACAAAATCAGGTTGCAGGGTTTATTATAAATCGCTTTAGAGGCGATATCGATCTTTTTGAGGATGGGAAAAAGTGGATAGAGCAAAAGACAGAAAAAAAAGTTTTCGGTATACTCCCATGGTTCACTCATATCAATATTGAAGCCGAAGATTCAGTTGTGATTGAAAATCCTAAAACAAGATATCCTGAAAATAGCAACGACCCAGCGATTGCGGTTATACGTTTACCCCATATTTCCAATTTTACAGATTTTGATCCTCTTTCCTGCATAAAAGGTTTGAATTTACATTTTATTGAAAAGGTTCAGGAACTTCTTCCTTTTAAGGCAGTGATTCTGCCCGGATCAAAAAACACCCGTTTTGATCTGGATTGGTTGAAAACAACCGGCTGGTCGGAAAAACTCAAAGATTATGCTAATCATAACGGTCACATTCTTGGTATATGCGGCGGATATCAGATGATGGGCCATTATGTCCATGACCCGGATGGGCTGGAGGGTGCGCCCGGAAGAACAGCAGGTCTTGGTCTTCTCCCTGTTGAAACAGTATTAAAAGCCCCAAAGACAACGACTTTAACACAATTTTACTGGCAAGATATCAAGGGCGCCGGATACGAAATACATATGGGAAAGACAGAACGGTTTTCAGACAATACCATGTTTTCAGTCTTTGAAAGAAACAGTTTGGCATGCAACGATGAAGACGGATGCATTGTAAATGAATCAAGGATTATGGGCACCTATATGCATGGGCTGTTTGACACTCCTGATATCACAAAACGCTGGCTTGCCACCATAGGCCTTGACCACCTTAAAGTTGCCCAAACTCATGGGCCTGTCACAAGAGACAGAGAATATGACCTTCTATCCGAGCATTTTAAAAAACACATTGATACAGATGGAATCTTCGAGAGCTTGCGTGATGGAGTAAGAATGTGAAATAAAGAGTGGAGATTTTTAGGATTTTCGTTCAGGCACTAATTACTAATACAGATCTCGTTCAGTCGTCGACTCAACTACTTAACCACTCAACTATTTGACGATGTCTGTAATAACGTTAAACATTTCGGCTTGCCTGGGTTAAGGGTAATGGCCGAAATTTGTGAATCAGTGCTTTTTTTGCTGGTTTCCACAAGGAGGGAGTGAATGATCATCGGACACGGCGGAAATATTTATGATATGGCACAAAAATTGGACTGTGCGACTTCTGAAATTATCGACATGAGCAGCAATTTAAATCCGTTCGGCCCTCCACCGGGACTGGTAACTTTCCTTAAAGAAAACATGAATATGATAACTACCCTGCCGGAAGTTGATTCCAAAAGGGCAGTATATGCCTTTTCCAACCGGTACGGTATTCCATCAGAACATGTTCTTGCTGGTAATGGAACAACACAGTTCATTTACTCGCTACCGCCTGCCCTTGAAGCAAAAAATGTACTTATTCTCGGTCCCACATATTCCGACTATGCCGATGCATGCATCTTGCACGGGGTGAATTTCGTATATTCAATTGCCGAAGAATCGAGAGCTTTTAAACCTGATTTTAATCAGATAAAATCTCATATTAAAAAATTCGATACCATTTTCATCTGCAATCCCAACAATCCTACAGGTGTCCTCATCCCTGCAACTGAACTTGAATCACTTTGTAGATCCTTTCCTGATAAAAATTTTATAATAGATGAATCATACCTGCCATTTATCAACTGCAGTGCTAAAGAAAGTATGGTAACCCTTGATCTTCCAAATGTTATCGTATTAAATTCAATGTCAAAAATTTTCAGGATTCCCGGCTTGAGGATTGGTTTTTTAATCTCTTCTAATAACATAATTAAAAAAATTGAAAAGTTCCTGCTGCCGTGGAATGTTAACGGTCTGGCTCAGTCCGCCATATCTTACTTGATGACGCACAGAGAAGAAGTATATGCTTTTATTAAAAAAACAATAACATTTATAGAAACCGAAAGAAAAATATTTAATGAAAAAATAAAATGTGCTTCAGATATAAAATTATTTCCAAGCACAACCTCCTTTATTCTAATTAGACTTTACGGAAAGTATAATTCCGATGATATTTGCGCCTTTATGTCGCAGGATAAAATACTAATAAGGAACTGTGCAAATTTTAAAGGTCTTTCTAATCGTTTTGTCCGGGTTTCATTAAAAACAAGAGAAATAAACCTCATGCTTGCGGAAAAGCTTTTAAAATTGAGCCGGAAATCAGAGGCCAGAGGTCAGAGGTCAGAAGTCAGAGACCAGAACCCGAAATTTATAATTAGTGTCTGAACGAAAAGTGACGTATTTCCTCAAAAGTCCCCCTTTCGTCATAAGCGTTAACTTAAACAAAGAGACATTAACCATTCACAATTAGCAATTGATTATTAATTGTTAAGTTCTATATAGCCTATGGAATTATTCACTTCATGCTACATTTTTTTTGCTGCTTTTCTTCTCGATTTTGTTCTGGGTGATCCTCAATCTTTCCCTCATCCCATTAGGTGGATGGGAAGAGCCATATCCGCCTTTGAGCCATATTTTAGAAATCTCCCTTTTAAACTTTCTTTCTCCGGTATGCTTTTTGCCGTGTTTCTTATCATATGCACATGGGCATTAACATTCTTATTGATAACAACAGCTCAAATCATCAACCCGCTTTTAAAGTTAATTATTGAAATCCTCATTGTTTATTACGCTATATCAGCAAAGTCCCTGAAAAAGGCCGCAATGGAAGTCTACTGGTTACTTATGCAAAACAGGTTAGAGGATGCAAAAGAAAAAGTCTCTTTTATCGTCGGAAGAGATATAGAAAAGTTAACCGATGGTGAGGTGGCGCAAGCTGCAGTGGAGACAGTAGCAGAAAATCTCGTTGATGGAGTCATTTCTCCTTTGTTTTTTGCTGCAATAGGTGGTCCTCCCCTTGCAATGGCCTATAAAATGGTCAATACTCTGGACTCTATGATTGGATATAAAAATGAAAAGTATAAGGATTTCGGCAAAGTCGCTGCCAAAATTGATGATGTAGCCAATTTCATCCCTGCCCGCATTTCTATTCCCGTGATTTCATGGGCAGCGCAAATTCTTTCTGGTAAAGGCTCGCGCGCATTTAAAACTGCCGTGAAAGAAGGCGCAAACCATACAAGCCCGAATGCAGGATATCCGGAAGCCGCATTTGCAGGAGCTCTTGGAGTTAAACTCAATGGCCCTAATTACTACAATGGACAACTTGTTTCCAAACCCTATATCGGAGTAAGGTTCGGGGAAGTAAATTTAACAGATATTAAAAAGTCATGTGATCTAATGATTCTTTCCTCAAGTTTGTGGCTTGGTATTTTATGTGCGATAATAAGCAGTTATAAATATTTGGGATTAGACTAACACATAATAAATTCGACTTTTTACGAATTCATCATATTTTTATATTGACATTGATATTTTACTTCATTAAGAGACTTAAGAATATCGTTCAGGTGCTCTTATAGAGCTTAACAGGGAACCCCGTGTAAGAGACCTTGGTCTCTATAAGTCGGGGACGGACCCGCCGCTGTATTCAGGGACGAAAGCCGCAAGCTGGTTACTAGTTATGAGTTATCTAAAATAGTTAACGACCGGCTAAAGCCACTGGGATATTCGTTATCAGTTACTTGTTATTTGTTAATAGGAAAACAAGCTTTTGGCAGTGAATCTTAAAAAAGGTTTTTACTCCGTTTCCAATAACTAATAACCATTAACTAATAACACATGATGAGTCTCACTCATCATGTCCGGGAAGGCGCGGCAAGTAGGAAGATCTGAAAGTCAGAAAACCTGCCTGGACGGATGGCGCAACCTTCGTGGACGGAAGTACGCCAAGGATCTTGAGGATAAAAAAGGGAAATCCCCGGATCGATTCATTTCGGTTCGGGGATTTTTTTTTGCCCTGGACCCTGAGTATCAATAAAAATTTAAATCAGGAGGGCTAGTAATGAAAAAGTTAATTGTTTATGTAATCATTGGTGTTGTTCTTTTGCAGGGATTGTGCCTGGCGGAAAATGAAAAAAAGGATGAAGAATCGATAGCTACAATGGAAGAAGTTGTAGTTACCGCCACGAAGACCGAACTGTCAATGGAAAAAATTGGTGGTAGTTCCGTTACCGTGATCACCGCCGAAGATATCGAAGATAAAAAGTTATCTACCGTTGAAGAAGTTTTAAAAGGTGTTCAAGGGATCGATGTCAAAGCAACAGGTGGAGCGGGAACTCAAGCATCCATATTTATACGTGGAGCTGATCCAAAAAATACTTTGGTTCTATTAGACGGTATTATGGTTAATGACCCCTCCAGCATCCACCGAAATGCTGATCTGGCTAATTTAACAGTGGATAATATTGAACGTATCGAAGTTGTTAGAGGACCGATGAGCGTACTCTACGGAAGTAATGCCACAGCAGGCGTTATCAATATCATCACAAAAAAAGGAAAAGGGAAACCATCTGTCTATGCCGGAACTGAAGGTGGATCATATGGCACTTGGAGAACTTATGGCGGCGCTTCCGGCGCATCAGATAAATTTAATTTTGCTTTAGCCGCATCAATGACAGAAACCGGAGGCTTTTCACAGGCAAATGAGGAAAAT
Organism: uncultured Desulfobacterales bacterium; assembly: GCA_964561845.1. Classification (GTDB taxonomy): domain Bacteria; phylum Desulfobacterota; class Desulfobacteria; order Desulfobacterales; family JAUVVS01; genus JAUVVS01. The sequence continues at coordinate 2,418 of CAZLRK010000064.1, read as the reverse complement.
GACCGAATTCCCCATGCCGGTAATACCTCTGAAGATGATGGGTGGGTAAATACTACAATATCCGGGAAGGCCGGCGCTGATATAACGCCTGATTTCGACATCAATGCAACTGTGCGATTTATAGACGCCGAAGTAGAAATAGATGACTTTGCATGGGCCGGATATGCAGGTGATCGATTTGATTTTGTGGGTTTTATCCAGGCTCCTAGTCCAAACGGTCCTAATATGGCATTAACCGAATCAAATCAAATTTTTGGAAAAATCGATGCTCATAACTTCTTTTTCGACCGGTTTCTTGAATCCACTCTTTATTATCAGGAAGGCAGACAGGAAAGAAAAACTTACGATAATGATGGTAATTTGAGTGACGAGTTTGATGGAAAAAATTACGAGATAGCATGGCAGGGCAATCTGAACTTGCACGGCATGAATGTTGTATCCATAGGAACTACCTATTTCAATGAATTATATGATTCGAATACATCACCCGAGAAAAGCACAGATATCACGAGTTTTTGGGCACAGGATCAATTGTCTTTAGATGAAGATTTTAGCTTTGTGGCCGGACTTCGCTACGACGACCATAAGAACTTTGGAAACAAAACCACATACAGAATAGCGCCGGCATATACGATAAACCAGACAGAAACCACCCTGAAGGCCAGCTACGGTACAGGATTTCGTTCACCTTCACTCTTTGAACTTTTTGCAGACCCTGTGCCTGCATGGGCTTTTCTGGGTGGAAATCCGGATCTTAAGCCTGAGACAAGTATAGGCTGGGATGTCGGCATTGAACAGAAATTATCTAAAAACAATGCAAAAATAGGAGCTACTTATTTTGCAATGGTCTTCGAGGATCGTATAAACTATACGGGTGGTACATACGACAATGATATAGGGGAAACAAAAACCGACGGCATCGAAGCTTTTGTCCAGTGGATGCCCGCCCCTGTGCTTGATTTTTTGCTTAACTATACTTACACCACAAGCCGTGATCCCGATGGAAACCAGCTGATTTATCAGCCTTTAAACAAGATCTCTTTGAATACGAAATATTATATATTTGAAAAAGGGATACTCAATTTGGATATTTACTGGGTCGATGAACGAGACACGGGCTCATTTGACATGGATGAGAATGGGAATCCTGCAGAAAAACTGGATGCTTACACACTAGTCAATGTTTCCGCTCTATATGATATTAATGATTCACTACAAGTGTATGGTCGAGTTGACAATTTGTTCAATCAATTTTATGAACAGTCCTGGAGTTATGCCACACCGGGACTGTCGGCATATATCGGGGTAAAGGTAAGTTATTAAACGCTCTCGTAAAGAAGAAGGTCAGGGTGTTGAAAAAAATGTCTAATTCACGTGATCTTGATATAGGGCTGAGTTACATAGAGAATGCCTGTATTGTTTACAGTAATATTCATGATTTTATAACTAAGACTCTGATCATAGATTTTAAAGATTCCTTATCCGTAGTCTCAACTCTTGAGGGGCAGCGGGAAGGTATTAAGACCATAGGAAACCATTATTCCCCGTCACCTTTCTGGAATACTTACAAGAAACTGGGTTTAAAGGACGTCAGGGCATGGATATATCAGACTATCGACAAATCCGAGGAAACAGCAAGTTTTCTTTTCACCGGTGCAGATGTGGACAACCTATCCATTAAACAATTTCGATATAAAGATATTGAAATCTATGCCCTGATCTCTGCTGATATTAAATCAAACGCGATCAGGATGTCAAAAGACACAGGGGATTATTATGAGCCCGGAACGATCAATATCATTCTTTTGCCCAATGTAAAACTCACGCACCGTGCCATGACCCGGGCCATTATTTCGGCCACAGAAGCAAAAACCGCGGCCCTTTTAGACATGGATATTCGAAGTAGTTATACTTCCAGGTTTCATGGGGCCACCGGAACAGGGACCGATAATATTATTGTTGCTCAAGGAGATGGTATTCAAATTGATATGACAGGCGGTCATACAAAAATGGGAGAATTGGTTGCCAAAGCCGTATATGAAGGTGTTAAGGAGGCTGTGTATAAGCAAAACAATATTATTGCAGAACGGAATGTCTTTCAGCGTCTTAAAGAACGCAAAATAAATATGCTCGAATTGATATCAAAAGAAAATAATGAATGTAGCAAAAATAAAAATGATCTTGTCGATGCTGTAGAAAAAATACTTCTTGATTCGCGTTATGCAGGCTTTGTACAATCATCTTTTGCTGTAAGTGACGAATATGAGAAAGGACTGTTTACAGACCTTGCCGCATATGAGCTATGGTGTGAAAAGATCGTCGAAGAGATAGCAGGCAGGGAAATAGCAGGCAAAATCGATCTCATTGCTATGGATAATTTACCGGTTGTGTTAAGAATGGCACTTAATTCCATATTGA
>CAZLRK010000063.1:0-18033 GCA_964561845.1 uncultured Desulfobacterales bacterium | reverse complement strand
AAGTCTCGGCCTCCATTCAGCTACAAATGTCCATTTAGTGTCTGAATTGCAAATTCCTTACATTATAACTTGCCCTATGGTATCTTTTCCTGTATGATTGAGAATAATCGAGGTTGTAATATTGCTTGTAAATATATAAATTACAACGGGTTACGATTTGGACAATTAATCGTGAATTAAAGACAGGCTTGGGCTGGAACAGTATTATACAAGATATAGTACAGAGCTGTATAATCACTGGTTGGACATCTATCCCAAAATTGAGCAAGTGACCAAAAAGTGGAATTGGCTTATTATCTTTCTGCGAGAAGAATTGCATATGTATTGGAATGGTGGATAAATGCAAGAGCGATATTTACAATATTCTTTACCTTTTGATTTGCCTCCGGAAGATAACGTGTCTGCAGAGCAATCAAAGGTAATCAGCCGCAGAGCTAATTCTATTAGTCCTGAGGATCGATCTTTTCACGATTGGTATCGATTTATTTTATCATATCCTCCCCATCTGGTCAGAGACTACATAAGTGATTTTAAACTAAATGAGCAGTCTGTAATTTTAGATCCTTTCTGTGGCACAGGAACTACACTAGTCGAAGCAAAGTTGAATCGGATTAAAGCTATAGGTTTGGAAGCCAATCCTTTTCCTTATTTTGCATCTACGGTTAAGACGGATTGGAATATCACTCCTGATGAGTTACAGGTATTTGCAGAGCAAGTATCAGAAAGTACTTATGCCGAGTTGACCAATCAGGGTATAGGTGATCGATCGTTGACTTGCGAATCAGCAATCAAGTTAAGAACGCTCAACACGCAAGCCACACGGGCACTGATAAAAAACTCCATAAGCCCGCTTCCACTGCACAAAACCCTTGTTCTACTTGATAAGATCAGCCTTTTTCAGAATACACCCGTTCACAAATATGGCATCTTGGCGCTTGGTAATGCGCTGGTTGCATCAATCGGCAATCTTCGCTTTGGACCGGAAGTAGGCGTGGGTAAAATCAAAAGAGATGTTCCGGTAGTTGCTATGTGGATGCAAGAAATTAGAAAGATGATTAGTGATTTAAAGTTAATATATGGCAAAAATTACCCTGAAGCAACTGTGTGTTTGGCCGACGCAAGGAAACCAGCTCAAACAGTAGAAAACAACTCAATAGATGCAATAATCACGTCTCCTCCATATCCAAATGAAAAGGATTATACTCGTACAACGCGCCTTGAGTCTGTAGTTTTGGGCTTTTTTGAAGATATGTCTCACTTGCGGAGTTTCAAAAAAACGCTTCTCAGGTCGAATACAAGAGGAGTGTACAAATCCGATAGTGATGACAAATGGGTGGTTGAGATTGAGGAGATACAACGTTTGGCATCAGCCATTGAAGCTCGTCGGATTGAACTCGGCAAAACTTCAGGTTTTGAAAAGATGTATGCAAGAGTAACCAAACTTTACTTCGGCGGTATGGCTCGTCACCTTTCGGAGTTGACCAAAGTTCTAAAGCCTGGGGCAAAATTGGCTTATGTAGTTGGTGATCAGGCTTCCTATTTACGGGTAATGATTAAAACCGGCCAAATTTTGGCGTCAATAGCCGAAAGGCAAGGCTATCAGGTTGAACGAATTGATTTATTTCGTACTCGTTTTGCCACAGCTACACAAAATGAGTTGCGAGAAGAAGTCGTTGTGTTAAGATGGCCTGGGGTGGTATAACCTACAAGTATTTATCAACTTGGGGAGTTAAACAGCATGGGAAAATATGAACAAATTATAGAATGGGTTTTTAATCAGAACCATCAGCCGAACAGGTTTTGTGTACATTTCAATCGAGAAGAACTCGTACAAGCGTCTGAGGTGCTAGGGTTTGAGAGGATAAAGAATCTGGGGGATATTCCATACTCATTTCGTTTTCGACGGGAATTGCCGGACCGAATCCAGAATACCGCCCCAGAGGGAGCAGAATGGATTATAGTTGGCGCAGGGGTTGGAGAGTATCAATTTCGTCTTGCTGCACCCGGAAAAATTCAACAAAATCCTCATGTTAAACCCGTAAAAGTACCTGATGCAACACCAGAGATAGTGCGCCAATATGCACCTGGCACAGACGAGCAAGCACTTTTGACTCGTGCCAGATACAATAGACTTGTTGACATATTTACCGGAATAACCTGCTACTCAATTCAAAATCATTTGCGTACGACAGTAAGTGAGATTGGGCAAGTGGAAGTTGATGAAATTTACGTGGGTGTCAATAAACGAGGCACGCATTTTGTGTTGCCCTGCCAGGCAAAGTCACCGGGCGATAGATTTGGCATCGTTCAGGTAATGCAAGATTCTGCATTGTGCAAAGAACGTTATCCAAACGCAATATGTAAACCTATCGCATTGCAGTTTATGAACGATAATGGAGTAGCTATTCTGGAACTCGCTGTTACTGAAGAAAATGAACTGTTGAAGCTCAATATTGTTGAGGAAAAGCATTACGAGTTAGTTCCAAGAGCGCAAATTTCAGATGAAGAATTGCATATGCTAATGGAAAGTGAATTATAGCGATAAAGCCGTTCCAGTACGATTTTCAGGACCTGCCCTGGTGAAATTCGCTTTCCTCCTCATTAGCATGAATTTCACAGGGCAAGCCACAGTACCATCTGCCGGAGCTACGGAGTAAACAAAGCCGCAAAGGAGAAAATCAAAAAGAAAGTTCAAAAGCAAATCAGGCTTGTGGAGGTGACATATGTTGGAAGCCACGAAAAATCTCCATACTAAGAATATCAGAGAAGCCCGCTTTATGGGGCCTGCCAAAAAAATTGAAAAACTCGCTCAGGTCGCAAAATCTTTAGGCCTTACGGATATTTCTGATTCCGTGCCGTGGCGTGACGCTTTCCCGGAGTTTAACGAAGAGTCTGCGCCTGGTGTTGCTCTCAGAGGGGCCAGAAGAAAGGAATCTCTTACCCAAATAGAACTTGCTAAGCATACAGGCATCCCACAAACCCATATATCTGAGATGGAAAACGGGAAACGAACCATTGGAAAAGCAAGGGCCAAAAAGTTAGGGAAGGCATTGAATATTAATTACAGAGTTTTCCTCTAATGGCTATATGATGGGGGCCACCCATTACAGGGCGGGTCAAGAGAAAAACACCTTCTTCTGCAAAAAAACACTTATTCCGTTGATCCTGGTAGACTTGTAAAAAGTCCAAATTTAAGGCAGATAGCTCCCACGAAAATCTTTCCGATAATTCTGGTCTTTTACGAAGCCATCAAAATTATCATTCAATTAAAGATAAACATTGCCTCTCACGACAATTCAAAAAATACAAATTTCCTTATATACTCTGTGCCTGCGTTGAATGAATGATATTTCTATTGAATTTCCATTTCGTTTTTATATAATAATGATATTAACAGCCGGGAAGAGGTATGATATTATGAAGTCAATGACCATTAGGGGATTAAATGATTCGCTTGCAGAGAAACTAAAACAAACCGCTAAGCAAGAAGGCAAGAGCGTAAATCAGCTTGTCATAGAAACCCTTAGAAAAAAATTTAATATGGAAAAAGAAAAAAAATTCACCAAGATTCACCATGACCTTGATCATCTTTTCGGCAAGTGGTCTCAAGAAGAGTTTGAATTTATTCAGGATAAAATTGATTCCATAAGACAAATCGATGAAGAACTCTGGAAATGAAAAGAATCCTTATAGATACCAATGTATATTCCTATGCGCTAAGAGGAATTCCCGATGTAGTAAATACTATACAAAAAGCCAACAAGATTTGTATTAGTTCCGTCAGCATCGGTGAACTCCTTTTTGGATTTAAAATGGGTAGTAGAGAACAGAAGATGAGGGAGGAATTAGAGATATTTTTAGATGCTCCGCGTGTTCGGATTCACTATATTGACGAAACCACAGCAGAATTTTATGCAGATATTCTAATCCTATTGCGCAAAAAGGGAAAACCGATTCCCACCAATGACATATGGATTGCAGCAGTTGCGTTCCAGCACGGTTTGAAATTATTCTCAAAGGACAGACATTTCGATAATATTCCAGGATTGAGCCGCATTTGACAAATGATGTTTCTCCCAGAATCGCAATGTAGAAAATATTTACTGAAATAAATCTTAGCGTCTTGGCTTGCCCCGTAGGTCTGGAAGATCGTACTGGGGCGTCTTTGCGTGAGCCCCAGGATTAAAATCATGTCAATCTAATTAAAAAATATAACAGTTTATGAAAGGGCGAAAATGAAACTTCAAGCACAAATAAAAAAGGATTTAACATCTGCAATAAAAGCAAAAGATGATGTGAAAAAGGATACGCTGCGAGTTGTCCTGGGTGAGTTTGGAAGATCGGATAAAAAAGAACTTTCAGATGATGAGGTTGTAAAGGTTCTAAGAAAGTTAATAAAATCTGAAAAAGAAGTTCTGGATATAAAGGGCGATGATTCTGATTCCGAATACATTAAAAATTTAGAAAGTTATTTGCCTAAAATGGCAACGGATGAAGAAATTAAAATGTGGATAGAGAAAAATATCGATTTTTCACAGTTTAAAAATAAAATGCAAGCAATGGGTTCAATTATGAAACATTTCGGCTCTTCTGCAGATGGTAATACGGTTAAGAAGGTATTACAGGAAATGTGAGTTTGTGTTTCACCGCCCGCTTCGCTAAAGACGCAAAGGACGCAGAGTGACTAGATTTTTCCTTTGCTGTTGACCCCGGTTAAATGGTTTTCAAATTTAACGGGGCAGGGACGACAGCAAAGGAAAAGCATTCAGTATTTGAGTGGTGAACCAGCATCATGGGCAGGTATCTGTCACCGACTTAGGGTATCATCATGCCCGGTAGGGTTGAGGATTTTAGCTTTCCGGCCTCTTAGCGGAAAGCTAAAAAACACCTCCCTCAGCGTTCTCTGCGGCTCTGCGGTGAACAAATGACAGAAATAAAAAAGGGTGACTCACAAATGCAAGCCACCCTAAAAAGGAAGGAGGTTAGATTGAAAAGTTACCAAAGTAACCGGGCCAATACAAAAAGTCAGCAATGGCTGTTTAAAAAAGGAGGACAATTATAAAAAGAGGTGTGTTTATTGTCATTGTTTTGAATTAAAAAAAGAGCCATTGCTGACACCGTAATTGCTAAATTATATACTTTTTCTTATAATAATTATATTATATATCACTATATATAGTATGTCAAGAAAAAAATGCACAATATGTAGTTTTTTTTATTTTGTAACGAAATTCTCTTTATCCTGTCAAATATTTATTATGTGGTGAACTGTTACAGGAAATTATGAATGATCAGCAATTCCATCAACTGCTTGACCGATTTGGTCTTTCACAAGCAGGATATAAAAAAGTCAGAAAAGGAGTCAAAAAACGAATATCACGACATATGCAACAGTTAAGATGTCGGAATATTATTGATTATATAAATACTCTGGATAAAGATGATGAAGCAAAGAAGGAATGTGAACTCCTATTGACGGTTTCAATTAGTCGTTTTTTTCGTGATCGACAACTTTGGCAGGTTTTAGAAAAGGATATTCTTTCTGGTCTTATTAAAACAGAAAAGAAAGAAATTAAATTATATTCAGCAGGTTGTGCTTGCGGTGAAGAGGTTTACAGCCTTAAAATCCTCTGGGATCGATTAAAAAAAACTTGTGCCTGTTTTCCTTTTCCAAAGCTTCAAATAACTGCCGTTGATATGAATCCGATCTATATCGAAAAAGCAAAGGAAGGGGTATACTCCTATAGTAGTTTAAAGGAAGTTCCAATATCACTTCGATCCATATACTTTAAGAAGACAGCGGGTGGGAAACGTTTTGCCGTAATATCTTCACTCAAGGCAAATATTATCTGGGATGTAAGGCATTTTTTCTCCGATTCGTCCGGTAACGGCTTTCACATCATCTTGTTAAGAAATAATCTTCTTACTTACTACCAGGACAAACTTAAGAAAAGAGCCCTTAAACATATTTTGAACAGCCTTGTACCTTCCGGTTTTTTAATCATTGGTTCTCATGAGAATCTGCCTTTTGACACGCCTGATCTAGTTCCCTTTTCTTCATGTTCCTATATTTATAGAAAGACAGCAGAAAGAACAAAAGACAGAAATCGTTAAATGGTTGAGTGGTTAAGTGGTTGAGTAGGAAAAGATTTATAGTAACCGTTCACGATTCAGAGGTTCAGGGCTTACGATTTTTTCATATTATTCCTTTTAAACGATTAACCAATAACTAATAACTCCCAATTGGTTTTTACCCAATTGGGATTGGTTGACCAATTTTTTGGCAAATAAGAATTATTTTTATCATTACAACTACTTAACTACTCAACTACTCGACGACTTAACGAGACCTGAATTTCGTGCTTTCCTTCTTTAGTGTTTTCGTGATATTTTTTAATATATAAAATTGATAATAAACCTTTCTGGAAAAATATAACAACTTTGAAACAATGATTCCAGTTGAAATAATTTCCGCATATCTTTTTCGAGTACCGTCCGAGAAAAAAGGAAATAGTCTTCCTGAAAGCGTTGTCGAAGATGAAACAGAAGAAAAAGCAACAGAAACAAAACAGTTAATACTTTGTCGTCAATGCCTTCAGGTAATAACGAGTGCTTCTGAACGAATAGAAATGCAGGGTTCTCATAAGCACACGTTTGCTAATCCTCATGGACTTGTTTATGAGATAGGTTGCTTTAGATCAGTTACAGGATGTGGGTACGCAGGGCCACCTGCAGCTGAATTTAGCTGGTTCCCCGGTTATAGCTGGAGGGTTAGTGTTTGCAGCGGATGTCTGACACATTTAGGATGGCTTTTTATTTCTCAGGGAAGTGAAAGTTTCAGTGGACTGATATTGGATAGACTTATTGAACCGGAATGATGGGACAAATTGTTATTTGTTAATTGTTATTCGAATGATGTAATACAACGAATATAAACGAAAATCATGTGATATAAATAAGTTATATAATTTCTAACAAAAACACATTAACTATTTGCAATTAGCAATTGATTATTAATTATTAACTAGATCCTTTGGGCCTTGCTTGTTCCGTTTTGCGGGGGATTCTTTACTTCATACTCATTTAAAAGGGGAATATAATGGGAGAAATTAAAAGTACATTAGATATTGTGATGGAAAAGACAAAGGGTCTTACACTAAGTAGAGATGAAAAAGAAAAGCATAGTATAAATGAAGTCAAAAAGAATCTTAAGGGTTTACTGCAAAAATTTGAAGACAAGGTATTAAATAGGGAGCAGTTTGAAGAAGAATTAAATATTTTGCAAAAATCTCATGCTTTGAAGGAAAAAAATATTTTCATTAGTGAAATTTTGGGAAGGCTTGACCTTGCAAAGGATAACAGGTTGATTCTTGCTCTGTTGCGAGAAGCTTTTGGCTTAAATGTGTCGAAGCTGGAGTCGCTATTTAATGATTTTCAAGACACAATCTACAAAGATACTAAAAAAAGTATGGATGAGATTAAAAACAATCTGGCTGAGACGCATTTTATTTCAGGTTCCGCTGTTGTTCCAAACCTTAAGATGGATGATGAATGGAAATCGAAGATCAGGGATATACAAGAAAGATTTATGGAAAAACTGGACCTGGAAAGGGGTAGGCTGATAAACTAAGTACACGTATTCTTAAATACGGTATCGTATTATAATTGGATAATTTATATTCACCGCAGAGCCGCTGAGATCGCAGAGAGAATTATTATTTTGCATTTGCCGGTGAGAGGCCGGCAAATGCAAATCATCATGCCTTCGGCAAGCTGTTGCAGTTAAACCCTGCCCGAAGGGCTTGGGTTTATTTCTTTTCGCCCTTCTCAGCGAAAAGAAATAAGAAAAACACCTCTGTGTTCTCTGCGCCTTTAATGAGTGACTTGTCGGGTCGTAGCTCGCAGAGCGAAGCCTGAAGCGAATGGGCGGTGAAACAGTGTAAAAAAATACGTAATCGAACTTATGAAATAGAGCACTAAGCAAATGAGCTTGTCAAACATAAGCAAAGTAAAACTGCTCTACCTGCTCGAAGTTAGACCTGACTTCCTTTGCTCCTGAAATAATATCACCATGACCTGACAATAGCCATTCCGTATCCAGATCTGAAAGCCTCTTTATGCTTTCTTTGAGTTTAGATCCGTCTCCGCCGGGAAGATCAGTCCGGCCTACACCTTCTTTAAAGATTAAGTCTCCTGTAAATAGTGTCTTTTGTTCCGGCCAGTAAATTGAGATGGACCCTGGTGAATGACCTGGTGTATGAAATATTTCAAAATCAAGACCATTTACAGAGAGATTACCTTCTGTGAGGAAAAAATCGGGTGAAATGGAATCAAGGTTTACACCGAGGGAAGCGTTTATATGTTTTTCCATGGATTTTGCCATTTGCCATTCTTTATCGTGAATTGTTATATTAGCCGGTGTTTCTTTGAACAATTGTACAGCCTCGATATGGTCCGGATGGGCATGGGTGCAAATAACCAATCCTATGTCTTCAATTCCAAGCCTTAATTTCTCAAACCCTTTTTGAACATGGGTAAATAATTTTTTGTGACCGGGATCGATGAGCACCTTTGTGGGCCCATCAATTAAATAGGTATTGCAATTATTGACGGTCATTGATTCCCATATAAAAGCATGAAGATTATCAAATAGTTGCATAATAGGTATCTCCAGATTTTTATAATAAATTTTCGCAAGCCCCTTTAAAATTGGCTTTTGTTAGAAAAGTGTTTTACTTAAAATGTGTAGATTTATGTAATTTGATATTGTTTTTCACTTTTACCGCAAAGTCGCAGAAAGCGCAAAGAAAAGATACTTTTCTTTTGCCGCTGAGAGGACGGCAAAAGAAAAAAATCAATCGCTACGCGATATTTTTAGACCCTAAATGCCCGCAGGGCATGTTTCTTATTGTTTTCCGTCCTCTCAACGGAAAACAATAAAACAAATGACCTCTGCGTTCTCTGTGTCTAATGAGCGACTTGTCGGGTCGAAGCTCGCAGAGCGAAGCCTGAAGCGAATGGGCGGTGCGTTATCGTACTAAAATGGAAGCGATTTCAAATCGATTCCACTCGAAAACAACCATATTCTGTATGTTTCCTATGTGTTATAAGATTATTAAAAATTTTAAGCGAATAGCAGTGATCCCGTCTAATAGTTGAACAATTGTAAGAAACCTTTATATGTTTATTTCATTTATTATTTTTTGTAAGACTTCCCCTGCCTTTTCCTGAATCAATACATCGCAAATCTCATCACAAGGTGTTTCTGATAAATTGACGATTGCCAAAAAGGCGCCGTTTTGCTTTGCATAGTTTGGCATATGCGCGGCCGGTTGAACAAGCAGGGTTGATCCTATAACCATGAAGAAATCACAGTTTCGTGCCAGAGTTATTGCCTTTTCCACTTCTTTTACAGGCATTGCCTGACCAAAGGAAATGGTATCGGGTTTCAGATAACCTCCGCACTTACATACCGGTGCAAGATCGCCTGCTTCTATACGTTTATGTGCTTCATGCAAAGAGCTGATTTTATTACAGTTCATACAGCGTACCCGCCGGTTATTGCCATGAAGTTCAATAACTTTTTCATCCAGAAGGCCGGATTCCTGGTGCAGGCCGTCAATGTTTTGTGTGATGACGGATTCGACTAAACCCATCTCGTGAAGTTTTGCAATCGCCATATGTGCAGGGTTGGGTTTAGCCTTAATAAGATCCCGGTAGAGCTCCGATTTCTGTTGCCAGTATTCTATGCGGGCCTTTTTTGAAGACATGAATTCATCAAAATACACAGGGCGAAATTGATCCCAGATACCACCCTGACTACGATAGTCGGGAATTCCACTTTCTGTTGATATACCTGCACCGGTAAAAAAAACGTTTTTTTCGCCAGCTGAAATTTTTTTTGCGATGAGATTTATTTTATCATTCATTTTTAGTTGTTTCTTCCATAATCCAGTCTAAAAATTGTTTATTACCATCTAAAACAGGTAAACTCAAGACACAAGGACACGAATAGCTATGCATGGATTTAACTTTTTCAATTAGTTCCGGGACATGTGTTTCGGTTGTTTTAGCTATGAGAATCGTTTCATTATCGTCCTGAATCTCGCCTTCCCATAAATACATGGAGTTCATATTGTCGATAATGTTAACACACGCAGCCAGCCTGGATTCAACCAGTTCTTTGCCGATTGTTCTGGCTTCATCTCTACCCCCTGTTGTTATGTAGATTAGTCTTATGTCCATGATTTTACCTCATAAAAAAGTTTAGCTCCAAGAAAACTCAAATAATTGAGATTCAGGTGAGTCTTATTTGAATATCGAATGTCGAACAAGGAATTTCGAATTAAGAAGGTTTGTTCTTTATCATTTTTCAATATTCGTTATTCTGCAGTTCAAAACAAGTTCATAAAGCAACATTTTTCAAAAAGCTAAAATGTTACTATCTTAAGGCGTTGGGTTTCGTCCCGGTGTAAAAATACCACGGCGTTCAAGGAGTGACCCTTCGAGCCGGTATAGTTCAATCAGGGTTTTAAGATAATTCACTACTGCCTGAACCTCTGAAATCCTGCTGGAAACCAAATCGTGTTGCGCCTGTGCTACCAGGAAATTAGTCGATCTTCCTACACGGAACTTTTCAGTTTCAATTTTCAGTTTTTCTTCCTGAAGTTTCCTAATAGATTTTGTGGCCGAAATTTGATCTTTTGTCCGATTTACATCAATATAAGCCGATTGGATATCAAGCTCAATGAGTTGAGCAAGATTTTCAACGGCCTCTTTAGCCTTTTCGTGCATAAGAAGCGATCGGCGATGACGGGCTTTGGAATCCTTATTTCCGATTGGATATTGAAAGTTTGCACTTGCAAGCAGGTCATAACTGTCTTCGGTGAGATTGCTGATAGAATCGCCAAAGGATTCGGCATAACCGGTTTTTCCAAGAAAGAGGAACAAGTCCATTTTGGGAAGCAAACCATTTTTTGTTTTGATGGTTTCCAGTTCACCACGCTTCATTTTTAAACGTGCCTGATTGAGATCGGGTCGCATGCGCAATGCCAACAGGGCATGAGTATTTACGCTATCCAGATTTATCTCAGGTACGGTTGGTTGATCAAGCAGAATAATTTTGCGCTGCCAGATGTTAGAACCGGACGGATTAAGCAAACGGATAAGATGTAGACGTGTTTTTTCCATTGTACTGTTAGCATTTATGAGATCCTGTCTGCGTAGAGCCATTTCCGCTTGTGCTGCAGTAAGTTCAGCTTCGGCCAGTTTTCCAACATCTATCATATCTTCTGTTTCTCGGACATGTTGTTCTGCCAGCTTCAATGACTCCTGGTAAATTTCCATTTGGCGACATGCAAGGGCATAGTCCCAGTATGTTTTCTCAATCTGAGCCAATAATGACTCGGCAAATCCTCGAAGCTCGTATCGTGAGATGTGAGTATCGAGTTGAGCCTGACGAAGTCTGGCAAGGTTAACCTCGGATTTTGCACCCTGTAAAAGCGCTTGGGTGACGCTCAAACCCAGACGTGATTTATGTAAATCATCATGAATATCCGATCCTGTGACGTTTTCTGATAAATTGACGGATATATCTGTTCCGGAAGAAAAAAGCTTAGAAACCCCAATTTCCAATTCTGTTTCTTCTTTTCTTTTGTAAGGCGCCAAAGAAACATTACCATCTAATTGTTCTCTTTTTTCATATGAGGTTGTCAACTCGCCAGTAAACATAGGGTCAAAGGGTGCATGTTCTTGATCTTCAAATGTGCGGCGAATGGGAGGGTTAAATTTTTCAACAATAAGCGAACGATTATTCTCAAGTGCAATGAGCACGGCATTTTCGATGGTGATCTCAATGGGTCCTTCAGATTTTAAAAGCGTTCTTGTTGTGCCGGAATCATGTAAGTCTTTTCCGGGTTTTGCTGCATTTTTCCTGGTAAACGGTTGAAGGCTTTCATTTGTGTTGTTAAGTGTATCCGTTTGGGTTGTTATGCAGGATGGTGTAAAAGCGCACACAATACCCATGAAAAGGATAATTTTTTGCGGCCACCATGATTTTTCAGAAATCATGTTTACTTTTCTCCCTCAGACACTTTATTTTGCCCTGAAAAACCTGGTCCTTTGGGCCAGGTCAGAGACCTATGGCTCTGCCGAAATAAATTGATACAAAATTAGAAGCACGAAATACGAAATACGAAACAAACTCTAATGACCAAAATTCTAATGTTCAAAATAAATTCACCGTTATAAAATGAATATTTTCTTGATTGTTTTGAGCATTTGAGCATTCGAATTTAAGATTTGTTTCGGATTTCGATATTCGAATTTCGGATTTAACCCGTTCAACAGTAAAACATCCCCTTCCAGGGGTAACCCAAAGCCTGGCCCTCTGGGCCAGGATATTTACTTCCTATAACGGCTTTATTTTTCAGATCGATGTCCAAAAATTGAATAGACCGTTGGAATCATAAAAAGTGTAATAAAATTTGCGCTTAGCAGACCTCCTATTACCGCCCTTGCAAGTGGCGCCTGCGCTTCGCTCCCTTCTCCTATGCCAATTGCAAGTGGGGATAATGCCAGGATGGTTGTCATTGCAGTCATCAGGATCGGGCGAAGTCTTCTGCGGCCGGCTTCAACAATGGCTTCCTTAATCTGCATTTTATCCCGTCGTCGAAGAAGATTGATTTGATCGACCAAAAGAATAGAATTATTGACGACAATTCCTCCAAGCATGATGCATCCAATAAAGGATTGGACGTTAAATGTTGTTCGGGTCGCCAGAAGCATGAGAATAACACCTATTGCGGCAAAAGGAGTAGTAAACATCACAACGAACGGATATCTAAGCGATTCATAAAGGGAGGCCATTACCATATAAACCAGCGCCAGCGCAAGAATGAAACTGATCATCAATTCACGGAATGCCTTTTGCTGTTCCTCGTAATCTCCTCCCAAAGTTATGCTGAAGCTGTTGGGAACAGGGATTGTCCTTAGCCATTTTTGTATGTCTGCCAGAATAGAACCCATATCTCTCCCGCTGATATTCGCAGAAACCGTGACAATCCTTTCCTGGTCTTTGCGATGAATAATAACAGGACCTTTCTGTTTTCGTATTGTCACCACATTTCGAAGGACAATGGGATCTCCATCTGCGTTTGTCAGGGTAAGGTCCAGGATATCTCGAATATTCATTTTTTCCGCATTCATGAGCTTAACCATTATCCTGAATTCGTCCCCTGCTTCTCGATAATCGCTTGCATGGGTGCCGGAAAGAACTGTTTGGAGCATATTGGCAATCTGCGAAACACCGAGTTTCATGGTAGCGGCCTTCTGGCGGTCCACAATGATAAGCTCCTCAGGCCTTCCTGATTCGCGACTTATCCGGGCATCTGTAATGCCGGCTACCGACTCCACAAAAGTTTTGACGCGCCGGGCAAGAGCTTCAGCCGTATCCAGATCATGTCCTCGGATCTCTACCTGGACTTTTTCAAGCCCCCTTGTTCCCAGTCGAAGCAGAAAAAGTCCACCGCCTGCCCGGGTGCGGATGAAAACCCCGGGTATTTTGGAAAGATGTCCTCGTAAAATTGCAGCAATTTCTTCACTTGATCGTAACCTTTCTGCTTCAGGTTTTAGAGCTATGCGCATCTGTCCCGTATGGGAGCCGGTTGCTCGCCAGCTTGTTCCACCTAAATAGGATACCGTATTATTGACTTCGGGAACTTCACGATTCACGATTGTTTCAATGGTGTTAAAAATTTCATCTACAACTTCAACGCGGGTGCCAACCTTCATTTCCGCATTTATTCGGACTTCTCCTTCATCAGAGCTGGGCATGAATTCGACTCCTATCCTGGGCACTAATGATAGGCTTCCCAAAAGAATAAGCATTGATCCAATAACAACAGACTTTTTGTGATCTATCGCAAAGTTAAGAAAAGTGCCGTAAGCTTCTCCCATGCGGTTAAAGAATTGACCTGAGATATGAAAGCTTTTGCGGGCACGGGTCGTGCTGGAGAATGTTCCAATTTTTGCATTTTTAAGAAGCAAAGTGGTCAGCATCGGTACTACGGTCAATGCAACAGCTAAGGAACAGGCCAGGGCAAAACTGACCACATATGCCAGTTGCTTGAACATGATACCGGACATGCCTTGCACAAAAATCAGGGGTAAAAAGACGGCCAGAGTGGTTAATGTGCTGGCCAGAATAGGAGCGGTGACTTCTTCGCTGCCGTCGACTGATGCTTTTTCAGATTCTATTCCTGATTCCCGTAAACGGTAGATATTTTCTAAAACGACGATAGCATTGTCTACAAGCATTCCGATTCCTAAAGCTAAGCCGCCGAGAGTCATGATATTTAATGTGAAACCGCTGAAATACATCAAAGCAAATGTAGCTACTGCTGAAATGGGTATAGCAGTTGCAATGATGGCCGTGCTGCGTATGTTTCGCAAAAAAAACAAAAGGACAAACATGGCCAATGATCCGCCATAGAGAATTGAATAGCCCAAATTTTTGATTGAACGTTGGATATAATCGGCTGTGTTGATGATTGGGATTATTTGAATCTGAGGGACATCCTGATTGATTTGAGCAAGCTCTTTTAAAACTCTTCGGGCAACTTCTACAGTGTTCGTTCCCGATTGCTTTTGGACAGCAAGGCGAACTCCCGGACGTCCGTTTATTCGAACAATCTGTTTGACTTTTTGACTGGAATCTTTAACGCTCGCAACCTCTTTGAGTTGAATAGGAACTCCTTCCCGGACGGCAATTATCGTATTTCGCAGTTCATCAAGATCTGTGTAAACGCCGGGAATGCGAATCATCACCTCCAGATTTCCCATATTCAGTGTTCCTGCAGGAATATTTACATTTTCAGATTTAATTCTGCCAAGGATCATATCCAGGGGTAATCCGAGCGCTTTGATTCTATCAGCGAGTAAATTTACGGCAATTTCCCGGTTGAGACCGCCACGAACACTAAGGGCTGCAACCCCGGGCAGACGCTCAATACGGTATTTGATCTGATCGTCGATTATTCGTCTCATATGGACAGGGTCCAGTTTACCGGCGGCTCCCAGAATGAGAATAGGAAAATTGGCCAGATCAAATTTGCGTAGTATTGGTTTATCGGCCCCTTCCGGAAGAAACGGAATTACACGGTCCAGGCGTTCTCTTATATCGTTTACTGCAACATCCAGATTTGTGCCCCATGTAAATGACACACGGGCCTGACTGCGGCCTTCGGCAGAAGTTGTCGTGACACTTTCAACTCCTGGAACCGCGCTCATTGCCTGTTCTATAGGTCTGGTCACTAATTCTTCAACCTCTTCCGGACCGGCATTTTCGTAATTCGCAGTGATGCTCATGGTAGGATAAGTAATGTCGGGCATCAGATCTATGGAAAGGCGAGTTAATGAGATTCCACCTAAAATCAGCACGATGAGAGCTGACATTATTGTGAATACGGGGCGGCGGACAGCAAACCGGGAAATCTTCATTGATTTTCTCCCGATGCTGAACTTTTGTTTTGTATTACAGCTTTGTTATCTGTTTCTTCGATGATTGGGTAACGAGAATTGTTTTCCTGGACAATGATTACAGAACCATCTAAAAGTAGATGTTGTCCCAGACGTACAACAAGTCCTGTGAGTGAAGGGTTGACGATTTCTGCAAATTTACCGTTAGTAATACCAAGGGTTACGGGGATGAAAAAAGCCTTTTTTTGTCGGATATCTGCTATAAAAACGCCTTGTTGACCATTACGCTTTACTAAAGAGTTTATCGGTACGATCGTTGCGTTTTTGTGACGTGCGAATTCTATCTGAACTCGAACGAACATGCCCGGTTTAAGAGGGCCCCTGGGGTTAGGAATTTCGATCTCAACTCTTGCTTCCCTGGAAGTTTCCTTCAATAATGGAGCTATGCGAACTATCCTTCCAAAAAATTTTTTGTTAGGGAAGGCGTCTGTTGTAATAATGGCGTCCTGGCCAACCTTAACCATGGAGTAATCTCTTTCAATAACATGAATTATGGCTGTCAGGAAACCGATATCGAGAATAGAAACTATGGGGGCATTAGGTGGAAGCATGGCGCCTTCATCAACAAACCTTTCCCCAACTACTCGGAATCCATTACTACTACCGCGAGGTACCCGGATTTGAGTATAAGACAATCGGATCTTTGCAGCTTTTAGAGATGCTTCTTTTTGTAACAACTTAGCCGAAGCAACTTTCAACTTTGCTTTTTGTGTTTTGTATAATGCTCTTGCTTTATCCAATTCGGATTCTGAAGCAATCTTCTTTTTTCGAAGCGCGATTGTACGCTCCAACTCAAGCTTTGAAATATCAAGAGCATTGCGGCTTTCTTCAAGGTTTGCTTTTGCCACTTCCAGTTCGGCACGTGCCTGATCTACTTGTTGAAGGTATTCGTCGTCATCAAGAACTGCAATGAGTTGATCCTGTTTGACTATATCTCCAATATTTAAATAAAGTTTCTCAAGTCGTCCGGCAATCTTTGGGGCTATTCTAAACTGCGATCTGGGTTTCAAGGTACCTGTAAAAAATCCGATATCGTGAATGGTGGATTTTTGGATAGACTTCACTTCAACAGCGACAGGTGATGCCTTGTGACGACGATTTACACTTTTACTTGAGAAAGATATATTTTGGTATATTTGCCAGCCGAGAAAACTTAAAAGTATTATTACAATAAGTAGTATTATTAGTTTTTTCATAATTGATTTCTTTTTTTTAAAGTAAAATTGTTACCATGATAATTTTCCACATTTTTCTTTATATTGCAATCAAATTTGATGAATTCGTAAAAAGGTCACTTTTTTAATAGAAGCATTCCTTTACAATAGTGAGATGTGATGATAATAAGAGACCTTTGTAAAACGCCCCCTTTTGTCCAATTTCTGTGTTAGGCTCAAATTTTGGCACGCAGTGAAGCTTTAGCGCTATCCTCGAAATACTCAATGTATGCCTGCCTGCCCCGTAGGTCCGGCAGATCGTACAGGGGTGGTTAAAATTTTCGCCTGCCTTGAACTTGAAAAAAATTGAGCATTTTTAAAAGGTCTCAATAATTTGGGTTGTCTATTCAATTATTATGAATTTATAAGGATAAGTTATGAAAAATCATCAACGGCAATCGATACTTTGTCCCGGATGCCGGAGATTAATAAGTGTGGACGAATCAATTTGTCCCTATTGCGGGATTACTCGCCCCGGGTCATTGTGGAAAAATAATATATTGACACGGGGGTTTAGTAATGCCGACCAGCTCATCAAGGCAATAATCTATGTTAACATCGGTATGTATATAATCTCTCTAATACTAAACGATCGATTACCTAGCCTATCGATAAATCCCTTTTATGTTCTATCTCCTGAAAATAGAAGTCTTTTAATTTTAGGAGCAACGGGAACTATACCCATAGACCGTTTCCACAGATGGTGGACGATAGTCTCTGCCAATTATCTTCATGGTGGAATTATCCATATTCTTTTCAATATGCTTGCCTTTAGACAGTTGGCAACCCTGGTTGTCCGGGAATACGGGGTTTATCGAATGTTTGCCATCTATACTCTCAGCGGTATCATAGGTTTTAGAATCTCTTACCTGGCTGGTGTAACTTTTACAATAGGCGCTTCCGCCGCAATATGCGGTCTGATGGGCTCTATCCTTTATTATGGCAAAAGCCGTGGAGGAATTTATGGGCAGGCTATTTATAAACAGGTTGTCGGCTGGGCAGTGGGACTCTTCCTTTTCGGTTTTATTGTACCTGGAATCAATAACTGGGGGCATGGCGGGGGTATCGGCGCCGGTATAGTTTTAGGGTTTTTTCTGGGATATATAGAGAAAAAAGAGGAAAAATTCTTTCATAAAATCCTTGCAGGTATTTGTGCTGTTTTAACGATAATTGTCTTGGGATGGGCAGTTATCATAGGTATTTATTATAGGTTTGGAGGATAGTTACTGAGACCTTTGCAAAACGCCCCCTTTTGCCCAATTTCTGTGTTAGGCTAAAATTT
>CAZLRK010000062.1:0-18406 GCA_964561845.1 uncultured Desulfobacterales bacterium | reverse complement strand
AAACTTGCTTCGACCTTTCTCTATTTTGGTGTTGACAATTCAGAAACGGGCCAATCTTAAGAAGTCTAAAATAAGCATCTTTTTCAAGGTCAATTCCCCAGGCTCTTCTTATTTGAATAGCAACTTCATCCGCTAATACATAGTTGTTTTCATAGGTCAAAACTAAACCAGTCACAAGTAAGTGATTTCTAGCGGAAACGTAAGCACCGGGAGCGTCCCATAATTGGCGTACATCTGGATTATGCTCAAGTAAAAGATGTTCTCTTGTCCACATCCCTAATTCATTTCTCAACGCTTCAAGTAGCATTGCCTCACTACGGTCTATTTCATTATCACTATCCCAGGCATTTTTTAAAACATTTATATAGAGTTGATAATTTTTTTCTGCAGATAGTCCTTTCCCTGATTGTGCCCTTTGAGTCATATCTTTGGTCATTTGGAGAACTTTTTCTTGGAAGCCTTCGATAGGTAGAGAATGATTTGTCACCTCTAATAGTATTTTGAGGAAAGCGTAAGTGGGAGGTCGTGAGGGAGCTAATGCTGAAGCAACGTATGTTAATGAACTCAGTGCAGAGGAAATTTCTTGAATAATAACACTTCTTGGTAAACGTAAATTAACTGATTCATCAACTTTGTCAACAGCGATTTGATCAATGGCGGAATCAGAATACTGATCCAATATTTTTAATAACTTCATTTTGATATACTCCCAATTAAAGAAATAGTTACAGAAGGTAAAGTTTGAAAAAACGGTATATGATAAAATATTAATCAAACAATATCAATATACTTTGAGGAATATTATCAAATTCATTGATGCTAATTTTCTAATTAATGACTCCGACTATTTTTAGGATTTTCATAGGTAACAGGTTTGCGTGCCTCTTCATTTATGGTTAGGTGAAAAATATCTGATCGAGCGTAGTGACCGACAACATCAAAATCTATTTTTCCTTTGATAATTTCATCCATATCCAGATCAGCAAATAATATTCCTTCTTCATCATAGAGAGGACCTGCAAGCACGTCTCCCATGGGCGAGACGATAACACTTCCACCCCTGCACATGACATCCGGCTGCCCATCAAGCTCTTCGGACGATTGCAACTCAGCCGGATACATTTCCTTTTTTACAAACTGATTACAACCAAGCACAAAACATCGGCCTTCGCAGGCTATATGACGCATTGTTGCCTGCCATGTATCACGAGGATCTGCCGTGGGGGCCAAATAGATTTCAACACCTTTACCATACATAGCCATTCGGGCTAATGGCATATAGTTTTCCCAGCAAATTAGTCCGCCTATTTTTCCTATTTCAGTATCAAATACAGGAAGTGTGCTACCGTCGCCTTCTCCCCATATTAGCCGTTCGGCCCCGGTAGGCTTGAGTTTTCTGTGTTTTCCGAGCAATAATCCTTCGGGATTGAAAAAGAGCAAGGTGCAATAGAGCGTACCGTGACTGAATTCTTTGTCACGTTCAATAACGCCAATCCCTAAGTAAACCCCTGCCTCCTTCACAGCCTCCCCAAGAATTTCTGTAGCTTCACTGGGGATTTCGATTGCATTATCCCAATACCATTTCCAAAGGGAACGGCCTTCCGGACTCCTGCTGCCCACTGTCATTCCAAAACTAAGGCCTCTTGGATAAGCCGGAACGTATGCTTCAGGTAATAGAACGAGCTTGGCCCCGGCTTTTCCGGCTTCGACTATCAATCGACTTGCCTTTTCTATTGTTGCTTCTCTGTTAAATAAAACCGGAGCGGATTGAATGACTGCTACTTTAACCATCTTGATTTCACCCTTTCAGTTGTCTTTTAATTAATCCCTTAAACCACAAGCTTAGCTGGAGATCCCAGCTTGCTATGTGGGTAAGTGAGTGAATTAATAGTTTTGATCTCGCCCGCTCTCTATGATCGCTTGAGTTCACAAAGATCACAGAGACAAAAATCTCAGCCACTTCCGTGGCAAATAGAATCCGAGATCGTAGGCAGTTGAATAGAAACAGAATAAATTGTATCATGTCAACATTTCCAGCAATAGCTGGATGTCAGTTTGAGCTGAATCGCCCCCTCAGCGATTCAGCTCAAGAACTCTGAGACTCTGCGAACTCTGTGAGAGATAAAGACCCATTTAGTGCAACCCCTCAGATCATCCTTCAAGGGATTGTAGTTGACTATTGAGTCATGGAAAGCACCCTTCGTGTTTGAGAAGCCACTCTTTCCTCCACAATCCTCCTCCATAACCGATCAGCTTCCCGTTATTGCCAATAATGCGATGGCAGGGCACGATAAGGGAAACAGGATTCCGGCCGTTAGCTGCGCCCACTGCACGAACGGCTTTGGGTCTGCCGACTGCATTTGCGATATCTTTGTAGGAGGCCGTATGACCATACGGCACAGTCAGAAGTTCTCGCCAGACCTGTTCCTGAAAATCAGTTCCATCAAGTAAAATTTTAACATCAAACTTTCGGCGCGATCTATCGAAATACTCAGCCACCTGTCTTACAACCTCGCCAACAAAAGGATGCGTTTCGAATCTTTCTCTAGGCGCATCCACAAATTTCAATAAGGTTATTGCATTAGGCGTACCGCCCACTTCGACTATACCGATGGGTGATTCATAGTAATCAAAATAAACATTACTCATAAAATTTCTCCAAAATTAAAAAGGGTTAGACGCTACACTCTACCTTCCTTTGTCTCAGAAAGTGATTTGTCAAATGGAATGGTAAGTTTGTATACACCATCTTGTACACGGGCGTTTATCTCTAAATCACCTTTTTCGAAAACCTTCATCATACCTTTGTTTGTATGCAGCACTGAAGCAGTAAAACCTTTTAAGCCTCGTTCTTTTGCCAGCCGTATAAGCATATCATAGAGATATGTGGCAATGCCCAGTCCTTGAAACCCTTCATCCACAACAAAAGCCAACTCCCCCAATGAGGTTTGTTCATCCCTTGCAAATCGTGCTTCTGCGATAATATCCTTTTGATCGGGCTTTTCCGCAATTGCAACAACGGACATGACCTGACAATAGTCGATATTGACGTATTCTTGCATCTTATTATGGGGCATAGTCCTGATAGTGTGAAAATATCGGCGATAAATCGCCTCATCGGAAAAACGATAAAAAAGACGTCGCATCCCCTCTTCATCGGATGGTTTTATCGCCCTCAATCGAACCCTAACTCCACCCTTGAAGGTGTTTTTGGTAGAGATCTCCATTGGATAGCAATGAGCGCCTTCTGATAAAAAAATCTGATCCGAGAATAGAATTTTCTTTTCCCTGGCCTGCTCTACAAGCTCTTCTCTGTCATCAGGATGGGCAATTTCAATCAAAGCCTGGGCACGTTCACGTAATGAACGCCATTTCAAGTTGGCGATTCCGTATTCGGTAACCACCATATCAATTGACTCGCGCATATGGAACTGGTTGCGTAGATCCTGAAGCATCACCACAATGTTGGGTTCTCCATTAGAGTTTCGACTTGGCAGTCCAATCACGGTACGTCCACCATGGGAAACTTCAGCGCCTGTAATCAGGTCTGCAATCTGACCCGGACCCGAAACAACATCCCCCTTACCGGCAGGGAATGCAATCCTGCCTAACAGATCCACTTTTCTTGCCTCATCCACAACCACAAAATTAGGATTGCGGCCGATTTGAATCGGGTCAAACACCTGGTCTATACTCTGGAATTCAACCAGGGGATTTCTATCCAGCCATGCCATCAGCTCAGGTGTTCCCAGTGCATAGGAAGTAATTGATTTACCCCTGAAAACTGCCTTGCGATAGTTGGTGACGGCGCCACTTTCAACCAGATCCATCAAGGTATCAGTAAAATAAGGTGAATGGATGCCCAGGTGTTTTTTGTGGACAAGGTTTCTGCCTACAGCCTCGTACAAAGAGCCGGTGAAAAAGCTGATGCAGTCCCCATCATCAATCACCTGTGCTACATTGGCCGCCACTTTATCCATGACATAATGAACCGGCCAACGCTTAAAATAGATTGGCGGTTCCGTAGACTCTACCAGCAGATCAAAATCCGAAATGGAAACAATGGTGTCTCCAAACGTGAAAGGAACCTGGGTGTTGATTTCACCCACCACCAATGAGGCTTGCTCCATGGCTTCCCTGGCAATATCAACGGCCACTCCAAAGCTGGAATATCCGGCTTCATTGGGTGGCGTGATTTGAATAAAAGCCACATCAATAGGAATCCGTTTGGATTTAATAATTCGTGGTATCTGGGAAATACGACCCGGGATCAAATCAACATTTCCGGATATAATTGCCTCGGTTGACACCAGGGTGGAAAAAAAAGTTTTAAGGCGGTAATTTTGAAAATCAAGTTCTTTTAATGAAAGGATATCCCCATGACTGGTAAGTTGAATCAGTCCCAGGTCTTTTGTATTACCACGATCGGATTCAAAAAGACTTTTCATCAGGGTACGGGGTTCTGCAACTCCGCTTCCTAAAAAAATATTCATCCCCGGCTTAATATAATCCAGGACATTGTCAGGTGAAACTACAAGATTTTCCCATTGTCTATTTGAAAGTTTGCTCATTGCTTTTTCTCTTGTTTCAACATTTTTTGTGTTTTGTGCCCATTGATTGTTCTCAAAAGAGGAATAATGAAAACTACGCACGCGATAAAGAAAACAATACTAGCAGCAAGGGCTATTATATCATGGTTTTTTATACTTGATGCTATGAAAAGAACAGCACATACTAAAAATAGAATCCACCCAAAAAGATAGAATTTTGATTCTTGGTCCTTACTATAATCGCACATACCACTCACCTCAAGATTTTTTTAAGATATAAAGAAAAAATCATCCCTATCATGGAAATTCCACCTGCCACCAAAAATGGAATAGAAAAGGAATTACTAACGTCTGCCAAATATCCTCCAATGGCCGGTCCCAACGTTTGACCGATTCCAAAAAATAAGGTAATAAAACCCAATCCGGCGGGCGCCAACTTTGGACCTACAAAATCACCGGCCGCCGCGGCCATAATTGTCGGTATGCTCCAGGCTGTAAGCCCGAACATAACTGCCGACAAATAAAAACCGAATTTTACTTTGATCAACGCAAAGATGATATAGGATAGACCAAGCACCAAGTAAGCCAGAGCCGCGCCCCTGCTTCTTCCAAGTCGATCAGATATACTCCCCCAAATCACTCCGCAAAAAACGCTTAATCCTCCGACCATGGCCCACAAGCCGCCGGCCCACGACTGGCTTAGGCCCATTTCTTTTACGAGAAAAGCTGCAAAAAAAATCATATAAATAATGTAAGACAGACCATAAAAAAAGTAGACCAGGCCCAGATACCAGACAGAGCCCATCTTATAAATCTTTGTCCATTTAAGAGATGATACTTTGTTTGCATTTGATGAAGTAGCCGGGACAACCTCTTTCTCATCTGCTCCAACTTGCTGAAGACCCTTATCCTCCGGGCGGCTACGCACAAACATAAACACAACAACTGCAATCAACAATATTGCGCAACCTAAAATGTACCAGGAATAACGCCATCCGGCTTGATTATATGCATCTAAAATCGGTGGAACTATTAGGCCCGATATCAAGGTTCCTGCTCCGATCCCCCCGGAGACTATCCCTGAGGCAAAACCCCTTTTCTTTACGGCAAACCAGGTCGAACCTAATGCCATAGCCGGTACAAAAGCGGCCCCATTGCCCAAACCCGTAAAAAATCGCATGGCCATGGCAAACTCAAATGATTGGGATAGACCCGTTAAAATCATTGTAATTCCCATTAGAATTAAAGCCATGGTGATAACTATACGAGCGCCGTATCGGGCAGCCAAAAAACCACCGATGATCGCCATTGTGAGATAGCCGATAAAATTTCCGGTTCCTAAAAGTCCCAGCTGGGTATAGTTAAAACCAAGGCCGTCTTTCATTGCAGGAAGAATGATTGTATAGGACATACGTCCAAATCCATGTGATGCAATGGTGGTTAGGAGCCCCATAAAGATGACTATCCAGCCATAATGAAGCTTTTCTTTTTTCATATTGTTCTCCTTTTATTTTGACATATAATCTTCTATTCCCTATTATATTTTATTCGGAAAAGGATATGCAAATGGTGAAAAAAATCTTAAAAAAGAATATATCCAAGCTTCAAGAGGAGAAAGAAATCGGATGTTTATCATGCGGTACAACGAAAAATATAGGTATACGCAGATATTGTTCCATAGACTGCCGCCAGAAGCTTAGATACAAACTTAACTTAAGAACCGGTTTGCTGAAAGCTTTAAATACGCGTTATGCAACTTTTTATTTTACTGACAAGAATATAATTATGGACGTGTTACCCTATGGTTCCAAGGAGATATTCAGTTATATTTATCCTCGTTCTCTTGGCAATGAACCTGCTGAGGATTTCTGTAAAATGGCAAACTTACTGGGAAATGCATGGTGGGCTGAGAAAAAAAGAACTAATAAAAATTACATTGCCTCCGGTCATATTTTACAACAGGCGAATTTCAATAATAACTCCATTGAGTCTATTAAACCTCTGGAAACTAAAATCCCAGCCACTAAGGGCGCATCCGTTATCCACCTTAAGCTCAGCAAATCAGAATTGGACTCTCCTCAATTACAAAAGAAAATTAAAAGCGCTTATCGTAACCAGGTAAAAAAACATCACCCTGATCTCGGAGGTGACGCCCCAACATTTAGAAAAATTCAAGAGGCATACGAAAAACTTATTCTTTGGGCGGAAAAACCTACCTTTGTTCTGCGCCGAGGTTTTCCGGATAAATGGTTTTACGATGGCCGAAAAAATAAATGGGTGCAACCAACACCTTTAGTAAAGAGTGATCAGTAATCGGTGTTTGTCTGAAACGCTATACTTCGGTCGGAGGAATGTTGAATTCAATGATTAATCCCGTCCTCGGCGGGACTGATAGCTTCTATTCTTAATATAGCAACCAATAACCGATCACCTAATCCCTGCTCACCGAAACGCATAGCCCGTAGCGTTTATCATACCTTTTTGAGAAGTTACTGACTCGAGACCTTTGAAAAATGTTCAATTTTGTTCAAGTTCAAGGCAGGCTCAAATTTTAACCACAGGCATACATTGAGTATTTCGAGGATTAAAATTTGAGCCTAACACAGAAACTGGACAAAAGGGGGCGTTTTGCAAAGGTCTCGACTCTTTACTTCGTTGACAACCTCCAAACTCCGTCCCAGTCGTCTACAGGTGGATCTTCTTGCAAATGTTTACATCTTTCAATATACATCTGTGAAAGGTTATCTTCCCGGTTGAGACTTAGTGTTTCTTTGAATGCATCGACAGCCTTGTTCCACTTACCCTCTCTATACAGCGTTATACCATGATTGAAATAGTTAACTGCCGACATTACATTGGGAAACGTCTCTTCATTGTGGTAATCGAGAACCTCGTAAATGACAGCCGGTTCTGTTTTTCCCTTTACCACTACTCTGTCTATTTCGCGTATTCGGTAAGTGCCTTTTAATTTCTTGTAAGTATTTTCACTGATAAGAATACTTGCAAAATATTGTTTACATGCGCTCTCCAGCCGGGCGGCAAGGTTCACGCCGTCTCCAATCAGCGTGTAATCCATCCGCTTGGGGGAGCCGATGTTACCCGAAACAACCGAATCAGTATTAAGCCCGACACCTATATTTATCGGCTTTTTACCGTTTGACAAACGTTTTGCATTCCAGATGTTCAGTTCATTAAGCATGGAAATGGCAGCACGAACTGCCCTATCCTCGTCGTCATTGGCAATCGGCATACCAAACGCAGCCATAATAGCGTCTCCGATGAATTTATCAAGCATGCCCCCCTTCATGTTGTATGCATTCCACCATAATTGTGAAATATTCGTTCAATAATGATACGGTTCCATGTGCGCCAAGTTCCTCTGTCAATGTTGTAAAGCCGCGAACGTCCGAAAAAAGTATTGTAGCGATAGCGCTTTTACCGCCTAGAATGTCTTCGTCCTTACCCATGAGCTGATCGGCTAGCGCCGGGTCTATATATCGTGACATGGTCGACTTCATACGCTTTTCACTACTGATATCTTCAATCATAATCATCGACCCCAACTTTTTTTGATCCACACTAATTAAAGGTAAGATAGTCAAATTTATCGATAGTTTTTCTCCCCCGAATTCGAAATCAGCATCAATGGTAATGTCGGATTCCTGTGTCTCTTCAACCCGTTCAATTCTTTCTAATATCCATGCATTGGTATCGGTAAAAAAATCTTCAGAGTGTCGGTCGAGAATATCATCCATCGAAATTTTCATTATGCGTAAGACGGCCTCATTGCAAGTAACAATCTTTCCATCTTCATCCAGGGTAATCACACCATTAGACATACTTTCCAGCATACTCTCACTGTAATTCTTCATGTTCTGGATATCATTGAAGAGCTTTGCATTTTCAAGAGCAATGGAAATTTGGGCTGTGAAAGCTTTCAAACGAGACTCATCTTCGTTTAAAAACGGTCCCCCCCGTTTGTTTAATGCCTGGGTTACTCCTATGGTTTTGCCATCTTTATTTATAACCGGCACACAGAGTATGGAGCGCGTAAAGAAACCTGTTTTTTTATCGAAGTCCGGATTAAACCTGAGGTCAGCATATGCATGGGGAATGTTCACAGACTCCCCGGATGTAAAGACTGTCCCTGCGATCCCCAGGTGATTGGGAAAACGGATTTGCGTTGCGCCTAATCCCTCGCCCACCTGTGAAAAAAGTTCATTTGTCTTCTCATCATTGATAAAAAGTGTCGAACGCTCGCAGTTTAACATTTTAGTGGCTTCAGCCATAACCTTCTGTAGAAGGACACTCAGGTCAATCTCAGAAATTAAATCAGAGATAACATCAAAATATTCCATCTCCTTTAGCCGGGACATCTTCATGTGCTCAACGAATTGTGTGCTTTGCAGAGAAATTGTAGCCTGCATTGTCATGGCTTCAAAGAGAATTACATCCTTCTTGGTAAATCTTCCCTTTTTCTTATTGAGAGCTTGAGCAACACCAATAATTTCATCATTAACTGTCTTGATCGGAACACAAAGTATGGATTTAGTGGAGTAACCGGTTTGTTCGTCAATGTTGCGATTAAAACGGTCATCTAAATAAGCATCGTGAATAACCAGACTCTTACCAGTAGTGAATACATGGCCGGCCACACCGCTATCATTCATAATTCTGATTTCGCGTCCAATATTTCCCGTGGCGATACGGGAGTACAATTCTCCGGTCTTATCATCGTTTAAAAAAATAGTGCCTCGATCTGCATTCAACTCTGACACAGTGACATCTACGAGTGCCTCAAGAACTTCGCCCAGCGTTTCAACAGCTGCCATTTTTTTTGAAATATTGAGCAGCGTCTCAGTCTGCTGGAGTTTTCTTTCTTTTGCGATTGAAAAATTGCTCTGACCGGGTTTTCCGCCCTGCTTATGGTTAGAGCTAGGTTTCATTTTTTACCTCCAGTTTATCACGTAGAGCATTTATCGTCTTTTTAAGTTGTTTTCCCTCATTTGCTGCGTTTAGCTTTATTTTCTGCATATTTTCTTTATATGTATTTTCTTTAAGCTCCATTTTTTCACGTAACGCAGCTATTGTTTTTTTGAACTGTACAATCTCATTGTTGGCACCGCTCAGGTCTTTCTGTATATTGTCTGCTTTTTCAAACTTCATATTTTCCATTTCATTGCGCATAGCGGCTATCGTATCTTTAAGCTGAGCAATTTCTCTGTTTGCACGGACAAGAGAATTTTGTATTCTTTCTTCATTTTCGATCTTTAGTCTCTCTAATTCTTCTCGTAACGCAACAATCGTATCTTTCAAGTGCCGATTTTCGATTTTATTTGCATGTGAATCATCAATTTCAGATTTAGGATTCATTTGAAACTATCCCGATAGTTAGGTTATCCAAAGTAAATAGTAACCGTTCACCGTTCAGAGGTTCAGGGTTCAGGATTCAGGGTTCAGGGTTTACGATTTATTCATATTTTTGCTTTTATTATCAGTACAAGCTCGCTCGGCTAATTTTAAGGCTCGAATGAATTCTGCAATATTGTGCACAGTTCAGATTTGTGAGGTGAACCTACAATTTCTGAACTCTGAACCTCTGAACCATGAACCCGTGAACGATTACAATAAATACATAACAAAAACATCATAATATGTCAATTCATAAGAACATACTAAAATACTGAAATAACATTGACTATAATTTGAATATTTACTAAAGGTGGTGTATGGATATCTTTTATGCTTTCTTTGATATGCTCAAATCGATACTTGATAAAAATGCAGATTACATAATTATAATATATAAGGCTATTGCTGCTATAGCCGGTTCATTTATTGTTTGGTTTATTTTCAAACGAATACTTATTTTTATCGAGAAAAAAATAACAAAATATAAATTTGTGCAATTCAACAAACGTATTTTTGTTATTGCCCGAAAAACTTTCATCTATGTTCTGCTGCTTGTAACAGGTTCATATATCTTCAGAATTTTTGATACACATCTTTTGGAAAAGATTTTTCATGCCGTTTTTATTATACTTTTAACAGGTCCTGTAAAAGATTTTATAATCATTACACTTAAATATTTAGAAAATAAATTTTCAGATAAAACCGAAACTAAAATTGATGATATTATTTTCGACATTCTTAAAAAATTTGCGGGTGTCATTGTTTATGGAATCGCGATAATTTTGGCTTTAGATATTTTGGGTATTAATGTCATGCCCTTTATCGCAGGTGCTGGCGTGGCAGGTATCGCAATCGGTTTTGCCGCCAAGGATACACTTTCAAACCTAATCGCCGGTGTGTTGTTAATTATTGATCGGCCATTTGAAATCGGTGAGCGAATCGAAGTTTGGAGTGCTCCTTCCGGAAGCTCCACATGGGGAGATGTTATAGATATCGGCCTCAGAGCCACTAAGATCAAAACAACAGATAATATTGTGATCATTATTCCTAATAATGAAATCATGAAAAGGGATATAGTTAACTATACGATAATCTCCTCCAAAATAAGGGTCAGAATAAATATTGGTGTTGCCTATGACGTAGATATACAAAAAGTCAAGGATATCATATTTAACGTTGCGGATTCAGCCGAATGGATTGCAAAAGATCCGCCTCCAAAAACTGTTGTCAGAACTTTTGGTGAATCTTCAGTAGATCTTCAGCTTAGAGTATGGATTGATGATGCCCGTAAGAGAATGGACACTATTTCTTATGTAACAGACAAAGTAAAAGAAGAATTTGATAAAGAGGGGATTGAGATACCATATCCCAAAAGAGACATTTTTATTACGCAAAAAACATGATGTTTTGTAATATTTTAGCTGTTTAAAAACAAAGCCACTTCAAAGGTAATTAAATTTTAACCACAGGCATACATTGAGTATTTCGAGGATAGCGCTAAAGCTTCACTGCGTGCCAAAATTTTAGCCTAACCTCAGAGAAATAGGCTTCGCATTTCACGGGGCAGGCACAGAAATTTACCCTGTTAAATTCTCGCAATGCGAGACGGCGAAGCCTATTTAACAGGGTTGGACAAAAGGGGGTGTTTTGCAAAGATCTCATAATATCTGACTAAGAAAGAGTTTAGTACGCTCATGTTGAGGGTTAGTAAAAAATTCCTCAGGTGTGTTTCCTTCCACAATTTGGCCATAGTCCATAAAAAGCACCCTATGGGCCACGCTCTTGGCAAAACCCATTTCGTGAGAGACTACAATCATTGTCATCCCTTCCCTGGCAAGTTCAATCATAACATCTAACACTTCCTTGATCATCTCCGGGTCCAGAGCCGATGTGGGTTCATCAAAGAGCATCATGTTCGGCTTCATACAAAGACTTCGCGCTATGGCAACACGCTGTTGCTGACCGCCCGAAAGCTGTCCGGGATACTTATCTGCCTGCTCTGCTATGTGTACTTTTTCGAGATAATACATGGCAGTCTCTTCGGCTTCCTTTTTTGGAACCTTCCTTACCCAGATCGGGCCAAGCGCGAGGTTTTCGACTATAGTCAAATGTGGAAAAAGATTGAAATGTTGAAAAACCATCCCCACTTCGGCACGAATTTTCTCGATGTTTTTAATATCGTTTGTCAATTCGATGCCATCGACAATTATTTGACCACGCTGATGTTGCTCCAGCCTGTTAATGCACCTTATCAATGTCGATTTCCCAGATCCGGAAGGACCGCAAATAACGATCCTTTCCTTTTTCTGGACAGTAAGGTTGACATCTTTTAGTACATGAAAATCATCAAACCATTTGTGCATACCAATGATTTCCACGATCGGTTTTTCTAATGTCTCTTTTTCAAGTGCCGTGTTCATCTGTTTTCTCCGCTTTATAGAACAATTGTAACATTTTAGCCTTATGAATTCGACTTTTTACGAATTCATCAATATTAAAGATCGGTATTTAATTCATCTTCCAACCTCCTACTGTAATTGGACATAAAAAAACAGCAGGCAAAATAAATCAGCGCCACAAAAATATATGCTTCCGATGAAAACGGCATCCACCTGGGGTCTGCAAGTACGGTCTGGGTGGTCTTTAATAAATCATACAGCGCTATTATCACCACAAGGGAGGTATCTTTAAAAGCTGAAATTAGGATGCTGACAGTTGGGGGAATCACCATTTTTAATGCCTGTGGCAGGATCACAAGCCGCATGGTCAGATAATAATTGAGCCCAAGTGATTCAGCCGCCTCATATTGGCCTCTTGACATCCCCTGAAGCCCGCCCCTAACTACTTCCGCAATGTATGCTGCCGTGAATAAAATTATAGCCACTTGCGCCCTTAAGATCTTGTTGACCGTAACACCTTCGGGTAAAAACAAAGGAAATACTACCGACGACATAAAAAGAAGGGTAATAAGAGGCACACCCCTAATCATTTCAATATAAATAATACAAAGTATCTTGACGGCTTTCATCTTGGACTGCCGTCCCAGGGCAAGGACAACACCCAGTGGATATGCAGCGGTCAATCCAAAGACAGACAACAAAAGCGTCAGGGGAAGCCCTCCCCATTGAGTGCTCTCGACAGGGGCCAGTCCGAAAAGCCCCCCTTTCATTAGCAGGCCAATGATAATCAGGCCGGTCATCCAAGCATAGGCCAAAGACTTCTTCCAGTGATTTCTATTCCTGCTATAAAATAAAAGGCTTATCAGAATAATCATGGCTAAAAGCGGGCGCCACTGAGATTCGTACGGAAAAAAACCGAACAAAATGAACCGGATATTTGCAGGAATAATCGACCAGCATGCGCCACCTGTTCCCTTACATTCCGCTCCTGTCGAATACCAAAGGCTGTCTATGAAGGCCCAGCGAACAAAGGGGGGTATCACCGCCCACAAAACATATAGAACTATTATGGTCAAGATTGAGTTGAAAATATTGTTAAATAGATTCTTCCTAGCCCATCCGATAACTCCAATGCTCGTAACAGGAGGTTTTATATCTTCAACAGCGGTATCTTGGTTGATTTCACTCATGATTATTAAAATAAACTTATCTTTCCACAAGCGCCATTTTTTTATTATACCAATTCATGAAAGCCGATGTAAGCAGACTTAAAGTAAGATATACTATCATCATCAGCGCGACCCCCTCGAGGGCTTGACCTGTCTGATTTATGGCCGTGCCTGCTACTGAAACAAAGTCAGGATATCCTATTGCAACCGCCAGGGAGCTGTTTTTCGTCAGGTTCAGCATCTGGCTCGTCAAGGGTGGAATTATAACGCGTAGCGCCTGGGGAAGAATCACAAGGTTCAACACAAGAGTTGGCTTGAGACCCAGCGACATCGCAGCTTCAGTCTGTCCCTTGCTTACCGATTGAATGCCTGCACGAACCACTTCGGCTACAAACGCAGCAGTATAAAGTACGAGGCCGAGCAGGAGCGCGGTAAATTCAGGACTGATGTTTCTGCCCCCTTTGAAGTTAAATCCCTTCAGAACAGGGGTATCCATTGCAATCGGCGCGCCCCCTATCAACCACATTAAAAGAGGAAGTCCTATCAGAACCCCTAAAGATACTTTGAAGACAGGAAAGTACTTTCCAGTCTTTTCCTGTCTTTTTACTGCCCATCTCCGCATAAAATAAACGATAATACAACCTATGACAAACGTAATTATCATATATTTATATACGGGATTGTATTCTGGTACAGAGAACACTAGGCCTCGATTACTTAAAAAAACTCCTGCAAAAGGATTCATGGCTTCTCTGGGGACCGGAAGCGTATTATAAAATAAAGCATACCAGAAAAAAAGCTGAAGAAGAATCGGTATATCCTGAAAAACCTCTATATAGGCTCCGGCGATCTTCGATACAAGCCAGTTTGAAGAAAGTCTGGCTATCCCTACTAAAGTGCCTAGTATAACCGTGAGTATGATTCCCACAAATGATACAATTAACGTGTTCAGGATACCTACAAAAAGTGCCCGGGCATAAATATCCGCAGCGGAATATGAAATAGGTGATTCGCCTATTTCAAATGCGGCCTCTTTCTGAAGAAAGCCGAAACCGGTTGCGATAGATTGATTTTCAACGTTTTTAATAGTATTTGAAATCAGATAGAATGCAAGCAGTCCCACCATCAGTATCGTAAAGATCTGGTACAATATCGACCTTTTTTTAGGGTCATTTAAAAATGGAACCGCATCGGTGGGAGTATTTCCTTTTGAATTATTTTCGTTTTGCCGCATTTTTAGTAAATCTCAAATATATAGGCTGAGTCCTTTGAAAAATGCTCAATTTTGCCTGCCCCGTTAAATCTGTTTTTATATTTAACCGGGGTTCAAGTTCAAGGAAGGCGAAAATTTTAACCACCCCAGTACGATCTGCCGGACCTACGGGGCAGGCAGGAATACATTGAGTATTTTGAGGATAAAAATTTGAATCTGACACAGAAATTGGGCAAAAGGGGGCGTTTTACAGGGGTCTCAGGCTGTCAGGTAATGGAATCAGCCTGACAGCCTTATAATATCTTACTGCTATCGATTTGCCGGTCCGATAACATTATACGACCCTAATTGAGCGAAAACAATGCTCAATTAGGCGTTAATTGTTAATAGTGTTTCGTTATTAGAATTTGTTGATCGTCTAATTTTATAAATCTATGACTGATGAAATATAAAAACGGATATTATTCCTTTTAAACGATTAACTGATAACAAATAACGAATAACTCCCAATTGGTTTTTTACTCAATTGGGATACGAACTTTTGTATCGGACATAACAATTTCTGTCCGATTATTTGAAAGGTGCGGAATACAACAGACCACCATTGATCCAAAGTGCATTCAGACCGCGTTCGATTCCGAGTTGTGTATTAACGCCAACATTACGTTCGAAAATTTCGCCGTAGTTTCCTACCTGCTTGATAATATTGTAGACCCATTTTTCATCAAGTCCAAGGGCTTTTCCATTGCCTTTTGTAACACCAAGAAAGCGCTTGATTTTCGGGTCTTTGCTTTTGAGCATTTTATCCACGTTCTTTGAGGTGATACCCATCTCTTCAGCGTTTATCAAAGCAAGCACCGAGTAGTTAACGATATCCTTCCACTGGTTGTCGCCGTGACGAACTGCAGGCGCCAGGGGTTCCTTGGAAATAATTTCAGGGAGAATTATGTAATCTTTGGGATTGGCGGCAACAGCACGTGTACCGGCTAACTGGGAAGCATCAGACGTGAGGCAGTCGCATCTGCCTGCGAAAAAGGCCTTGGCTAATTCAGCAGTGTTTTCAATAACAACAGGTTTCATTTTCATACCATTTGCACGGAAATAGTCAGCAACATTAAGTTCTGTTGTCGTACCCGGAAGAACACAAACAGCGGCGCCATCCAGTTCTCTGGCACTTGTTACACCCAGTTTTTTGGAAACCATAAAACCCTGACCGTCATAGTAATTAACCTGAACAAAATCAAGGCCCAGAGCAGTGTCACGTCCAAGTGTCTGCGTACAGTTTCGAGTGAGCACGTCAATCTCACCGGATTGCAGAGCGGTAAATCTGGTTTTTGCCGTAAGAGGCGTGTATTTTACCTTATTTGCATCGCCGAAAATCGCTGCTGCAATGGCGCGGGCAGTATCCACATCGAGGCCTTTCCAGATACCTTTTTCATCAGGTTTTCCAAATCCGAATAAGTCACCGTTAACACCGGCCTGAATAAACCCTTTTGCCCTGACATCATCCAGAGTGCCCGCCATGGCAACACCTGTCAAAGCGACCACTGCCAACATCACTAAACATAATTTAAAAAATTTCATAATTTGTTCCTCCTTTGCGTTTGTTGGATTACTATAATTGGATTGTACAAGCACAATCCCTTCGAGCCCTTATTGACATCACTAATGTAAAAAGATATATTTATAACGAAATTTTGTGTTTTGCAAGAATAAAAAGCTCTTTTTTACATTTATTTCTGAAAAACTACTCACTTTCCCTTGACATAACTTGAAAATCTTATTAGCCAGAAATATAAAGAAAGACAATCGGCAAAATACTTGAGACCTTTGAACTTAAAAAGTGCATGGAGGACACAACAATGAAATCAAATCAATATGTTAAGCTGTTTTTCGTCATACTGGCTATTGGAACAATAATCAGCGCATGCTCTAAGACATCACATATAAAGATCAATTATCACCTCCCATCGATATTGGATGAACTTAAGGGTAAAAAAGTCTTTTTAAAGTTAGAAGACAAAAGAACTGATAAAACCTTACTTAGTGAGGAAGCGCAAAAAAAAATAAAAAATTTTACCGGCCTCTTTTCGCTTTCTCTTGTTAAAAAAAACGAACAAGATGGAGCTTTAATGGGAGTCTTTGATCTTCCTTCACTTTTTCAAGAAACTTTTATGAAAAGGTTTGAAAGCACGGGTATAGAAGTATTAGGATTACGGAAAAAAAATGAACCCGAAATTAAGATTGACATAAAAGATTTTCTTCTGGATCTTGTAGACAGAAAATGGACGGTGCATATTATGTACGAAGCCAGCTTGATTAAGGATGATAAAATTATGTCCAATCAAACGGCTAGCGGCAAAGCTGAACGGTTAAGATTGTTTGGTAGTGGCGAGGCTGAGATGGTTCTTGGAGAAATTTTTACTGAAATCGTTAACAAACTCGATTTGCCCAAGTTATTTAGTGATGCCAAACTATTGTAAATTCAGACCTCGTTAAGTGGTTGAGTGGTTAGGTTGTTATTTTGCCACTCAACTATTTGACGATATCTGGAATTAAAAGCTACTTATGATATATTTCGACAGAGACTATCTGCCTTAACCTCACCGCAAAATAGATTACCGAAAAGATATATGCGGGCAAGTATAGCCACCAGGCAAACTGATTCGGGATACCGCTGCGAAGCACACCGTCGGGAATGCGTATGATGTTTTTCCAATCCCAGCAAAAAGCAACAATCATCAGGAAACCACAACCCAATTCAATAACCCAGTCATACCAACGCCAGTGGAACTCACAGCCCTTTTCATCATAAAAGATAATAAGTAAACCGGCGACTACCATTGTAATTGCAATTAAAAGAGGTGTTATAACCGGCCCCACCCAGGGAAGGGGAATGAAAAACAGAAGATCCCATGTCATGAGGCTCTCGGGCCATCCAACCATGATCCAGAGCCAAAAATAATAGAATATATCCCAGATCCCGAATGCAATCATAAAGAAACAAAACTTTTGCATAGCATTCTTTCCTGCCATGCTGCCCGCTGCTACAAGCATAAGAATCGTGGCGATCTCTCTCCCGAACTCAATACGCATGAGGGTGTCAACCACGCGCTTGCCATCCTCCCATTTAACAACGATTGGAAAGTAAAACGATCCATCAAAGTAAATTTCGCGAAGATAGACAACAACCGCACTTTCAACCCATGCAAATGAAACGGCAAAAATTGAAATCCATATCCAACGCCTATGTGTTGCCCACGATAATTGTTTAGGCCTTTTTCCGATTGTTAACATGGTTTTTTATTTTTTTTTATATTATGCGTAAGCCTTAAATACTCTAACTCATAAATTCGGTAACGTATTTTTACCGAGACATCTATGCTGTACAAGCTGAAACCCTAAGAATATAAAGTTTATTGTTCCTAATCCTGATAAACCTAAAACATACAAAAGATATTTATCACGAAAGCACGAAATTACAAAAACACGAAAGATAAAATTTTATTTCGTGATTTCAATCTTTCGTGTTTTCGTGATTCTTTTTAAATGCTTTATGTGTAATTCAAGCGCTTAAATCAATAATCTAATTATAATACGTAATCGTATTACTCTGATTCTGAATCTGTATTCCCTTTCTTGGTTGAGGTGGAAGCAAGTTTT
>CAZLRK010000061.1:0-18497 GCA_964561845.1 uncultured Desulfobacterales bacterium | reverse complement strand
TCCTTGATCCTTACCTGATCCCGTCTAACGGGACCTTTTCCTTAACGCTCACCACCCTGGCTCTTTACCAGCGCAGCTTAAGGCGGTTTGAAACCTGCTCCTGCAAGCCGGTTCCGAGGGGCCCACCCTCATCTTTTGCGCAGTTACGCACACTTTCTTTATACTTAAAGTGCGCTCGTGGCACACTCAGACATATAAAAGGTTTTTGAGGTGGGTGATATTTTGAGCTGAGCAATGGATATCAAAGAATATGGAATTTTCCAGAGAATGTAGTCATGAATGAACTCTTTTGCATATGGGAGTTAGGCTGGTACAATGGTGTCTGTGGTCTTTGGGATGAGACAAAGGAAAAATAGAAAATATCAAATGCTCACAAGAAAAGAGGACGTCCTCTTTTCTTATATAAAATTTTATCATTTTATTCTATTTGTTTAGACTTGATCTGACAGTTACCGATTTCGTTAGGGTGAATCTAATTCAATTGATCTTTACAAATAAACATTATTTAGGTATATCTTAAAATGTTCCAATCCCAACTTTTCAATTTCCAAATCAGTTTATAATTAGATCCATAAATATTTCCTATCCGGGGGTGCGATTATGGCCACTATGAAGAAGGACGCCGTACGCGTAATTATTGAAGATTTCCAAAAAGAAATTCAGGCAACGGCCAGGAAAACAGCCAGGCCATCATTAGCCGTAATAAATTTCAGGGATGAACTTCAGGAAGGTGAAGAACGGGATGTGTTAAAGGTGCCGATTGACCGCTTACGGTACCGGAAGGAAAACGGCCGGATATCATCCGATGTGATGGATTACGAAAAAAATGTCCGGCCCCTAGATGAATCAGATGATGATTCACAAGCAGTAATTCGGGACTTTTTAGCTAAAAAAGATCCAGAAAAAACAGCTGAATTACGTGCTTCTGTCCTTCAATACGGGCAAATTGATCCAGCGATCATTACTTGTGACGGTTTTCTCATCAATGGTAACCGCCGCAAAATGGTGATGGAAAAGTTGCTGAAAAAACATCCCAATAATGAAAAATTCAAATACATGAAGGTGGTAATTCTACCTGGCCTGGGGGATGAAGGCGGCCCGCCAACACTGAAAGAAATTGAAACGATTGAAAACCGATATCAGCTTCAAAGCAGTGGGAAAAGTGAATATTATGGTTTTGACCGGGCCTTGTCGATTGTACGAAAAATTGAAGTTGGGCTTACGTTAGCAGAACAACTTAGAGATGATTCAAGTAATACAGAAAAAAGTGAAGCTGAATTAAAAAAGGCCGCCAATGTTTATGAGAAAAAATACATACGCCCGTTGTGGTGTGTAGACCGGTATTTGGAAACGCTGGGCCGTGAAGGCCAATACAAAAATATTTCATCCGGTGGAACAGATCGTGAAGGCCGATGGCAAGCATTCCATGATTACAGCATTACTTATTATGATACGTTTAAAAAACCCAATCGGATGATCGAATTCAATATTGAAGAAGATGATGTGGGGGATCTGGAAACCGCCGCTTTTAATATTATTCGATTGCGGAAAATCCCGGATATGCCCAAAGTTCACGAAATAATGCGGCAGATTCCAAAGTATTGCAGGGATAATGATGGAAAAAAAGAACTATTGAAGTTAGGTCGGGATGTTGATCTGAAACTGCCACACGCTGAACAATTTGATGAAGGTGGAACTGAATACAACCCTTCTGAAATCGATGATAAATGGGTGGCCAAAAACAAAAAAACAATTGCATATCACGTTAATAAGGCCGCACATTATAACGCTGAATTGACCAAAAAAGAAACGCCGATTGAATTACTGCGGGCATCCTACAAAAAATTAATTCATGAAAACATGAAGCTTGATGAAGTAAATGTGGCGGATTATGCCATTGCCAGGAAGCTTGCTGTTGATATCAAGAACAGGGCAAAAGAAATAGAACAGATGATGTATGAATACGAAAAGAATTTCAAAAGGCTTAGAAAAAAGAAATGACAGCAACGCTGGCACTTACAGATTCACAGCTTATTTTAAAAGCGCCTGATTCATATCTGGCATCCAGGCATAAAAGCCAGTTGCAGTATTATGGCTTTAATTTCAGCACAGATGAAAATTTATTTGTGATGCAAACGGATGATCCACTTAATGTTATCGTTAAAATCAAAAAATACTTTGATAAAAATGAAAAGATCCTTGAACTGGATGCCGCCGCCGAAAAGATATATGAACGGTATGAATGCGGTGCCGGTGCTTTAGTCCAGGCCATCCACCAAGGCCAATCTTTAAAGGATGGCAATATTGATATACCGCCGGCCAATGATTTTGTTTCCTTCCTGAATGAAAAAATTCCCCGGGTGCTGAAAGATCACCAGATCAAAGCGGCCCTTCATCTTCTTAACGTTCAAAACGGCGCCAATTTTTCTGTACCAGGCAGTGGGAAAACCACAGTAGTATTAACCGTTTTCCAGTATTTAAAAGGCCGCGGTGAAATTGATACCCTGTTTGTTGTCGGCCCACCGGCTTGTTTTGGCCCATGGATATCTGAATATGAATACGTATTAGGTAAAAAACCTAAATTTGAAGTACTGGCTGGAGGTGATGTGGATGATAGGAAGGAACGGTACAAAGTAACTAAGGAAGATGTTTCCGATTTATATTTGACAACGTTC
The DNA here is from genome assembly GCA_964561845.1 of uncultured Desulfobacterales bacterium. Classification (GTDB taxonomy): domain Bacteria; phylum Desulfobacterota; class Desulfobacteria; order Desulfobacterales; family JAUVVS01; genus JAUVVS01. The sequence continues at coordinate 15,822 of CAZLRK010000061.1, read as the reverse complement.
CAAACGCTTCAGCGGGATTGGCCGAATGTAAGAAACTTTATGCGGCTTCACGGCATCAATGTTTATCTGGTTATCGATGAAGCACATTACATTAAACAGCCTGGCGGGCAATGGGCTGATGCCATTTTGAACATTGCCGGATTTTCTAGGAAAAGATGTATTTTAACCGGCACACCGTTTCCCAAAAGTTTTTCCGATGCATTCAATCTGTTTGATGTGCTGTGGCCGGAATCGCCGCCGATCACAGAACAGGATCGACATAAGATACATTATTTTTCAAAACATAATCAGGCTGAAAAAGCGGGTTCAATTCTTGGTGAAAAAATAGGGCCCTTATTTTACCGTGTACGCAAAGATGATTTACATCTGGCTGATCAGGTTTTTCATGAACCGGTGATGATCGATATGAATGAAAAGGAAAGGGAAATATATGATGCGATTGTTGAACACGTAAAGAAGCTATCAGAATCTGATTATTTAAGGAACTTTGATGTATTGATGCGGTTACGCCAGGGCCGGATGATGCGGCTTAGGCAATGCATATCATATATCCATCTTCTAACAACCGCCTTACTGGATTATGATGAAGAACTGATCACAGAAATTTTTTCCATTTCAAACATCGTTAAGAATTATGATAAAATCGAATTGCCGGCAAAAGTGGAAAAGATGCTGGAAATGGTGAATGCCTTACGCGGTGAAAATGAAAAGGTTGTGATTTGGTCAAACTTCATTGAAACTCTGAAACTGATCAAGCGGACGATAGAAGGTGCCGGCCACAATCCTGAACTTATTTACGGTGCAACACCAACACAGAATTCAACCGTAAAGGATGAATTAACACGGGAAGAAATTATCAGCCGATTTGTAAACCCTGATGGCGGCATTGATATCCTGATTGCCAACCCGGCCGCATGTGCTGAATCCATTTCCCTGCATAAAACCTGTTCAAACGCCATCTATTATGATCTGAGTTACAATTGTGCCCAGTACTTGCAATCTCTGGATAGAATACACCGTGTGGGCGGATCAGAAGAAAAGGAAGCCCATTACTATTTCCTGTTGTATGAAAACACCATTGATGAAGATATCCTGAATAATGTACGGAAAAAGGCCCACAATATGTATTCCATCATTGATCAGGATTATGCCGTGTATTCTTTGGATATGTTTGAAGGCAATGAAGATCTGGAAGCATATGAACGCTTGTTTGGCCAGGATTAATCCATGTTTGAACATTTGCGATTAAAAAATATCTGCCATCTGATTTCAGTTCTTAGTCATACAAACTTGGAAAGGCGGTCACTGATCAAAGATCGGTACAATTATCAGGGCACCCGCTATGATGAAACATTTACCTTTTTGCAAAACATCACCGGGATAAAGGATACGGATAAGGGTATCCGGGTGAACAGTGTATTCAGCGATCTTGCGGAAAACATCGATGAAAAGGAAATTGCCAACAAAGCCTTATCATTGATCCAGGAAAAGAAAAGCCCGTACAGGGATCAATTGTTCCAATACCTTTTAAAATTCGGGCTGAATAATGGTGAACTGACATATCAGCCCGGTGATTTGGATCGTGCGGAATTCAGTGATGTTCGTAATTTCCTGATTGAAGCCGGTGTTGTGGAATATCGATCCGCCACTGATAGATACCTGATAGCACCTGATCAGATCCACCTGTATGCATTGGTCCAGGAATCCACAAAGGTGGTAACGCCCAACATTCTGAAACGGCGGTTGGCGGACAAAGATGAAATAGGCCGTAAAGCCGAATTGGAAATACTGAAGTTTGAAAAGGCAAGGGTTGGCAAACAATTTAAACACCACGTTACCCACGTTGCCTTGAAAAATGAAGCCGCTGGATATGACATTAAAAGTGTTTCCCTTTTGGAAGGTGATCAGATTGAACACAGATATATTGAAGTGAAAGCGGTACCGCTTGATACATATAGGTTTTACTTGACCAGCAATGAAATGAAGGTTGCTGAATTGCTGAAAAGTAATTATTACATCTATCTACTGCCAGTTAATCGGGATAAAAGTTTTTCACTGGACAAACTGAAAATGATACCGGATCCTATTGCCAGGATCCTGGATTCACCTGATACCTGGAAAGTTGAAACGGATATTGCGCGCTGTAATCTGATTCAAAAAAATGAAGGTTGATAAATTGCTAATGCCCAAATCAAAAGATAATTATTCCACCCCTATTGAAAATGATCTTGATAAAATAACCTGGCCGGTCAGGGCGCCTTTTGGATATTATGGTGCCAAAACACGTATTGCCAAAAAGGTCATTGAACATTTACCGCCGCACAATTGTTGGGTTGAATTGTTTTGTGGATCCGCGGCAATCACCCTGGCCAAACAGCCGGCGCCGATAGAAATCATAAATGATGTTGATGATCGTATAATTAATTTTTTTGAACAATTAAGGAAAAGGCAAAAGGATCTGTGTAAGGCTGTGGCATTGACGCCGTATGCCAAAGCGGAATATGAGAACGCCTTCAAAAATGAACATAAGATAGGCCCTTTTGAAAAGGCACGGCGCTTCCTTGTGGCAAATATGATGGCGGTCAATGCCACGCCGGCAAGTATGAGCGGATTTTCATATTCCCAATCGTATGCAAGGGGCGGCAGGGAAGCCCGGGTGAATAGATGGTACAATTTGCCTGAACGACTTGAACGTGTGGTTGAAAGGTTAAAAAGCGTTAGGGTTGAAAATCGGGATGGCATCGAATTGCTGTCAATGTTCAGATATAGGCCGGCAACATTGGTTTATCTGGATCCTCCGTATTTTGTAAAACGAAAGCAAACGTATGAAATAGATGCCAACAATGAAAAATTCCACATAGATTTGCTGAAATTATGCCGCAAATCAAAATGTATGTTGCTGATCAGCGGATATGATAACGATCTATACAATGATTATCTAACGGCGAAAAGGGGTTGGGAAAAAGCATATATCGAAACATCAACAAAAAATACTAAAGGAACACAATTTTCACGTACTGAAGTGTTATGGAAGAACGCCAAGCTGATCAAAGCACTTAAAACTGGAAGGATCCCTATCCGGTTATCTGCCTATGAGAAACAATATAAAAAGATAAATCCGGAAAGGAAATACGTATAAGCATGACCGTTGAAATTGCAAAAAGGGAAATAAACAGATTTCTCAAGATGATACGCAAGAAATTCTTGCCATCAGGGCCGCCTAGGGTGTTGGGAAAACCTATTCCTGGAATAAATTTTAGAAGAAGCGAATGCTGATAGAAAGATTAAATTAAAAAGATATTCGTACCTGAGATATTTTCTTGAGATCACACTTACAACCAACCCTGCGATAAGAGAATAGTATCATGTATATTCCATCGATATCCGGTCAAAATTTTGATTGATTTCTTAAAAAATCAAAATCCCGATTACTCCAATTCATACAAAAAAACTCAAAATAGCAAGTCAGGTTTTGATTATTGTATGCTAAAATAAAGGTGTATAAAAAAAACATGCATTAAAACGACTCAACCATTTAACGATTTAACGATATCTGCAGTTAGAGTCTAATTGTGTTTATGGTATAATTCGCAAAATATACTTGACGATAATTCTATATTCTGCTAACTTAAGTTTACGATAATATTAATTTCCGTAAATTGTATTTTACGAGGCCATCTCTATGATCGACTTGAGCCCATTTTTTGGTATTCAAGACAATCTTCTGAAACAAGTTCCGCGAAAATATAAGCGGTCCCTTTATGGAAGGATCAATTGGACAAACCGATTAATAGGTCTTGTTGGTGGCCGGGGAGCCGGCAAGACAACACTTTTACTCCAGCATTTGGTGGAAACAGGTTCTGTATCTCCAAAATATCTTTATATCTCAGCAGATCATATTCGGGTAGAAGCTCTTGGAATTTACGAGATCGCATCCCGGTTTTTTCAAATGGGAGGGGAAGTCATTATAATAGATGAAATTCACAAATACGCAGGATGGCCGCAGGAGGTAAAAAACCTTTATGATTCCTTCCCAAAGGCAAAAATCCTTTTTTCAGGTAGTTCTGCCTTAGGCCTGCAACTTGGAAAGGCCGATTTGTCGAGGCGTGCTGTATTTTACAACCTGCCGGGGCTTTCCTTTAGAGAATATCTTCATCTGACCGAAGAGATTGAATTTTCTTTCATCAAATTCTCAAATTTGCTGAAAGATCATATGGGTTTTGCGTCAGATGTTGTGGCTAAAAGTCCCATACTAGGGTATTTTCAGGATTATATTGACCATGGGATTTATCCGTTTTTCCTGGAAGGTAAGGAAGAATACCTGGCAAAGCTTGGAAATATAATTGAAAAGGTTCTTTATGAAGATATTGTGTCAACCTCCGGCATGAAGTCTGTTAACGTTCCGATTCTGAAACGTATTCTCTGGCTTGTTGCCACTTCATCACCCTTTAAACCAAATATTGAAAAAATTTCAAAGGATCTGGGCATCTCCAAACCGTCTCTGTACGGATATCTGGACTACCTGGAAAAGTCCGGCCTGCTGTCAGGTGTCAAGGCTCAAGGGGCCGGTGCAAAGCTTGCTCGAAAACCAGCGAAGATTTATTTGGGAAATACCAACCTGCTTAGAGCTGTATCAGGAGAACTGAGCAGGGAAGATCCCATTGGAACGGTCAGAGAAACATTTGTTCAGCATCAATTAATCAGTGCAGGACTTCAGGTTTGTATTCCTGAAAAAGGCGATTTTCTTATTGATAATAAATACCTGTTCGAAGTCGGCGGCCGAAGCAAGGGAAAGCACCAGATAACAGGGAAAGAAAATGCTTACGTCCTCAAAGATGATATCGATATTGGTTTTGGCAACGTAATCCCCATGTGGTTGATTGGTTTCTTATATTGATAAGAGCTGACCTCAATTCACTTTAGAATTATTCAATTTCAAGTTCCTTTAACTTTTTCCATATAGTGGTTCTACTTATTCCCAGAATTTTAGCTCTGCAATGAATCTTAACTATTGAACAGGTTAAATTTGATTGACAAAGAGAAATATTGTATTAAAAAGTATATTGACATGAAATATGAAATTTAGATCTCACCCATCCACTTAACCACTCAACTATTTGACGATGGCTGAAATCTGACAAAAGGAGATATTTTCTGATGAGCAATACAAATCGTGATGCTGTTTTAGGGCCCATGCGCTTGCCATTTCTATTATTAAACCCTGCATGTGTGGGGTTGGGTGCGGCCACTGCTACCTGGACCGGAAGTGAAATCAGTGTTTTTTACCTTATATTAGTCTTTATCGGCGCCGTTTCAGCACATATAAGCGTGAATGCCCTTAACGAATACAGCGACTTTAAAAGTGGACTCGACTTTAATACTAAACCTACTCCGTTTAGCGGCGGAAGCGGAACCCTTCCTAAAAGTCCTGAAAAAGCCCACTTTGCATTGATTACGGGCATTATCGCCATTGCTATTACTGCTATTATAGGGATATACTTCTTATTTGTGAGGGGATTTTGGCTGTTGCCGTTGGGAGTACTTGGCCTTTTTACAATTGTTGCCTATACAGACTGGCTTACCAAAAACCCCTTTCTTTGCTTGATTGCTCCAGGGTTGGGTTTTGGCCCGTTAATGGTAATGGGCACTGACTTTGTCCTTTCGGGCTCATACTCCTGGACATCATTTATTGCATCCCTTGTCCCATTTTTCCTGGTAAGTGATCTTTTACTTTTAAACCAGTTTCCGGATATAGAGGCAGATAAAAATGCCGGCAGAAGACATCTGATAATTGTAAAAGGAAAGAAAATCGGTGTAAAAGTGTACAGTATATTTCTCGCAGGCGCCTTTGTGGCGATAATTTTTGGTTATCTGGCAGGCTTTCTACCCCTGGGAAGTTTGTTGGCCCTTGCCACAATCGTCATTGCAATTCCAACGGTGATGGGTGTTTTGAAATACGCAGATGATATTCCAAAACTTATGCCGTATATGGGCAGGAACGTTGTGATAAATATTCTAACTCCGATACTTCTTGCCATAGGGTTATTTATAAGCTGACGGTCTCGTAAAAAGCCTCCCGCTTCAGTTCAGCGGGACGTTGTGCTGCATTTCGTAATCATTCAACGTACTATAAGTACGCCTCATAATTACAAAATTTGCACACCTTGAATTTAAACTTTTTACGAAACCGTCCAAATCAGATTTTTTACTAGTTCATCATAAGCTAATTATGAAATAAACCTGCATTTTTGTTACTTGTTATCCGCCCTCTGTCTTCCGTCTTCTGTCCTCAGCCCTCTGCTCTCTGTCCTCTGTCCTCTGTCTTCTGTCGTCCGCTCTCCGCGCCCCTCCGTCCTCTGCCCTCTGTCGTCCGTCCTCTGCCGTTCATCCTCTGTCATATGGTCTGCAAGGGCTTCGAGACCTTTGAAAAATGTTCAATTTTGTTCAAGTTCAAGGCAGGCGAAAATTTTAACCACCCCAGTACGATCTGCCGGACCTACGGGGCAGGCAGGCATACATTGAGTATTTCGAGGATAGCGCTAAAGCTTCACTTCGTGCAAAATGTTGAGCCTAACACAGAAATTGGACAAAAGGGGGCGTTTTGCAAAGGTCTCACTTCTTTACAAACAGATTTCTAACATCATTCACTATCAGATAAAGGGCGGGAACAAAAAGGAGTGTTAAAAGTGTTGCGGCAAGAAGCCCGAAGCTAATACTAACGGCCATGGGAATAAGAAACTGCGCCTGGAAGCTTCTTTCGAGAAGAAGCGGAAAGAGTCCGGCAATGGTTGTAATGGATGTAAGGAGTACCGGTCTGAATCTGACCTTGCCCGATTGTACTACTGCCGTATGAATCTCCACTCCGTTGCGTATGGCCCGATTTATGAAATCGATAAGAATCAGGGAGTCATTAACCACGATACCGGAAAGGGCTACAATTCCGAAGATGCTTATCATTGTAAAATGTATTCCCATAACCAAATGACCGCCAATCGCTCCTATCAGTCCGAATGGAATAGCCATCATGATAATAATCGGTTGGAGATAGGATCTAAACTGGCTCGCGAGCAAAAGGAATATGCCCATGAGCGCGAGTGCAAATCCTGTTTTAAGACTATCCAGGGATTCTCTGGTTCTTTTCTCCTGACCTTCCAGATCGATCTTTAGTCCGGGATATCGTTTGATTAACTTTGGAAGAAAATTCTTTTTAAGGTCGGTTACGATATTGCTGGCGTTGGCTCTTGCCTCATCGATATCTGAAATAACTGTGATCACACGTTTTCGATCGACTCGGCGAATAACGGAGTAAGCCCTTCCCTGGGTTACATCAGCAACCTCTTCAATGGGAATTTCCTGTCCTTCAACGGTTCGTATGCGTATATCCTCAATTCCGGAAAGACTCCGCCGGTCCTTCTCGGCATACCTTACCATTACCTTTAAATCATCCTTTCCTCTTTGAATACGAAGCGCTTCTTCACCATAGAAAGCCTGACGAAGTTGCCGGGCGATATCTCTCATTGTGATGCCGATAGATCTAGCCCCTTTTTTTATTCGAACCTGCTGCTCTTTTTTTCCCGGTTTGAAATCATCGGTAATGTCAAAAGTTCCGGGATATGTTTTAATTTCAGCTTTCAGTTCGTCTGCAGCTTGCCTAAGCCAATCAAAGTCTTTGCCTGCAAGTTGAATTTCAATTGGATTTCCGGCAGGACCGCCCCCGATAGTAAAAAATGACAGGGTATCGATTCCGGGTATTTGACCCACAAGTTTTCGCCACGCATTAATAACGGTATCTGTTGAAATACCAGGCCTATATTCCGAAGAGACCATCTCAATCCAGACCTCACCACAATGGCCTCCGTATTCTCCCGGCTTCCAGTCCCTTCTTGGGATCACTCCGGTCAATGAATAGGTGTTTATGATCAGATCACCGTTTTTTTCTTTAAACTGTTCAAAATGATTGTTCAGTGCAAAGGCTTTTTTTTCTATGTATTCTATTGATTTTTTGGTTAGTTCAAAAGGGGTTCCAAGAGAGTAGTTGACCTCGGCGATAATCCAGTCACTTTCACCCTTGTGCATAAAGGTAAAAGGCACATATCCTCCGATTATAATGCCGAGGCTAATAATCAAAACCCCGAAGCCGATACCAAGTGTAAAATATCTGTTTTTAACAACGTATTTTATTGCCGGTGAATAAAAACGTTCAATGACTATATTAAGGAGCTGTTCAATCTTTTCCCTTAAACGTTCATGCCAGGAAACGACATTTTTTGTTTTCTGCAAAGTGCGAGTAAGGGCGCCTTCCAGGTGAGCCGGAAGAATCACAAGCGCTTCAACCAGAGAAACCACAAGGATTGCGATAACCGCTTTGGGCATGACCCCAATAAATTTTCCCATGATTCCCGGAATAAATATAAGAGGCGTAAATGCAACAACGGTAGTAGTCACCGCCATAACTACGGGTTGGCCCACTTCCTTTAATCCTGCCACAACAGCTTCTTTGGGAGATTTGCCCTTTCCATAATGGGAAAAGATGTTTTCTCCAACTATAATGGCATCATCAACAAGGATTCCAAGGGTCATGATAAAAGCAAAAAGTGAAATCATGTTGATTGTTTTATCGGAAATATCGAGCACTATAAAGGCGGCCATAAAGGATATGGGGATACCTAAAGCAACCCAGAAAGCCAGGCGGAGGTTTAAGAATAGGGCCAGAACGATAAAAACTAAGATAATCCCCTGAACTCCATTGCGAAGCAGTAGATCTATCCTGTCACGAACCATTATTGAAAGATCAAACCAGGTGGCGAGTTTTATTCCCTCGGGGGTTTTATGCTTCAGGTTTTCCACATAATCGCTAACGACTTCTGCGATTTCAATGTCATCTTCATGATTTGTTCTGTTGACCTGAACAAGGATAGCCGGTTTGCCGTTGAACCTGGTCTTTATATCCCTATCTTCAAATTCATCGTTAACCCTTGCAACCTCTCCAAGCCGAACCACCGTACCGTCTTTATGCGTTATCAAGGGTAAATCTTCAAATTCCCGCCCCGTATAAAGCTGTCCCTTTGACCGAACAAGTATGTCTCCTTGAGTAGTTTTGATAGCACCACCCGGGAGGTCAATACTTCCGGATTTTAAGGCCCTTGCAACATGGTCAAATGACATTCCGTATCGACGGAGGTTTTCCTCAGATACTTCAACCGAAATTTCATAGTTTCTCGTTCCTACAAGCCTTGCCAAAGAGATGGGGCCTGTATCCACAAGGTCATCCCTGATTTTTTCCGCTACTTGACGGAGAGCTTTTTCAGACTCGTCGCCAAAGACAGCGACGGTAATAACCGGATTGCGATTGACAATTTCGACAACAACCGGTTCTTTAGCATCTTCGGGAAATGTATCGATGCGATCCACTTCTGTTTTAATATCGTCGAGGACTTGTTTTATGTCGGCATCTGCATCAAGTTCGACCGTAACAGATCCCAAACCTTCATAAGCACCTGATAAGGTACGAGTTATTCCTTCGACACCTTTAATTTTCTCCTCAATCTTAATGCAGATACTTTCTTCTATCTCTTCCGGGCTTGCCCCCGGGTATGCAACGGATACATTAACCATATCCAGGGCAAACTGAGGAAACATCTCCCTGCGCATTTGCGTTACGGTAAAAAAACCGGCAACGAGAATAAAAACCATGATCAGGTTAACGGTAACCCTGTTATTTATTGACCATTTGCCTAATGATTCCATATTTCGTTAAGATGACAGATGACGGACGACAGACGACAGATAACAGAATGAAACTTGTTATTTGTTATTCGTTATCTGTTATTTGTTTTTTCGTGACAAGTAATTGATATAACCGTTTAACATTGCCAAAGCATTGGAAATGAGATCTCTGCCCTCCTGGTAATTTTTATCGCTGATAAAACCTTCATCCTTCGATGTAATTAATTGATCAACGAGTTCATATAGCGATCCACGACTTATTCGGCAAAATTGCACATTCTCCTGATAGTGAAATCTACCGAATCCTTCTGCAATATTATGTGTTGTTGATCGTGCAGCTCTCTTCATATCATCAACTAAATTAAATTTTTCTTCTTTCGGGTATGATTTTACTAACTCCGAGATAAATATTCTAACTTTTCTACACAATTGCCAGCACTTGAGTTCCTCGAAACTTTTATAATTTTTTTGTTTATCAACCATTTCTAAAAAGCGGCGACTAAGTTTTTTTCTAATAACAATTAACCAATAACGAATAACTTTTTTTATTTAACTCTGACCTCCATCCCGTCTATCGCGCCCGAAACAGGAGTTTTGATTATTAGATCGCCGTCCATCAAACCATTACCGATAAACATCGAATCTTTGAAGCGGCGTAAAATTTTGACTGGTTTAATGCGCAAGCGGCTGTCGTTTACTATGTAAACCGTATCACCATCGTGAACCATGTGTCGCGGCAGCTTAAAAACCTTATTTATCTCTTTTCCTTCTATCTGAATCTTTACAAACATCCCCGGCCTTAATCGAAAAATGTCTTGTTTTTTACTTCCAGCAATAAGTTCATTCACCTCTATGACAACAGGAAGTGTTCTTGTTTTTTCATCCATTTGTGCTTTTATTCGTGCAATCCGTCCCTTCCAGGTACGGATATTATCTTTACTGCCGAATATTATATTAATTTCAGATAGAGAACTTTGCTTTATTTCAGGGGGAAGCCATTTTAAATCTTTTATGGATATACTAGCATCAATATCAAAAACGCCGTCACGATAAATCCGCCCCAGATGCTGGCCGGCATTAACATGTTGCCCCTTTTCAACTCCCTTCTCTATTATCCAACCCTCAAAAGAAGAAATTATACTTGTCTTTTCAAGGTTGAGTTCCGCCTGGCGAAGCATTACTTTAGCCATATCAAGTTGAGCATCAAGCTGTTCTTTTAAAGGTCCTGTTAATGCCATCTTGTTTTCAAATCCCTGTAGGCGCTCACTGCTCGCAAGATACCTTTGTTCTGCCTTGTCCAGTGTAGTCTGTGACACGGCATTTTTGACTGAAAGCTCTTTTAAGCGGGAAAATTCCTTTTCTCCTAAGGCAACATTCGATTCTACGATTTTAATGCTGGCCTCAAGATTTAGCACATCCTGCTTAAGACGCTTTAGTTCGATTTTTGCCTGTCTTATCTGAACTTTTTGCCGTTCAACTTCCAACTGATAAGTCCGTGGGTCGATTTTAATCAGAATCGTCCCTTTTTTAGCAAAGCATCCTTCCTTAAAGGACGGATGCATATAAACTACCTGTCCCCGAACTTCAGCAACAAGTTTTAAAACCTCTCGAGGTTTGACTGTTCCATAAGTCTCAATCATCATATTTAAATTTTCAGCCTTTGCAGGAAAAACTTCAACAAGAAGTTTTGATCTGGCCGGGATTTGACGTTTTGTCTTAGGTCGCATTTTAATAAGCATAAATGCAACAGCTACAGCTAAAAACAGAGTAATAATTACTCTCATCGATTTAAATAAAAAGCCTTTTTTCATATGCTATAACTCTCGAATATATATTGTCTTGATACAAAACTCTATCGTAAAAAGATCGCTTTTTTGACTTTTTACATGACCATCAATTATAAACTTTGAGCATAAAAAAATATTTATATAAAAACAACTAAATATTTACTAACTGTCTTCAGATCTCGTTAAGTCGTCGAGTAGTTGAGTAGTTAAGTAGTTGTAATGATAAAAATAGTATCCATTTTACAAAATAATTGGACATACAACAGTTTGCAAATATTAAGATATTGATTTAATTATAATTCTTTTCCTACTCAACCATTTAACCACTCAACTATTTGACGATGTCTGTATATTGAAATATTATTGAAAAAACAATAGATTTTGAATAGGTGGTTGGTGTCTCCTTGGATGAAAAAAACTGAAATATCTTCTACCAATAATTACCTGACCGGTCTTGATTATGCGTTTGAAACGCACATCTCCAATAACAAACCCATTATGGAGAAATAAACGTACCGCGCCCAAAATGGTCGTGATTTTGTTACGCTGTATGAAAAGTGGCGGTTGACATCCTGACTCGCGTTTGGTACTTGTGTTTTGCTTGGCATCGGAAATAGATGTCTCTATATAACTAAATTTATATAGATTTCACACACATTTGTTATTTTTTGATTCAACCGTTTTTAAAAAAGTGTAACATTTTAGCCTTCTGAAAGTAACTATCAAGCTTCAAAGGTTGTTTAATTTTTAATCGTGTAACTGTCTGAACGTATTAGTGAGTTTTACACGGTTTAAAATTTAATTACCTTTGGAGTGACTTGGTTTTCAATTAGCTAAAATATTACAAAAAAGTTAATTCTTATCATTATTAGGAATTTGGTACGTTCAATGAAATGCCCTGCAGCCCCGCATAGCGGGATCTACGCAATGCTCCGACAAGCTGCGGGGGATTTAACCCGACAGATTTCACAACCTCTGTCGAGCATTCATTGTAATCTGTATAATCTGCAAAATCTGTGGATTAAAAGGTGACGCTAAATGGGAAGAGATATTAAAAAGGATTACATGTCAAAGGCCCTTGAAATGTTCGGAAGAAGATTGATTGTGGTATCTCCGAAATTTGAAATCCTGGCTGCAAACGATCAGATCGACGAAGTAAACGAATCTGAGATTATTGGAAAGCATTGCTTTGACGTGTTCTATGATCGTTCCTCTCCTTGTGAATATTGCCCGGTACTGGAAACAATAAAGGAGGGTAAACCTGCGTTAAGGTCTAAGATTGATGAAACTTTTAACCGGAAACTTATGCGCTGTTACTATTCTTATCCAATATATTCCGATGAAGATATCGAAGCCTATGTGAGTATGGATTTTGATCTCCCTGTTTTGGATAGGCTTGAAGAGAAACTGAGACGCTCCAATAAGTTTTTGGAAAATCTTATTCTCAGTGCCGTTGACAGCGTTGTAGCAGCAGACATGACCGGAAAAATCTTTATCTTCAATGACTCTGCTGTTGAAGTTTTCGGTTATAGCGCTGAAGAGGCTCTCAACCGTCTGAATGTCCGGGACATTTATCCCGGTAATACCGCCAAAGAAGTGATGCAAAAACTTCGCAGTGAAGAGTACGGCCGTAAAGGAAAGCTTAAAACATACCATGTTGATATTCTTGGAAAAGATGGGGAACGGATCCCAATTAGTCTCTACGCCTCTATCATATATGAGGAGGGTCGGGAAGTAGCCAGCATCGGTTTTTTCCACGATCTGCGCGAAAGGATCCAGATAGAAAAAGAGTTGGAAAAAACCCAACTTCAGCTCATGCAGTCAGAAAAGATGGCTTCTCTGGGTAAACTCTCAGCAGGGGTGGCCCATCAATTGAATAACCCTTTAGGGGGGATCACCCTGTTCGCCAAACTGATCATGGAAGAGTACGAGCTTGATGAAGGGGTAAAAAAAGATATACAGCACATTCTAAAAGACGCTGAGAGATGCCGTGAAACAATAAAGGAACTTTTAGAGTTCTCGCGACAGACTCGCCAATTGATGCGACCCCATGACATCAATAAGGCGATTTTACGAACCCTGTTTCTCCTCGAAAATCAAAGCCTTTTTCAGAATATTGAGATAATAAAAGATTTGGCCAAATCAATCCCTCCTGTCCAGACAGATATTCAGCAACTTAATCATTTATTTATGAACATCATTCTCAACGCAGCCCAAGCTATGGAGGGCAAGGGGAAGCTGACTTTAAAAAGCTATTTGTTACCGAACAAAGATAGGATCTGCATCGAAATTTCAGATACGGGTCCGGGAATACCTCAAGCAATACTTAGCCACATATTCGATCCTTTTTTCACCACCAAAGAGGAAGGAAAGGGGACCGGCCTGGGACTCAGTCTCGCTTACAGCATCGTTGAAAATCACAATGGCAATATCAAAGCTAAAAGCAAAGTAAACGAGGGCACTACATTTATTATTGAACTTCCTTTAGTATTCGAGGAAAATGGAGAGAATGAAAATGGAAAATAGATCTGATACCATACGCGTAATGGTTGTAGATGATGAAGAGGGTATCCGTGAGGGATCTGAACGTATTCTTAAACGAATGGGGTTCCAGGTCTTAAAAGCATCTCGAGGAGACGAAGCATTGGACATTCTGACAAATGAAAAGGTCTCCATTGTTTTCCTGGATTTAAAGATGCCGGGAATGGATGGGATGCAGGTTCTCCAGCGAATCAGGGAATTGGATGAATCAATTCTTGTAATAGTGATCACTGGATACGCCACTTTAGAAACTGCTATCGAAGCCATGAAGATCGGGGCTTACGATTTTATTCCCAAACCCTTTGAACCGGATCAACTGCGCATCGTGGTGAATCGAGCTTCGAAAACGATACGACTTACCCTGGAGGCTGAAAAACTGGAGCTGGAAAGAAAAAGAACCCTGTCTGATCTCGACGCTGAAAAAAGTCGCATTCATACCATTATAGAATTCCTTCCCAACGGCGTGGTGGTAACCAATACCCAGGGACAGGTGGCTCTGATGAACCCGGCTTTCAGAAGACATCTTAATATAGACCCGGATCTGGGGATTGGATTACAAATAGAGAACTATGTATCTGATGAAGGGCTTTGCAATCTAGTGGGGGAAATTTCTCAGGGGAAGCATGTGGATTATGACGATATTCCTGACTATGAGTTTGCTCTTTCAGATGAAAAATATTTTCTGGCACAAGGGCAGCCGGTCCTGGGGGAAAAAAAAGAATGCCTCGGGGCTGTGATAAATGTCATGGATATCACAGCCATGAAAGTTCTTGATCAACTTAAATCCGAATTTGTCGCAAAGGTTTCTCACGAACTTCGATCACCGCTTTCAACCATTCATGAGCAGCTTGCCCAGGTGATTAAAGAAATTGTCGGAGAAGTGTCCCCGCATGACCAGCACATACTATCCCGTGCAAAAGAAAAAACCCGGGGATTGATTTCTTTTGTCGGAGACCTGCTCGATCTTTCACGTATTGAAGAAGGGCTTATCTGTAATGAACCTAAACCGGTTAAAATCGAAGATCTTTTAAAAAATATTGTGAATTTTCTAGAAACTCAGGCAAAAGAAAAAAATCAGTCTTTAATACTGGAGCTTCCCAAAGATCCGCTTCCCTCTATCCCGGCAGATCCTATAGCCCTGGAAAGTATCTTCGGGAACCTGATCACTAATGCCATCAAATATACCCAGGAAGGAGGAGAAATCGGTGTCGCAGTTGACTTGACCGGGTTAAGCGCGAGTGTTAAAGTTTCGGATAATGGATTTGGAATAGCCGATAAGTATATGGAAAAAATATTTGAAAGATTCTACAGAGTCCAGGATGAAAATACGAGATATATTACCGGCACGGGGCTTGGACTTCCAATTGTAAAGGGACTTCTCGATTCCATGGGCGCTTTTATCAATGTGGAGAGCACACCTGGAAAAGGATCCGTTTTCACGGTGATTTTGCCGATGGAAAAGCCTGCTGACACGCCTTAGTTTGATTTAAACCCACCACTTCCAGTTGTGGACCAGAAAAGGTTCTACCGTTCCGGCGAGAAATACGGTGCAAAGCACGAAATACGAATTTCGTGCTTCGAGTTTCGAATTTAGGTTCCAAAGCGCTTTTTCCCCCTTTCGAGGGGGTAAATTCAGAACTCCTGACCCCAGTTGAAAATGCTTCTCGCTAAGACTTGAATTGCAAGGAACTACAAAATTTGTAGCAAATAAATAGCGTAATTTCAGATGCAACAATTTGAACATCGAACATCGAACGCTCAACATCGA
>CAZLRK010000060.1:0-19350 GCA_964561845.1 uncultured Desulfobacterales bacterium | reverse complement strand
AAAATTTTCGCCTAACACAGAAATTGGGCAAAAGGGGGCGTTTTGCAAAGGTCTCTTAACTAAAACGGAGAGATGGCCGAGCTGGCTGAAGGCGCTCGCCTGCTAAGCGAGTGTGGGGCGAAAGTTCCACCGAGGGTTCGAATCCCTCTCTCTCCGCCAAAAAATAAGTAAGCCCGATGTTTCATATCGGGCTTTTTTTATTTTGAAATTTCAGGATTTTATTGCCTTATTTATTATAAATTATTTACCGCTGATTTTGTGTTTCAAGATCAATCGAGTTTTGCCCATTTGTTTTCAGGTGTTAAGCGACCGCCCATGCCGCACTTGGAACACTCTACATTGAGTGGCCTTCTATCTGAGGATATCTCAATAGGTGATTTACATTTGGGGCACTTGATAACCATCTTCTTTTTTTCCACTCCTTCAGCGCTGGGTCTTTTTATTCCACCACCAATAAATGCCATTATTGCCTTTCGGATACTCTCACGGTCATCAGATCCTCCAAGCGCTTTTAATTTCTTATAATCTTCTATTGGAAGAACAAGCCTTACTTCTATAGCTTGTGAATTCTCTATGGCTTTGTTGAGTTCCTCTAAAGCAGCCGCAAGACCTGAAAATTTCATATCCCCTGTTTTCATTTTCTCTTGGATCGAATTAGTTAAGTCCTCAGCGGAAAGCCAATTACCGTTTACTTTAATTTTTGCATCGTCTAAATTTATTTCATCCATAGACCCCCCATTAGTGCTAAAATCTATTTTTCATTCACTATTTATATTATCCATTTTTACAATGTCAATGTTTATTTTCAGTATTTTTTAAAATAATTACACTTGACAAATAATTATTTCTTTATTAAATGTATTTGGTTTTGCAATCTAAATAATTTATGACTGATTAAATTTATTAAATTTTATTAAATTGAAAGGAGATAATAGAAAATGGCAAATTTAGTTCCACCCCATGGAGGAAAAGGTCTAACCTGCTGTTTGCTTGAAGGAGCAGAATTAGAAGAAGAAAAGAAAAAGGCTGAAGGACTAAAGAAAATCTCTGTTTCCCCTCGTGAGAAGGGTGACTTAATTATGATGGGAATCGGCGGTTTTAGCCCACTTACAGGATTTATGACTAAGGCTGACTGGAAAGGTGTGTGTGAAAACTTCCTTTTAGCTGATGGAACCTTCTGGCCCATCCCGGTAACCCTGTCTGCCGATAAAGCAGATGCCGACGGCATTAATGAAGGTGATGAAATCGCACTTTATGATCCTGAAGGTGAAGAAATCATGGCCACCATGAATGTTACTGAAAAATTTGAAATGACAGAGGCAGACAAAAAATTCGAGTGTGAGAAGATATATATGGGTGAGGGGACATCTACTTCCGAAGAATTTTGGAAAATCGCCAAAGATGATCATCCGGGTGTTCAGATGGTAATGTCCCAAAAAGAGGTTAGCCTGGCAGGACCTGTCAAGGTATTGAGTGAAGGTGAGTATCCCACAAGATATGCTGGCATTTATAAGAGACCTGTAGAATCACGTAAAATGTTTGAAGAAAGAGGTTGGAGCGAAGTTGCAGCTCTTCAGCTCAGAAACCCCATGCACCGATCTCATGAATACCTCTGCAAGATAGCTGTTGAAGTTTGTGACGGTGTTTATATCCATTCCCTTGTTGGAAATCTTAAGCCGGGTGATATTCCAGCAAGTGTTCGTGTTAAATGTATTGAGGCTCTTGTTGAGAATTACTTTGTCGACAAAAACGTTGTTCAGGGTGGATATCCCCTTGACATGCGCTATGCAGGCCCGAGAGAAGCTCTTCTCCATGCAACCTTCCGACAGAATTATGGTTGTTCTCGTATGATTATCGGACGTGACCATGCCGGTGTAGGTGACTTCTACGGTATGTTTGAGGCCCAGACAATCTTTGACAATATCCCATACCCGGAAGAATCCGGTAAAGCGCTTCTCTGCACCCCTTTAAAGATTGACTGGACATTCTATTGCTACAAATGTGACGGCATGGCATCACTCAGAACATGTCCACATAACAAGGAAGACCGGGTGCTTCTATCAGGAACCATGCTTCGGAAGCTTTTGTCTGAAGGTGGTGAGATACCTGATCATTTCGGTCGCGATGAAGTTCTTGTAATTCTTCGTGAGTACTATGAGGGTCTTACGGAAAAAGTTGAAATCAAGTTGCACGGAGCTGCAACAGGTGATTCAAATAAGAAATAGTGTAATATTTAGCTGTTTGAAAACAATTAGAACTATATAGCTTCAAAGGTTTTTAAATTTTTAATCGTGTAACTGTCTGAGCGTATTAGTGAGAGTTTAGAAAAAACAGGGATTGAATTGGTGTGTTTCAAAGGCTAATCGGCATTTATTGCTTACTTGTTTTATTAATATGTCATGCACTGTTCTTTCTTTACTCTTACTTATACGCGAGTTTTACACATTCAAAATTTAATTACCTTGGAAGCGGCCAAGATTTCAAACAGCTAAAATATTATGAAATAGTTAACTTTGATGAATTCGACTTTTTACGAATTCATCAGCTTTAATTCAAATAAAAAGGGAGATGTTATATACAACATCTCCCTTTTTTTATGCAAGAAACGTAAAGCGATTATATTGTTTTTAAAAATTCCTTTCCGAATACTCCGCATAGGCCATGGCAATTGTACGATAAACCAGGTGAGCCAGCTTTGTAAACGGAACATACGCAAACAGGGTGAATACAAAAACCAGGTGTATAAAATATATGGTGTAAGAAACGCCGGCCAGGTTCAGCAGTCTCGTTATTTCACTAAGCATACCGGTAAGACCCAGTGCCAGTGCCAGTGCCAGCAAAAACCAATCTTTATAAGTAGAAACCTGGTCGGTTTTAGAAAGCCGGTTTTTTATCATTAAAATGCTTCCTATAATAAGCGCTGTGCCGGCCAAATTGGCAAGCCATTTAACCGGGTGCAACTGCGAATAGGGGCCATGCCATTGAAGAATATAAAGGTGAAAAAAGAATATATTGGTTACAATAAAGAGACTAATAAATGAATAGAATACCAAAAGGTGCGCTGTTTCACGATCTTTGTTTTCCTCACAATCTGAAAACTTATTATGTATCAATATAGTAGGTATGGTACGAATCAATCCCAGGATAAAATCTTTGGGATTAATATCTTTCTTGTCTGTTTTTCCCTCAAGAACAGCGTTTTCATGAATGTCATTTAAAAACCGTTTTATCCCAAGTGCGAAGATGATTACAGTCCAGGTTGCGGCCGAAAGCATCATTATGTCAACAAGCCATGTTGAGAAAAATTTTGCGTGAACAACCTCATCTCCGCCAGGTGTAAAATCGAGCAAGCCCGTAATGAGGCCGACAACGATAAAGAGTATTACCGGAACGGCAAGAAGAAAAGGCAATTTTTTAGGGTCATTTACTGCATCAGCTACTAGTTTAGGCCTGGAATATTCCGAAACGGCATATGATCGAATAGCCGCCAAAACGTCTCCCGGTTTTGCGCCTCGCGGGCATAGTGTTGTACAGTCCCCGCAATTATGACACAGCCATATGTCTCCATTGCTCACAAGTTTGTCTTTCAGCCCCCAGGATGCGGAAATCATCTCTTTTCTGGGGAAGGGCTTTTTATCAGGAGAAATAGCACAGGCCACGGAACATGTTGCGCACTGAAAGCATTTTTTCAGGTCCTCGCCCCCGCTTTCACCTATTTTCTTAATAAAATCTACATCAGGCTCAACCATGTATGCATCAGCCATATAAAATACCTCCTATTATAAATAGTCAATCTTAGAATCCTTTGAAGGGATTTGGACCAAGTTCTTCAACCATTTCCACAAAGTCATTGATCATTTTCGGAAGCTTATCGTATTCGTCGATGGCTATCTGGAATTGGGCTACCCTCTCTTCTTCAAGGGCCAGGCTGGACAGGGCCTCGCCAATCTTCTTGATTCTGATGTCCGAAAGTTCGCTCCCTTTTATGAAATGGCACTGGTAATCGTCGCCATGCTTGCAGCCCAGGAGGAAAGCACCATCCATGCCTTTAGCAAGGGCGTCTTTGATCCAGATGACGTTCATGGATCCGAGGCAACGAACCGGGATGAAGCGGACATCGGCTGAATATGTGAGTCTGTTCAAACCGGCAATGTCAAGGGCCGGATAAGCATCATTTTCACAAACCAGTCCCAGAATCCTTAAAGGAGGCTTATCATAATCGTCTTCTGAGGGCACACCGACGGCCTTAACCATGGAGCCTACACTATCGATATTGTAATCGGCAAACCCTATAATACGCTCAGGACAAGCACCCATGCAGGTTCCACAACGTCTGCATCGCGTCTCGTTCGGTTTAGGCGTTCCTTTTTCGTCATCATCCAGAGCTCCAAAAGGACACTCTTCTGTACAGCGTTTGCACTGTGTACACCTCTGGAAGAAAAAGTCCGGGAATGTCATATCACCTGACCTTGGATGAACAGCAACTCCCCTGGTCACTGATTCTACGCATTGGATCGCCTTAAGCGCCGCACCCGTAGCGTCTTCAACGGACTCTTCAATAGTCATGCTCCGGCGGATGGCACCGGCAGCGTAGATTCCGGTTCGCTGGGTTTCATAAGGAAAACAGATATAATTGGAATCGCAATATCCGTCAAAAAGATCGATATCACGGAAAGCCGGCCCTTGCCTGTAAGCCATGTTAACCACAGGATCATCCACTGTTGCAGGCACCATGCCGGCAGCCAATACAACCATATCAGCCTTAACCTGAATTTTTTCGCCAAGAAGAGTATTGTCGGCTTCAACAATCATCCCATCGCCGTTTTTAGATACACTTATGACTTCGCCCTTGGTCAAGAATATTCCTTCATCCTGTTGCATACTCTTATAAAAATTTTCCAGCAAACCCGGAGTCCGCATATGTTGATAAAATATATATGCCTTACCGTCTGCATAATCTTCTCTAACATATTTGGCCTGTTTTAAGGATACAAGGCTTGTGACGGAACCGCAGTATTCGAAGTCAGCATCGTCATCACCCTTGCCGGGACTCTGTACAAACACAACAGATTTGGCTTCTTTTCCATCTGAAGGTCTTGCTATCTTTCCCTTAGAAGCCATTTCTTCAAACTGGTGGTTGGTGACGACATCTGGCAGTTCTCCATATCCGAGATGGGCAAATTGATCTCCCTCTATTGCATCAGGGTGCCACCCGGCGGCCAGAACAACTGCGCCGAACTTTTCCCCATTGGGGTCGAATTGCAAAATGTCAACCTTGCCCTCGTTGTATTCAAGGTAACGTTTGTGTTGCTCTTCAACATCCAGTTCTTTGCCTTTTTCATCAAGCTTCATCTCCTCGGGCAGCGGATAAGGAACATCAAACTCTATCTTTTCACCGGGTTTTTTAAGTGTCAGGGTAAAATCCCCGGGTTGACCGGCTAGACGGGCAACAACCGTATCTGTCTTAACGGTAATATTATCATAAGCCTCAAGTTCTTTGATTTTGGCCTCTATAACCGGGGCAATAAGATTTTCATACGGATATGCATCGGGAAGCTGTTTTCGTAATTTACCTGCATATCCGCCAAGGGATGGTTCTTTTTCAACTATGGTTACGCCATATCCTGCCTTGGCCGCATCAATGGCGGCCGATATACCGGTGATGCCGCCGCCGACAACCAGAATTCTTTTACTCAGGGTTTCAAGCTTATACGGCTCAGGCAAATTGATTTTCTCAACCTTTGCCATGCCCATTTTAATATAGTCTTCTGCCAGCATCTGGAGGCGGTCAAAGTGTTCTTCATCGCCTTTTTGTTCTTCCGTAAGGGCTGGAAATACTGATCTGGGGTGAGACCATACCACCTGTTCACGCAAATTAACTCTATCTACAATACAGCCGTCAAAGCTGAAAATATCAAAATTGATTCTTCTGGAACAAGCAGCAACAACGAGTGTATTTATGCCTTTTTCTGCAATATCTTTTTTTATTAGTTCAATACCTTCTTTTCCACAGAGAAAAGGATGCGTTTGGACCGGAAGTCCCTCTTCTTTGGGGACACCGCATAATTCTTCCATATCAAGGACATCGCCGATTCCACAGCCTGTGCAAATATATACGCCGTACTTTTTATCCATTGACAACCTCCTAACTATTTACCAGTGTTTGAATTGCCTTAAGGGCCATGCCGGTTGCATTTTGGTTTGATGACACTACATCTGCCGGCTTATTAGCACATCCGGCGGCAAACATACCACCCTTTTCAAAATCGTTTAATATAAACCCATCTTCATTATATTTCAGATCAGTCGGAAGTTTTGCCGCTGCAGTTGTAGGCTGCATGCCGGTGGCGAGAACAGCCATTTCAACTGTCTGTTTAATCTTTTCTCCTGTCACGGCATTTTCGGCAACAACCGTGATATTCTTAGTATCCGGCTCTTCACTTACTTCTGCAACCTTGCCTTTTATGAAAAAGACATTTTCATCTTCTTTGATCGTTTTGTAGAAGTTTTCATATCGTTTTCCGGGCGTCCGTAAATCGATATAAAAAATGTAAATCTTCGCATCCGGATACCGTTCTCTGATATATGTCGCTTGCTTTAAGGATGCCATGCAGCAAATATATGAACAATAGGGAAGATGATTTTCATCCCTTGATCCGGCACACTGAACAAACGCAATGCTTTCCAGTTCTTTGTTATCCGATGGGCGGGTAATTTTTCCTTTTGTCGGTCCATTAGGAGACGCGAGCCTCTCCAACATCATATTAGTTATGATATTCGGATATTGGCCGAAACCGAGATTATCTATTTTTGCAGCATCATAAGGCTCCCATCCTGTTGCCCAAACAATGGCGCCCACCTTTAAATCCATGGTTTTTGTCTGCATCTCCAGGTCAACGGCATCATATTTACACGCTTCTGCGCACCGTTTGGCATCTTCTGTTCCAATGATTTCCGAAGAAATAACATATCGTGCAGGAAAGGCCATTTCAAAAGGCAGATATGCGCCCTTGATTTTGTTCATTCCAAAATTGAATTCACTGGAAATATCCGTCTGGCAGGCCTCTGAGCAATCTCCGCAGCATGTGCAATTTTCATTAACATACCTGGGATTCAATTTTATGGAAACATCATAGTTGCCGGGCGTTCCATCTACTTTTTCAATTTCTGCAAGTGTTAGTATCTTTATTTTTGGATTGTCTTTAATTCTCCTGAAATTTATCTCAAGACCACAGGTTGGCGGGCATAGTTTGGGAAAATATTGGTTTAGCTGTGCTACTCTTCCGCCTAGATAAGGATTTTTTTCGACCACGAATACCTCGTAACCCACTTCGGCAGCTTCGAGGGCCGTTGTCAAGCCGCTTATTCCTCCGCCAACGATCAGAATACTCCCCTCGGCAGGTGCTGCTTTATCTTCTGTCATGCTATCCCTCCGTGCATTATTAGTTCCGTTTATTAGTTGCCTGTTTTTTCTTTTAACTAAAAGGGTTTTACTTAAATTTCTTTTTGCTTTGTCTAAAAAGCCTTTTTTTGATTTAAATTTGTGTAGTCAGCCAGTTAACGGGACAATGTGCAAATATAAATCCCTTTAAACATGAAAAACCTCCAGGCATCTTACAACACCCGGAGGTTTTTACGTCTATATTACATCCAATCCGTTATTAATCAGGAATAATCTTAATATAGTCTTTCTTGAATATATCCCAGCTTTCGGCTTTTGGATCATACTTGGAGTTTACGAAACAGAACCAATTTTCATCATCCTGTCCCGGATAATCTGACTGGTAATAGAATCCAGGATAACGAGTCTCTTTCCTGTATTGAATGTGACGCAGGTGAGATTCAACGGTCCAGATCCTATGTTCGATTTCCCAGCATCTCATTAGCTCATGGAGAGAACCGGCTGCCAGCTTTTGACAATCTTCACGCATTACCTGGAACATATCCATAATGATTTCAAGGTTCTTACTGGTGGTCATGTAATAGGTGGCTGTCCCGCCGCCGTACTCATTTGCAGCCTTCATAAGCCGCAGTGCCATTCCGGCCGGTTTGACGTATTCAGGATTGATGTCAGCCGCTGTGGTGTACTCACAATTGTCCAGGTAGGTTCTGACCGGCTTGTAAATCAGATCCACCAGTTCTTCATTTGACTGGCTCAAAGCAGGAGCAAAATCACTATAATCTTTTGCATATCTTACAGCCTGCTTAATGGCCATTCGTCCTTCAGCGTGAGAACCTGATGAGAACTTGTGCCCGGAGCCTCCTACGCCGTCACCTGAAGTAAACAAACCGTTAACTGTAGTCATACGGTTGTAAACCTTGCCGTTGTCTGCCTTTATTTTATAAGCATCCGGCACCCAGTCATAATCCGGGCCGGAGGTCCAGAGACCGCAGCAGCCGGAATGGGATCCTAACAGATAGGGTTCTGTAGGCATGACCTCGGAATTCTTCTTTTCAGGTTCGGTATTTGTTGCGCACCAGAGATTGGCCTGGCCGCATGTCATGTCGAGAAAGTCTTCCCATGCCTCAGACTCTAAGTGTTTGAGTTCCTTCTTTTCCAGGGTCTTTGATAATTCTGCCAGTGCAGAAACAGTATCCATCATGATGGGACCACGGCCTTCTTTCATTTCAAAGAGCATCAAATGGTTTCGCAGACAGGTCGGTGTAATGGCAGCCGTTCCGTAAGGCGCAAAACTTTCAAGCTCTGCCTTTGCCGCGTCGCTTGCTGCAAAATTTTCCCCCAGACCATTGAGAGTTTTGGCCTTGAACAGGAGAAACCACGCGCCAACCGGACCATAACCGTCTTTAAAACGGGCAGGGGTAAAGCGGTTTTCCATCATTGACAGCTCTGCTCCAACCTTCATGCACATAGTATAGGTAGATCCTGCGTTCCATACCGGATACCAGGCACGCCCTTTACCTTCACCGACTGAACGGGGCTGATAAATGTTCACCGCGCCCCCGCAGGCCACCATCATGGACTTGCATTTGATAATATAAACTTTGTTTTCACGGACGGAGAAGCCTACTGCGCCTGCAATCCGGTTTTCATTATTTGCATCAAGGAGAAGCTCTACAATAAAACAGCGCTCTAAGATGTTGTCTTCTCCAATTGCGAGCTTGGCAGCTTCTGCAACGACTCTTTTATAGGATTCGCCGTTGATCATGATCTGCCACTTGCCGGTTCTAACAGGCTTGGCGCCGGACTTTAATGTTCCCATCTTCTGGCCCTTGTTTCCATCAAAGTTCTTTCCTTCATCTGAAGTTTTCCAGATGGGAAGGCCCCATTCTTCAAAGAGATGGACAGAATCATCAACATGACAGCCCAGGTCAAAAATAAGGTCTTCACGAACAATACCCATCAAGTCATTTCTAACCATACGGACGTAATCATCCGGTGTATTTTCGCCAATATACGTATTAATCGCCGAGAGACCCTGGGCAACAGCGCCGCTTCTTTCCATAGCGGCCTTGTCGCAAAGCAGCACAGTCTGGCCATCGTCCAACCATTTTTTTGCTTCAAAAGCAGCGCCGCAAGCAGCCATTCCACCACCGACGATCAAAACGTCAACTTCACGCTCCTCGACTTCCGGATCTCTAACAGCTTTGCGCTCTCCTAAAGGTTTATTTGGTAATGCCATATTACATCCTCCTTACAATTTAAATTCATGTGTTGTCATTTTTTGATATTGATTTAGAATATTCGCCTACTTAAACTGTAGCCGCCGGCGTGGGGATAGCATAGCCCTCGGCCTCTTCCGTTGAAAGCAAGTTGCTCTCAATATCCTGTCCCTTTAGATCCGGATAAGCATTTGCCGTGCCTTCGGGAGTTGTACGGATGGGGAACTTAAAGCGTTTTATTAAGCCGTTTCTGAATTTACAGGTCCACATAACATCTTCCGTGCCGAGCATCGGCATAATGCTGCTTCCCAGCGGTACAAAGTCTGAGTAACCTCTAACCTCAATCGCCTGTGTGGGACAAATTTTTACGCATGAGAAACATTCCCAGCACTGATCCGGCTCCTGGTTGTATGCCTTCATAGCATTGGGTTCCAGAACCATCAGATCGTTGGGGCAAATATACTCGCAAGCTGTTTTGTCCCCGCCTTTACAACCATCACATTTTTCATTAATTACAAAACTTGGCATTAATTATACCTCCTAAATTTTGCGTTTTAAAATTATAATATTAAATTACATTCAATTTCCTTTAAATAACTCTAAATTTTTACACCTCCCTTCACGACTTTTACCAAATAAAATACTTTTTTGGCTATTTTTTTGTTTTAATTGTTAAATAAATATTTAGAAATATTAAGTAATGAGCAATACGTATAATATGGTTTAAATACCTTTTAAAATCAAAGAGATAAAACCATAAAAGAAGAACAAATATCATCCAATTTTGTGCTTGTCAAGAACTTTTGATCAAGGAAAATTATTTAATTTAAAATAGTAAAACTTTTATATTTGATTAAAACAATATCTGGATGAAATTATTTAAAGTGACACAATATGTTGTATTGAATGAATGAGTATGAAGGAAAAAAATATTTTAGGATGAAATTTTTCGGAAGCTATGCTATGTTTTTGAAAAGTTACCCGTTTAGCCCGAAGTGTGAAGAATTTATCCTAAAAAGGAAGAACTCTAATTATGAATAAAAATACGACATCTCTTTTGTTAGATGATCCGTTTAGATTTTCATGTTCAAAGGGTTTGTCCTGCTTCAATGAGTGTTGCAGAGATCTTAACCAGTTTTTATACCCTTTTGATATCCTTTGTCTTAAAAACAACCTCGGATTATCTTCCGGTCAGTTTCTCGAAAAATATACCAACCGGCATACAGGTCCTGAATCCGGGCTTCCCATCATTACATTTAAAACAGATCATACGTCCGGGTTACAGTGTCCATTTGTTACTTTATCAGGATGCAGTGTTTACAAAGATCGTCCCTCATCATGCCGAACGTATCCTCTGGCACGCATGATATCTCGATCAAGGGAGACCGGCAAAATAACAGAGCATTATGCCATGTTTAAAGAGTCTAATTGCCTTGGGCATAGCCGGGAAAAAACCCAGACAGTCCGGGAATGGATAGAGGATCAGGGTATTGCGGTTTATAATGAAACAAACGATATGCTCATGGAAATCATCAGTCTCAAGAACCGTTTAATGCCCGGCCAGCTTGATCTCAAATCAAGTCATTTTTTTTATATGGCATGTTACGATCTTGATAGCTTCAGGTCTCATATATTTGAAAAGGGAATTTTAGATGACTTTATTTTGGATTCCGAAACGTTAGATGCAATCGCAAAAGATGATTTAGAACTTTTAAAGATTGGTTATAAATGGATTAAGCAGATGCTTTTTGGGTAAAGGATTTTATATCATGGAAATAGGAGGCAAGGTAGCACTCGTACTTGGAGCCATAAAGGGGATTGGCAAGGGCATCGGGCTTGCCCTTGCAGAGGAAGGCGTCAAAGTTGCTCTTAATTATTTTGACTGGGAAGAAAGTCTTGATGAACTAAAGAAGGACTTCTCCGATACAGGCAAGGAACACCTTATTATTAAAACCAATCTGCTTGAAATCGATAAGATTCAAGGACTTATCAAAAACGTTGTGGATCATTTCGGGCGTCTTGACATTCTGATTAACAACATCGAAAGGGGAGGGTGGCCAATCGTTCACGGAGCTTATACAAAGGAGCAGTGGGACCTTGAAATGGAGACCACCCTTAGGGCGAAACAATGGATATTTGAATCTGCCCTTCCTCATCTTAAGGCATCCGGAGACGGCTTGGTTATTAACTTTTCATCTATTGCCGCAATTGTTGGAAGATCAGGCCCTGCCGGACTCATTTTCAATGACGGCTATGCTGCAGCAAACCGAGGAGTATCACTTCTAACCGAAACATGGGCCCGCGCATGTGCACCGGAGGTTCGTGTAAATGAGATCATGTTAGGTCTTTTTGAAACCCGGCACGGTAAAAAAACCAGGGGCTGGGGGATGTTAAGTAATGAACAGAAAGAGTCTCTTATTGATCACACCCTGCTGGGGCGTACCGGCGCCATTGAAGATGTGGTAAAGGCTGTGCTTTTTATTATTAAAGATGCGCCTTTTATGACTGGGAGTGTGCTGCGGCTTGACGGAGGTTATGTCCTTGGTGGCGAACAGGTAACACCCATACCAAAAGGTATTCTTTGATGATTTTAAGTAATCCAGGGGAGTTTTGTTGTATTCAATCGCTCCATGGATAATCATCACGAATAACATACAAACTCATGTATAAGGATTCGTAAAGAAAGAAAAGTGAATGACATATTAAAACAATAACTTAGTTATTGAACAGTTTCCTTTTTTCAAAAAAATTCGAGAAGAACGCTTTTCTTTCTTAACGATTCCTAATACCTTCAGACAGTGTATGCTTTTCGTGACGATCATCCATTCCGCTTAATCCGGAGATAAAAGAGAAAAACTCCCCGACTACTCAAGTAATTGAAATTATCTTTGCTGAAAATATTTAGTTTTAATTCCCCAAACGAAAAATTTTACCCACTCGAAACCAAACTTCATCAACTCCATATCATCTGTTTTGATTTTTTTAAGAATTTTTGATTTTACCCTGTATCTCTTTAAAAAACTGCTCCTCAATACAAAATCCTTAAAACTATCTATGTTATATGTAGCCATGAAGGCCATCTTTCCTCTTTGGCCGTCAATACCTTCTTTTCCCCAGGGATCGGTTTGAAATAAACGCTTTAGTTCTGACCATCGGAGGGTCATTTTATTATATAAGACTGCCCCCTGGTCTTGAGACCATGATTGTGTTGTCCACGGTTTGTTTTCATGCCGTCCAAGACAAAAGTCCGGGGGTCTGAAAAAATGGATAAGTCTTGTCCTTTTAACATCGGCATCAAAAAGAGCCCCCTGCTCCACCGGGAAGGTTCGACAGGTATCCGGACGATCCGGATACACCGAGCAGCCCGATTCGGTTAAAAAAGGGCAGGTCCTTTCTTTATTATCTGACATTCGCAGAAGTACATCCGGGAAAAAATTAGGCTCTCGAAGAACAATATCTACATAATCGTCAAGGAATTGATCTGAAGAAATATCAAGTCGATTTTTTAGACGCAGAACATCGTATGGATATAGAAACAGGTTAAGATTTCGACAGCATAGATTAAAGCAGTCAAGACCGGAGTGACAATGAAATGAGAACGTGTCACCTTCTTCAAGTTGTTTCCCGGGCAATTCATCAATGTTTTCAATATTTACGTATTTCATGAAAAATCTTTTCTTCTTCCGTGGGTCGTACTCCCGAGGAAAGCTCAGTCTTAGTTACCAGAGAATATAGGATATCTACTTCTTCGTTTAAATAGATTTGAGTTCTTACCATTTCAATCATCCTGACTAATGATATATACAGCGTAGCAGAAGATTTCTAATAATGTCAAAGGTTTTTACACGGAAAATAATTAATCTTGACAACAAAACCTGCTTTGATTATTTGGATGATTATTGTTTGCCTTTAATGAGCACTTCAATAAGTTGAGCTGTAGCTGAAGCCGATACACAATTCACCATTTTCGATTGATCTGCGTTGAAAAAGCAACTTCTTTTCTTTCGGGTGGGACGTTCCACCAATTATCTGGTGAACCAGGCCCAGCGGGATCTGCTGACCGCGCGCATCAACGAGGCCCAACCAATCGTCAACCATCTCAAAAGCCCGACAAACTTTTACCGCCTGGAAGGTCCTTTGCTGGAGCGTCACGGCATCATTGCCCCGGGCATGAAACCGCCGGCCGTTATAGATGTCGCCCCGGTTTCGCAGATCCAACCACAAGGCAAACCTACACCGTAAACGGACCAGACCAGGCAGAGGGTTATTCATGTCGAACATCAAAAAATTAAGTAAAGCTACTGCCGAACAAACCATCGCCCTGCGACGCCACCTGCACCGCTGTCCGGAAACTGGCTTCAATGAGATAGAAACCGCCAATCAGGTAACCAAAATCCTGGACGAACTCGGTATTCCGACCCGGCGTGTCGCAGTCACCGGCGTGGTGGGCGTCATAAAGGGCTCCCACGACGGACCAACCATCGGCCTACGGGCGGACATGGATGCCCTGGAGATCGAGGAAGACACTGGCCTGGACTTTGCCAGCCAGAACCGGGGCGTCATGCATGCCTGCGGCCATGATGCACATACGGCCATGCTGCTCAATGCCGCCCGTGTGCTGAGCCGGCAGAGATCCGACATGCGGGGAACGGTCAAATTGTTCTTTCAACCGGCCGAAGAACTGGATCAGGGCGCCCTGGCCTTTTTAAAGGCCGGGGAGTGCGATGACCTGGACGCCGGCTTTGCGGTTCACGTATCGCCGGACCTGCCCGCCGGCCGGGTTTCGGTGGAACCCGGGGCCATTATGGCCAGTTCGGATGCCTTCGACGTTCGTCTGAAGGGCAAGGGAGGGCACGGCGCCGTGCCCCACCAGGGCATCGACGCGGTGGTGGCGGCTGCGGCCCTGGTGATGAACCTTCAGAGTCTGGTCAGTCGCGAGTACGATACCGAAGACCCCCTGGTTGTAACGGTAGGTAGCCTGCACGCGGGCACCGGTTTCAACATCCTGGCCGAAGAGGCACAATTGAGCGGCACCATACGGACCTTCAACCCGGACATCGCAATCCGAATCCCGGCCTCGTTCGAACGGGTGGTGAGAAGCAGCGCCGAGACCTTCCGGGTCACTCCCGAAATAGAATACACCACCGGTTGTCGGGTGCTGGAAAATGATGCCGTCCTCACCGGGAAGGTTCGAAAAGCCGTGGAGCAGATCTTTGGGGTCGATGGGCTGGCCCGGCTGCCCAGATCCATGGCGGGCGAAGACTTTGCTTTTTTTGGCCAAAAGTGCCCGCTGGTACTGGCCTGGCTGGGCGTCGGGCATACGCACCGGGCCAACTATCCGCTGCACAATCCCCGCTTCAACCTCAACGAAGTGGCCTTATGGCGCGGGGTGGGCCTGTACGCGCAAGTGGCCTGGGATTTGACGGGCTCAAAAAAATAGGATTCAAGGGTTCAAGTGAAATGCTTAAAAAATATAGAAACTTGAAGGCCTTACAAAAACCTCGCGAACTCTGTCTAAAGATATAGTGAATATGTGAATCAGATCTTAAACAGGATGATAGAACTCGAAAAAATGTCAAAAGCGCTGATAAAAGATAAAGAAAAAAATCGGTGAATCCATGATGATTACGGATGGCAAGGCCACCCTGAAAATAGCCTTCAATGCCGCGGCACGGACCGCAAAGAAGGCTTCGGAATTTCCCGCTTATCTGCACCCTCGGGTGGTGAGATCGGTGGAAAAATTCCATGCCAAGCTGGACGGCTATGAACCGACCCCGCTGGTCAGCCTATCCAATCTGTCCCGGGCATGGGGGGTCGGCCATATCCTGGTCAAGGACGAATCCCGCCGCTTCGGTCTGAACGCCTTCAAGGGACTGGGCGGGACCTATGCCATGGGATGCATCATGAGCCGCAAGATCGGCGTGGACATCGAAGATCTAGGTTTGGAGCAGATCAAGTCGGAATTTGACGCTCCTCGCAGCGAACCGACCACTTTCATTACCGTAACCGCCGGCAACCACGGAAGGGGGGTCGCCTGGGCCGCCCGTCAACTGGGCCAGCGGGCTGTCATCTATCTGCCCAAAGGGTCTCCTACAGAAAGGCTTGAGGCCATCCGCCGTCTGGGAGCCGAAGCGGTGGATACTGGACTTAATTACACAGACAGCATGGAGTTGGCCAAAGCCCAGGCCCGGACTAACGGCTGGGAGCTGTTGCAGGACATTGCCTGGGAGGGTTATACTCAAATCCCTACCTGGGTAATGCAGGGATACCTTACCATGATGCTGGAGGCTCAGAAGCAGATGGAGACCTTGGGGATCGAAAAGCCCACCCACCTGATTCTGCAGGTCGGGGCAGGCAGCTTTGCAGCCGCCGTTGTGGGTTACTATGCCAACCGTTTTGCAGATGCCCGTCCGATAACTGTCATCATCGAGCCCGACTGTTGTGCCAACCTATTCCTGTCCGCCGTGACGGAAGGCAAAACGCCCCGGGAAATCACGGGCGATTTTGCCAATAAAACCATGATAACCAGCCTGGCCTGCGGGATAGCTCCGGACATGGCTTGGGAAGTGCTCGGTGGTTTTGCGGATGTCTTCGTTGCCTGCCCTGATTGTGTCGCAGCCCGGGGCATGCGCATCTACGCCAATCCCCTGGGAGACGACCGGCGCCTGGTGGCTGGTGAAGCCAGCGGTACGGGCATGGGCCTGCTGTCTCTGCTGCTGCGTGACCCGGGCTGTGCCCAGGCCAGGGAAAAGCTGGGCCTGGACGACAGCGCGTGCGTTTTGCTGATTAATTCCGAAGGCGACACCAATCCAAAGAAATACCGCAAGGTCCTGTGGGATGGCAGCTATCCGATGCCACAATAATGCAACCGAGGTGGAAAAGGCTATCTGCCGATTCCGGCGAGCTTCGACCAGCTCGGTTATTAAAAAAAACTCCCCGAGTGCTCAATTAGATGATAAATTCTTCATGAGAAATGCGGGTTAGGTATGGACTAAAAAGCTACCAACATCTGTGCCACAGTCATCTTAATTTTCTGAGTAATGCCGACTGCCTTTTTCAGCTTTTTTTCCAGTTCGGCCATCTTGACATAAAAAGGTGTTCGGTCAAATTGAATATAGTCTTTATTCCCACTTTGTTTTGAAAAAGCATCGCACCCCGGGGAATATGCAAGCTGCTGTTCAGGTCTATGGAGTTCAGAAGGGATGCCGTGCAATCTGCATATCATGGGGCGATAATTATATAGTATGCATAAGCCATCGAAGTTCAAGGGGCACATTAACCGCACAGGCATTCCCTTTTCATCAGCTTCGATGGTTTTTCTGCATACATCCAAAGCTCGATGCTTTATATTAATCTGTTTTTCATTTTCAAGGGAATTGAATTCTTTGAGAATATAAAGATACTCTAAAAGTGTATGATGATAAAAACGTGTGGTACAGCAATTATCTTCACAGCCATTACAATTGAAACCATAATAATCTGCAGCCTCTTTATACTTCTGATCCATGGCTTTATAAATTATCTTTAAGCTATTAAAAAATGAAGTATACTTTTCATGCTGTATGTTTGGTGGTTGAAATTGTCCGGTGGATAAAGAGTCCATTTATACAAGAGGTCTAGGGAAAAAAATCTTTTCATAAAGAGACAGGGCATGTCTATCTGTTATACTTGCGATAAAATCACAAACAATCCTCTCCTTAGGTTGGTTTTTATTATTGTACTCTGCCATCTCTTCGGCTGTAAGTTCCTTCTGAAACTTCTCATCTTCATTTAAGAAAAACGTATAAAGATCGGAGAGTATTTTTTTAGCTTTTACAAATTCTTTATGTACCTGGGGTGAACGATACACATTTTCATAAAGGAATTGTCTTAATGTGGTCATGGCGGTATAAATATCATCACTCATATTCAGGTGAAGTTCTCCATTGCAAACCTCACTTGAGAAGATAAGGCCTCTTATCATGGTTGTGGCACGTTCAGAATGTGAGTTCCCGAGTATTCTGGCACATGACGCGGGGACTTGGTCTGTACTAATCACACCGCTTCTTATTGCATCATCCAAATCATGGTTCAAATATGCCATAATATCCGCAATGCGGACTATTCTTCCTTCATATGTACATGCCTGTTCCTCCGGGTCATCCGGAATGATCTTACCGTATCCTTTAGAGTGTCGTAAAATTCCATCGCGGACTTCATATGTAAGATTAAGCCCTTTTCCATTGTTTTCCAGCATATCAACAACACGAACACTCTGCTTATTGTGAGAAAAATCCTGCGAATATATTTCTTTTAGTGCAGTCTCACCACCATGCCCAAACGGTGTATGTCCGAGATCGTGGCCCAGAGCGATGGCTTCGGCCAAATCTTCATTAAGACGCATTGCACGTACTATTGTTCTTGCAATCTGAGCAACTTCAAGAGTATGAGAAAGACGGGTTCTATATTGATCACCTAATGGAGATAAAAAAACTTGTGTTTTATGTTTTAATCTTCTGAAAGCATTTGAATAAAC
This sequence comes from uncultured Desulfobacterales bacterium, assembly GCA_964561845.1. Taxonomy (GTDB): domain Bacteria; phylum Desulfobacterota; class Desulfobacteria; order Desulfobacterales; family JAUVVS01; genus JAUVVS01. Next base: position 1,214 of record CAZLRK010000060.1, on the reverse strand, counting down.
AATTCGATCCTTATCCAACTGAAAGGCCGTTCGGATAGGGCAAGGCTCCTCTTCTACCTGACGGCCTCGAGATTTATAACTCAGACATCCAAAAGGAGATATAAAACTTTTTTCACGTCTTTCAAATTCTTTCCGTATAGGCATGGCGAAACAATATTATTTGAAAACAAAATTATAATTTATCAGCCGTAAAGCCACTAAGATACAAAAAATGATAATACTTTAGCTGGTTACAAAAAAGCCACTTCAAAGGTAATTAAATTTTAAACCGTGTAAAACTCGCGCATAAGTGAGTGTAAAGAAAGAACAGTGCATGTCTTTTAAATATAACAGATAAGTTATCAATGCCGATCAGCCCTTGAGACACAGCAATTCCATCCCTGTTCTTTCTTAACTCTCACTAATACGCTCAGACAGTTACACGATTAAAAATTAAACAACCTTTAAAGTTTGCTAGTTCTAATTGTTTTCGGAATGATAAAATGCTACAATTTTTCGTGTTTTTGTAATTTCGTGCTTTCGTGATAAATTTTTTTCATAATCTTAAGCAATTGTAAAGAAGTATTTGAAAACAAGGATCGTTAGAAATGGCCGGTCATCACCTTATACTCGGCGAGATTGTCGATTTTATAACTGGCGATATCATAGAAGACACTCACGACGAGCGGTATAGACAAAAAATAGCTCATCTGCTTGTAGAAAAGAAAGGATTTCTTAAAAAGGAGATCGAGCCCCGTTTCGAACTTCTTGTAAAGGCCGGAAAGAATAAAGCCATTGTGAGAGTTGATTTTGTAATAAACATATCCGGGAAAATTGGTATGATAATAAAGTATGGTCCCGGGTCTTTGGTAACAAGATATCGTCCGGCGCTGGCTGCATCCAGGCTTGTGGCGCCTTACCAGGTTCCGGTAGTTGTTGTGACAAACGGGGAAGATGCAGCAATATTAGATGGAGCAACCGGAAATGTGATCTCTCCTGGTCTGGATTCTATACCGTTTAAATCCGGACTGCTTAAAAGAGTTGCAAACAGTAATTTTAAATCAGTTGCCGTAGATCGTGCAGAGCTTGAATCAAGAATTATCTATACATTTGAAGTTGATGGGAGTTGTCCTTGTGACGATACAATATGTTGAGACCTTTGCAAAACGCCCCCTTTTGTCCAATTTCTGTGTTAGGCTAAAATTTTGGCACGAAGTGAAGCTTTAGCGCTATCC
>CAZLRK010000059.1:0-19471 GCA_964561845.1 uncultured Desulfobacterales bacterium | reverse complement strand
CAAATATCCCATAGATTCTAAAAGACTCTGGTAAATAGACAGGATGATTCCTATCAAAAAGAGTGCGATTAGGATTTTTGAAAGATCACTCTGATAAAGAGCTATGCGGATACTGTATCCTATGCCGGCATTTGCTGCAATAAACTCAGCTACAATAGTGCCTGCCATGGCAAGAGTTGTGCTTCCTGCTATTACCGTGGTTAATTTACTTAAATTTTCAAAAGCTCGAATTTTTACTTCCAGTTGCCATCTCATTCTCCCGGTGGCCCTATAAAAGTGTTCAATATCAGACACAGGTTCCGACATAATGCCGATAACAGACAAAAGTATTGGAAAATAACATATCATGGCTGCAATCAACAATCTGGTGATAAAACCATCACCTATAAGTATAAAAATAATCGGTGCAATGGCAACAATCGGATAGGCCTGAACATTATAGGCAGCCACTTTGACAAATGAACCGAACCAGGTGGTCCGACGGCCTAAAATCCCCACAAGAAACGCAAGAAGGATGGAGATTATTTGACCGATGACGGCAACTGAAAGTGTATCCATAACATCATAAAAATATCTAATAAACACCAGGGTGCTGGTTTGCCATATGTCATCAGGGCCGGGTATTACATAATCTGAAAGATTCAACGCATATTTTACCAGGAGTAAAAAGGAGAGTCCCAGACAATATATAATAAAAAATTGATATATTCTTCTATGAAGCATTCATGATCTCCAGCATTGTATGCTCAAGGGCGTTTTCCTTTAAGGATTTGCCTGTCATGTGATTTTGACCTTCAATTGAAAGTACTTGCGGCGTTTTATGTGAACTACGAAGAACAAGAATCTGTTTACAATATTTTGAAACCTCTATTACATTATGTGAAATATATAAAAAATAAGCATCAGGAAACATATCTTTTATTTTTAAAATGATTTTTTCTCTGGTGCGTTCATCTACATTAGCAAGGCTTTCATCCATAATCAGAAGATGAAAATCTTGCATCAAGTACCGTAATAAGTTTATTCGATTTTTCTGTCCCAATGACAGTTGAGAGAATTTTAACCCCATACATTTCTCAAGTCCAAAGGCATCGATCAGAGCATTCTTTCTGTCATTTTGGGAAGTCGGTGTAATTTTTCGGATATGGTTTCCTACGCTTGACCAGCCTGGAAGCCTTTCAAGATTGTAAGAATAAAGGAAATTATTCATATTATTCGTCTGAATTTTTCCGGAATGCACTTTTATTTCACCGGTAATAATTTTGGCAAAGGATGTCTTTCCAACACCTGAAGGCCCGAATAGCCCATTAAAACCTGGATCGGGTATTTGAAGCGACAGGTTTTTAAAAACATCAATATCTGTGCCGGGATATCTAAACGTTATATTACGACATTCAAGAAGCATATCTTTTTGCTGAAAAATATTTTAAAAGTTCACAGGGCGAACGCTTATGATTTTTTTATCATAAGCAAAAGTACATGCTATGTCAACTTTTGCAGGTTTACTTCAGTAATTATCGAATTTTTGGAATATAAAAGGGTAATTTATGAATGGTGAGATTTCACCTGTCAAAGGAATTGGTAACGTTCAAAAGTGTGCGCATTTCTTTGTAAGCGGTTAAAATTTGAAAAGGTAATGGATGTTTCCAAAAGACGATATCACTGTATAATTCCTCGACTGCTCACAGTGATCAAATATTTGGGATTTGCGCTACATAAGCCCTATTGTTCAAGGAACTGTTTGTTAAATCCCAAATATTTGGTCACCCCCTAATAGGTAAATTGATATCGTCTTTTGGAAATATGCATTACCGAATGATTGTTAAATGGATCCCATTTATTGGGAAAACAATTATGCGCACACTTTTGAACGTTATTAAGGAGTTAGAGAGAATCCTTGATTACTTCAGTTCCTGCTTTTCCCAGGACAGCCTTTTCAATGTTTTCAATGGGAGTAATTATGGCTCTTTTCCCGCCATTTTTAATAAACTGCATGCATGCTTCAACTTTGGGTCCCATGGAACCTGGAGGAAAATGACCTTCTTCGAGATATCCGGCAGCTTCCTTTAAGGTTATTGAGCGAAGAAGTTTTTGATTTGGTTTACCAAAGTGAATTGCTGCCCCGTCAACATCCGTTGCTATAAGTACTATATCCACACCAACTTCTTCAGCCAGCTTAACACTGCACAGATCTTTGTCGATGACGGCATCCACGCCGCAAAATTTACGACCCTCCCGGATCACGGGTATCCCCCCTCCACCGCAACAAATAACGATAAAGCCCATATCAACCAGTTTTTTAATTTCTCGCTTTTCAATAATAGTCACGGGTTTGGGTGATACCACCACTCTGCGGTATCCTTTTGTGGTTTTGATGGTAGGATAGGGACTTTGAGCGGCTATCTCTTTAGTGTAAACAGGACCTATGGGTTTAGAGGGATTTTCAAAGGAAGGATCTTTTTCATCAACAACAACATAGCTGATAACATTTACAAAGTGTTGTCTCGTAACAATTCCCATTTCCATGAGTGCTGTGTCTAAAGTCGATTCGATCATATAACCGATTTGACCTTGAGTTTGTGCCACCAGAATTTCTAAGGGTAATTTTGGAACCTCATCGCAGCTTTCCTGCTGCAATAAAAGATTTCCCACCTGCGGTCCATTCCCATGGGTGATTATGATTTTATATTTTCTTGAAAGCCTGGCAATCTCTCGAATGGGAATCTTTAAGTTTTCAAACTGCTCTTCAATAGTGCCTTCCTGTCCCTTGCGGATAAGAGCGTTTCCACCAAGAGCAACAAGAAGCGTTTCTTTTTTGTTTTTAAAGGCGTTCACAGGTTCAATGTTCATTATTCAGGGTTCCCTTTCTTTCTTTGATTTTGCTTGTAGTTCAGTCCCGCTCCTGGCGAGAGTAAAACAACGAATGACAGCAAGTCCTGTCAGAGTTTCCTAACAGAGTGAAAACTCGTCCGGCATGATTATAAACATCATAATAGGGGTTCAGAGTTCAGAGTTGCTTTTCTTTTATTAACCTTTACTAACCCTGAACCCTGCTTGTGGGGTCGAAGCCCGAAGGGCGGAGCCCCAAACCTTTAAACCGGTGACCGGTTTAAAGGTTTTAACTTATTTATCCAACCCCCGAACCCGTTTTAAAAGGATTTCTTTCAATGTGGGCTCACTGTGGTCTTTGTATTCATAACGAACGCGAAGATTTGGCTTGTTTATAGAAATAAGTTTGGGAAGATCAATAGGTGTTGCAAACAGTACAAGGTCACAATCTGTATTATTTATGGTTAATTCCAGATCACGGATTTGCTCTTCCCCGTATCCCATGGCCGGTATCAACGCCCCGATGTTGGGATATTTTTCAAAGGTTTCTTTCAGGGTTCCGGTAATAAATGGCCTTGGATCAATGATCTCGGCTGCATTGTACCGCTTGGCCGCAATGATTCCGGCGCCATATGCCATCTCACCGTGAGTAAGCGTGGGCCCATCTTCAATTACCAATACGCGTTTCCCTTTTATTTGATCAGGATCATCCACAATAACAGCCGATTCTGCGAGAACAATTGATGCATTGGGAGCATGAGTTTCTATGTTTTTTCGAACCTTTTCCACCTGGTCGGATTCAGCACTGTCTACCTTATTGATGACAGCAATGTTTGTCATAAGCAGATTTGTTTCACCAGGATAATATAATCTTTCATGTCCGGCCCGATGGGGATCAAAAATGACAATCTGTACATCCGGATAATAAAAAGGCGTGTCGTTGTTCCCCCCGTCCCATACAATGACATCAGCTTCCTTTTCCGCTTCTTTGAGAATCTGTCCGTAATCGATCCCGGCATAAACTACAATTCCCTTGTCCACGTGTGGCTCGTATTCTTCTCTCTCTTCAATCGTACAATTATGTTTTTCAAAGTCTTCATAGGAGGAGAAACGTTGTACGACCTGCTTTGTCAAATCTCCATAAGGCATCGGGTGGCGAATGGCCACCACCTTTTTACCCATATCTTGCATAATTTGACATACGTGGCGAGTTGTTTGCGACTTCCCGCATCCAGTTCTTATGGCGCAAACCGATACAATAGGTTTCTTTGATTTGAGCATTGTATATGTAGCGCCGATCAGAATAAAATCGGCACCCTCTGCCATGGCAATGGAAGCCTTATGCATGACCTCTACATGCGGAAGATCGCTGTAAGAAAAGGCTACTAGGTCGACCTTATGTTCTCTAATAAGATCGGCAAGTTGATCTTCATGATAAATCGGCACGCCATCAGGGTATAGTTTGCCTGCCAGTTCAGGTGGGTATTGCCGTCCTTCAATATCCGGGATCTGTGCGGCTGTAAACCCGACTACATTATAGCGTTGATTGTCTCTGAAATACACGTTGAAGTTGTGAAAATCACGCCCTGCGGCACCCATAATAATAACTTTTTCAATCATGATAACTCCTTTTTTTTAATGGTTTTGAATTAGACAGGATAGACAGGATAAACGGGATATAAAATTTTTTGCCTTTTCAGTAACATCTCAAAAAGTTATGGTAATCGATATGGTGTCCAGTGATCAATTATATGTAATCAGTAATCGGTCACTGATCACCGGTCACCGATTACCTGATTACCTGATCACTCCATGGAAGTCCATGCTCTCTTAAGAAACCAAAATTCTGTTAATCCTGTTAATCTCGTCTAAAAATAATAAACTATCCTTTTCCTGCAATTTTGAGCATAATGGCATTCTGAGCATGCATTCGGTTTTCGGCTTCATCAAAAACTATTGATGCTTTTGATTCCATAACCGAATCGGTTGTTTCCCTATCTCTCTCTGCCGGCAGGCAATGCATGAAAAATGTTTCTTTACCGGTGGCTGACATAAGATCATCGTTTACCTGAAATCCTTTAAAACGCTTAATCCTTTCATCCAGCTCCTGTTTTTGTCCCATGGAAGCCCAAACATCGGTATAAATAACATCAGCCCCATCCACAGCCGTTTTAGGATCATGAGACACTTCAATAGTTGAAAAACCAGCGTCTTTTGCTTTCTTCACTATCTCGGAATCCGGACTATACCCTTCGGGGCAGGCACATACAAAATGAAAGGGTAAGCGGGCTGCAAGATTCAACCAGGAATGAACAATATTGTTTCCATCCCCAATGTAGACAATCTTTAAATTATCCAAATTTCCCCGGTGTTCCAATATGGTGAACATGTCCGCCATAATCTGGCAGGGATGATTAAAATCAGTTAAGCCGTTGATCACCGGTGAAGAAGCGAATTTCGCCATTTCCAGAATGTGAGCATGGTCGAAGAGTCTGGCCATTATCATGTCATTATATCTACTAATGACGCGAGCAATATCTTTTACCGCTTCACGCTTGCCTATTGCAATATCGCTGGGGCCAAGGTACAGGGCATGTCCACCGAGACGATAAAACCCTGTTTCAAAGGATATGCGTGTCCGCGCAGACGGCTTGGCAAAAATCATAGCCAGGGTTTCGTCTTTAAACGGTTTATAATCTTCACGATTATTAAATTTGGCTTTAACTTCCTTTGCCAGCTCAAAAGTTTCCATAATTTCTTCGGCACTAAAATCGGTTATATGTAAAAAATCACGTTTCATTCGTTTTACCCCCCTTTTCCAACTTTGGACTACTAAATTAGTATTAATTTGGCTGTTTGAAAACAAGGCAACCTCAAAGGTAATTAAATTTTAAACCGTGTAAAACTCGCATATAAGTGAGAGTAAAGAAAGAACAGTATAAGTCATATTAATAAACCAAGTAAGCAAAAAATGCCGATTAGCCTTTGAAACACATCAACTCAATCCCTGTTTTTTCTTAACTCTCACTAATACGCTCAGACAGTTACCCGATTAAAAATTTAAAAACCTTAAAGCTTGCTAATGTAATTGCTTTAAAAAGGCTAAAATCTTACCTATATTATAATAATTTGATAATGAAGGTTTAATAATATATAATCAAGAAAAGATATTATTAAATATATGTGAGGATAATATTAGGTAAAGCCTGATATTATATTACCATTGAAGGATTCATAAAAAGCCATCCTTATTTATTCGTCTTCGCCAGAATACCCTGTCCGCCGCGGCGGACTGCAGGGATGAATGGCGAGTCGAAACCGCGTCGAAGCTAACCAAAGCGAAGACGGGTTTGCAATGCCGAATTCCGCTAGATACCCCGCCGCTTGCGGCGGGGAGCTTCATTCTAAATTCATTAAATACGCCAGCTCATCACATTCATCGAGTTTTGGACATTCCAGACATTCCCACATTAACTTTCTCGGGAAAGTATTTTTATCGACAAAATGAAATCCCATTTTTTCAAAAAATTTATCTTTATATGTTAAAACAATTATTTTTGTAACCTTTAATGCCTTTGCCTGTTCAATACATTTATTTACCAGCTCTTTACCAACACCTCTTTTTGTGTATTGTTCATCCACTGCAAGGGAACATATTTCAGCCAGATCTTTCCATAAAACAAAAAGAGAAACACAGCCCACGATTGTGTTGTTTTCTTCGGCAACAAAAAAACTTTGTAATTTTGTGTATACCTTAAAAGCGCTTTTTCGTAAAACCAAACCCCTGTTTGCATAGTAATTAACAAGTCTTAGTATTCCATCTACATCATCTACGCTTGCTTTTCTGATATTTAGCATAATAACCCCTTGAGACTTTAAAAATAAAGAACTGATCATAAAAAAAATAATCCAAAAATAGAATGGTATTTAATTAATTATTTGGATGCAAGTATTTTATTATCTTATATTAAACCAAACTTTACCTTTGTTTAAAAATCTATAAATTTATAAAAAAAATTCTTGACAACTTATTTGGCGCATATTATTAAACTAATTAGTTAAACTATATGGTATAAACAATCACTATTGAAGATTAAAAGATGATGAACTTAAACGGAAAACAAAAAGAAACGGTTCGGCGCATCCTTGATACCGCGGCAGATCTCTTTTCCGAGGTTGGCTTTGCCGGAACACGTGTGGATGAGATTGCAAAACAAGCCGGTGTAAATAAGGCCACTATTTACTACCATATTGGCGATAAAAAAGCTTTATATGCCGAAGTGCTGCATGATATTTTTGGTGATACTGCCGAACGTATTTCCCAAAACATAAGAAAAGATCAACGCCCTGAAAAAAAATTAAAGATTTACATCCGTACTGTCATCCACACCATGGAGCATCACCCACACATTCCTTCCATTATGTTGAGAGAGATCGCTTCTAGAGGGGCTAATTTACCTGAAGTCGTTATAAAAGACTTGGTTCGTATGTTTGGAATACTATCTGATATCCTGGAAGACGGCGTTCAAAAGGGTGTTTTTATCAAAGCAAGTCCACTCATAGTACACTTTATGGTGGTGGGTCCAGCCATATTCTGTAAAAAGATTGAGGCTATGGGTGCAAAACATGCCATACTAAAAGAAGTTCAAATGTTGGATAAAAGCTTTCTTGAAAACGTTCCCGAGGAAATCGAGGGACTTATATTAAAGGCCATAGGAAAAACAGCAAAGAAAGAAATTGTATTACCAGAGGATGATAATGGCAAATATCAGAAATCGCATAGAAAAATGGTTCGAAAATTTTGCCCGCGTCATTTATTATAATCGTATAAAGACGATTCTCATCATGTTTGGCGTTATAGCGGTCATAGTTTCGCAGATCCCCAAAATCACGATCGATATCTCCACGGAGGGCTTTTTACATAAAACCGATCCGACCCTAATTGAGTATAATGATTTTAGAGACCAATTCGGAAGAGACGAACTGATTATTATAGCAATCCATTCACCGGAAATATTCACCCAAAATTTTCTTTCTAAACTTAAAACTCTGCACAACGAGCTGGTTGAAAATGTCCCTTATATTGAAGATATAACCAGTCTTGTCAACGCGAGAAACACCCATGGTGACCGGGATGAGCTAATCGTTCAAGAGTTACTGGAAAACTGGCCCGAAACACAGGAAGAGATTGCGGTAATCCGGCAGCAGGCACTTGAGAATCCCATGTTCAAAAACACATTGATCTCTGAAGACGGAAAATTTACTACCATCATGATCAAAACTCAGACTTACTCTTCTGTTGGAAGTGATATTGACGTACTTGAAGGATTTGAAGATGATTCCAAACAGGATAACGCCGGAGTAAAAAAACCGGATGAATTTGAGGACAGGAAATACCTCACTGATGAGGAAAATAGTGAAGTAGTCAACGCTGTTCGCAATGTTACAGTAAAATACAAAGCATCCGACTTTCATATATATATTGCCGGCTCATCAGCGGTTACCCACTTCTTAAAACAATCGATGTCGATAGATATACGCAGGTTTTTGTTATTTGCATTAATCACCGTTGCCTTTTTTCTCTTTATTATGTTTCGTAGAATCTCCGGTGTTGTGTTGCCATTTTTAATCGTAATACTCTCTCTTGTTTCCACCGTCAGCTTAATGGCGGCGTTCGGTGTGTCGATAAAGTTGCCCACACAAATTCTTCCCTCTTTTATGCTTGCCGTAAGTGTCGGTTATTCGGTTCATATCCTGGCAATATTTTATCATCGATATCGTAAAAGCCGTGACAAGGAAGATGCCGTGGTTTATTCCATCGGGCATTCAGGGCTTGCTATCCTTTTAACCGCCGCCACCACGGCGGGCGGTTTGTTCTCTTTTTCAACCTCGGAGGTTGCTCCTGTTGCAGATCTGGGTAAATTTGCAGGTGCAGGAGTGTTGCTTGCCATGGTCTATACTTTAATTCTTCTACCTGCGCTACTTGCAATCGTACCGCTAAAAACTTACAAAAACAAAAAAGACGAGACAAAAGGCGTGGCAACCGACAGGTTTCTTGCCGCTATAGGGAAAATATCAACCAGCTCTCCATACACCATTTTGATCGTATCCGCCATCATCATAGTTTTTTCCATTGCCGGTGCAATGAAGATTCGATTTTCTCACGATCCGCTCAGGTGGCTTCCAAAAACCAATTCGGCCCGTGTTGCAACGGAAAAAATCGATAAGGAGCTTCGTGGTTCCATTAGTCTGGAAGTCATTGTTGATACCGAAAAGGAAAACGGCCTGTACGAACCGGACATATTAAACAGGATGGAGCAATCGGCCGGATATCTGGAATCGTTAAAAGTTGGAGAGATATTTGTCGGGAAAGCCTGGTCTCTTACCACGATTCTAAAAGAAACAAACCGTGCCCTGCATGAAAATAGAAAGGAATTTTATACCATACCCCAGGACAAGAAACTGATCGCCCAGGAATTATTACTTTTTGAAAATAGCGGATCTGATGATATGGAAGATTTTACGGACAGCCAGTTAAGCAAAGCTCGTCTTATGATAAAAATGCCTTTTAAAGATGCAGTCGCTTACAGCAATTTCCTTGATATAATAAAAAAACATTTTCAAAAAAGTTATGCAGATGTAAAAATTACCATAACGGGTATGACAACATTGCTTTTCAGAACCGTAACAAATGCAATTAATAGTATGGCAAAAAGTTATTTATATGCACTTGTAGTAATAACAATTCTCATGATTTTACTCATCGGGCGTCTGCGTATAGGTCTTTTAAGTATGATTCCCAATCTTTCACCGATTATTATTACACTTGGTCTTATGGGTTGGTTTAAAATACCGATGAATCTTTTTACAATGCTGGTCGGCAACATTGCCATAGGTCTTGCTGTTGACGACACGATTCATTTTATGCATAATTTTAGAAGATATTTTGAAGAAACCGGGGATGCAAAAATAGCCGTTATGGAGACGCTGCACACAGCCGGTCGTGCAATGCTGGTTACTTCATGTGTGTTATCAATCGGATTTTTTATATTTATGTTTGCCACCATGGATAATCTCTTTCATTTCGGTCTTCTCACCGGCTTTACCATAATAATGGCGCTCATCGCCGACTACTTTATTGCTCCGGCACTTATGGTGATCGTTAATAAAAACAGGTCAAAACACGAAACTTGAAACGGGAACACGCAACGTAATCGTTCACAGGTTCAGGGTTCAGGGTTCAGAGGTCGGAGGTCGGAAGTCAGAGGTCAGAGATCAGAGATCAGAGGTCGGAGGTCGGAGGTCAGAGATCTGAAGTCAGAGATCAGAGGTCGGAGGTCGGAGGTAAGAGATCAGACATCGTCAAATGGTTGAGTGGTTGAGTAGGGAAAGATTTATAACTAAATCACTGTGAAAAAATCGTAAACACAGAACCCCTGAACGGTGAACGGTTAAAACGCCACAAAGGTATCAGAAAACATGAGTATATTAAAAATAAATTCATTAATATCGGCGCTTTTAGTATTTGTTTATATGTTTGTTCTGGAACTAAAGCCATCTTTTGCTGAAGAGAGCGAAAACCTCAATGAAGTTGTAAGCGGTTTTGATGAAGCAGAGCCATCAACTGATGCACTTGAGGAAGTAATGGAGGGTTTTGAAGATGAGGCCGATACAGAAGTTGAAGCTTCTGAAAAAGAGCATAAGTCGTCTCCTGTTAGTATAGACGGTTACTTAAAATTTGGTTCATCTTACAACTTAATCAGCCACACGCCAGAGGGGATAGAAACGGATTGGGGCGGATTGTCACGCCTGCGAACGGAATTGCAGGTTGATTTGGACACAAAGATTTTCAGTTCATGGCAAGCACGAATAAGCGGCAAGGATTCATATGATTTTGTTTATTCCATCAAGGAAAGGGATGAATTCACCGATGATGTTATTGATGGATATGAAAGTGAAATCGAACTCAGAGAAGCATATATCCTGGGAAGTCTTCAAAAGAACCTCGATATAAAAGTGGGACGGCAAATTGTTGTGTGGGGAAAATCAGACAATATACGTGTTACAGATGTCCTCAACCCGCTTGATATGCGCGAACCCGGATTAACGGATATTGAAGACCTAAGGATTCCTGTTACCATGACCCGGCTGGATTACTATATGGAGAACTGGAGTTTGACCGGTATAGCGATACACGAAATCCGTTTTAATAAAACCCCGGAATACGGCAGTGATTTTTATCCTACGACAACACCTCTCCCGGATGAAGACAAACCCGGGCACGGTGGTGAAAATACGGAATTCGCCATGGCTGTAAACGGGGTCTTCAGCGGATGGGACATCGCCTTTTACTTGGCGGATATTTATAACGATACGCCCCATATGGAGTCTGTTTTTATGGGATTCCCGCCGCAGTTTGAACTGAAACACGCACGGTTAAGGATGTTTGGTACAGCCCTTAACGCAGTGGTCGGCAATTGGCTTTTAAAGACGGAAGCCGCATTCTTTGACGGAATCAAGTTCTTCAATACAGCCGACGAGACTTTTTCCAGTATAGATATCCTTGCAGGAATCGAATACGCCGGCTTTAAAGACGCAACAATTAGTATTGATGGTGTTAATAGACACATTAATGATTTTGATGATATATTGGAATTAGCTCCGGACGAAGCAAAGGAAGATCAATTTCAGTCGATATTTAGATTAACAAAAAATTTTCTGAATGAGACACTTTCGCTGAATATGTTAGCCTCTATATTTGATACCACAGGCCAGGACGGCGCATTTCAACGCTTTTCAGCGGAATATGACGTGACAGACTCTATTAACATAACAGGTGGAGCAGTATTTTATGATTCCGGCGATCTGGCTGCATTCAGAAATATCGGTGATAATGATCGTCTTTTTTTGGAAGTTAAATACAGTTTTTAGTAATATTTTAGTTGTTTGAACACAAAGCAGACCGTGTAAAACTCGCGCATTAGTGAGTGTAAAGAAAGAACAGTGCATGTCCTTTAAATAAAACATCTAAGCTATGAATGCCGATAAGCCATTAAAACACATAATGCAAGCTCCTGTTCTTTCTTAACGCTCACTAATACGCTCAAACAGTTACACGATTAAAAATTAAACAACCTTTGAAGCTTATTTGCATAAACTGGTTTCAAAGGGCTAAAGTGTTACGAATTTCTATTGAATGACCACCGAATTTCCATTGAATTTCCACTGAATTTCTATCGAGTGACTACCGAATTTCCATTAGCGGCACAACATTTGCGATTTTCTTAAACACACTTAAGTATTTGTACCACATCATCAAGCTGCTCAGGTGAAATATACACATGAGGAGAAAATCGAACTCTTCCCAGCCGTTCGGCTGCGGCAATGCGGTTTTTGTTAAGATGTTCTATGATTTTATCCGACCGGACACCCTGCTTTTCACAGACGACGATTCCCGTTGGATAATCCGGAAACTGGTCTGAGTATACCTTAAATCCGATTTTGGAAAGCTCTTTACTCAAGTGGGCGCTTAGCTCAAAAATCCTTTCCCTTACAGCAAAAAACCCTATATCCCGTAAGAATTCTAGAGCGGCTTCAAGATAAACCCAATCGTTGAAATTTGCAGTGGAAAAGGTAAATCGGTCTGCCGTGGGATTAAGTTCCGACTTATAGGGAAGATATTCTCCTGCTTGGACAACCGATTCCGTGCCGATAAATATCGGCTCAAGCACATTAAGCTTGTCTTTTGAAACATATAGTACTCCCAAGCCCACCGGTCCCATCAGCCACTTCCACGCGGAAAAAGCCATATAGGAAATGTTTGCTTTTTTTACATCCATGGGCTGCATTCCCACTCCTTGCGCACCGTCCACAACAAGATCAATGTTTTTTTCCATGCACAGCTTTCCCACCTGATCTAATGGAATCGGCATACCTGTACACCAGTGCACGGCAGATAAAGAAATTACACGGGTTTTAACGGTAATTAGCTTTTTAAGAGATTCCAAAAAGGCTTTGGGAGAATTTTCCATGGGTGTTGCCATAAATTTTACACCTTTTTTCTCTAAGTGTCTCCAGGGATAGACATTGCTCGGATATTCATTTTCCAGAAGGATCACTTCATCCCCGGAGGAAAAATTCAACCCGTGGGATATAAAATTCATCCCTTCAGCGGTATTGTGAATAATACACAGTTCATCCCTAGAGCAATTTAAAAGCTCTCCGAGAATTTTTTTTATGTTTTCTTTTACCTCCGGGTAAGTGGCTACCTCTGTTAAAATACCCTTTCTTGCATACCCCTCCATGAATATAGAAAGCGTTTTTATTATGTGATTCCCGGCTGGAACCACACCGCAATTGTTTAACCAGATCATCTCTTCATTTACCGGATACGCTTTATAAATTGAATTCCAATCCATATTATCTTATTTCTCCTTCTTATGATATAGAAGCCTATAACTACTCAGGTATCTCGCCACAAAGGCACAAAGATACCAAGATTATTTAATATTATTGTTCTACTTTTTCTTTGTGCGTTAGTGTCTTAGTGGCTGAATAGTTACAAAGCTTATGAAATGATGTTCTTTATCATCCAGATAACAAATTGACAAATTATTAATTTCATAACATTATGGCAGTGTGAAAACAGGGATGGTTTCAGGGTCAGATCTCGTTAAGTCGTTGAGCAGTTGAGTAGTTAAGTAATTGTAATGAGCAGAATAATAGCTGTTTTGCAAAATAATTGGACAGCCAGCCCTTTGAAAATATTAACATGTTGATTTAATTATAATTCTTTTCCTACTCAACCACTTAACAACTCAACTATTTGGCGATGTTTGAATCTTTATCAATTAACGAATAACTTATAACAAATAACTATCGAGCGAGTATTTTCGCTCGATTAGGGTCTTAAATACCAGGAATTCTATATGGACGGATGGTTTTATTTTAAGATCTTCTGGGCAACACTTTCACTGATAATTTTAGGAATTACTTCCATTATCTTATGGAGAATGAGAGGAATTCTAAGCTGGAAGAGATCTTTAAAAGCAGAATTAGAAGAGCTTAAAAAAAGCGTTGAGAATGTAAAATCACCCCGAAAAGAAGGCATTCGCATTGTTGAAAGTCGATGCATGGAGATATTTCATTCTTTTTCACCGGAAATCGGCGAGGTTGGTGATATTTCCCAATACTTCATTTCAATTGCCGCCTGCTATCATCCACAGTCGGATCGCCCGGAGCTTCAGATTACAATAAGCCATTTTCTTCAAAGTCTTGAAAAGTCTTTGGGGCGGTTTGATCAAATTTTGCAACGCCGCGGTTTTAAAAAACTTCAATCCATTAATATTCGTAACATCAACAGCGCTCGCCTATGGTATCAACGAATTTCAAAGTCATCTTTCTATAGATGGTATTTTCGTTATCAAAAAAAGATCCAACGATTTTCTCAGCTCCGTCTTTTTGTATTCCCAGATCCTTTCATCTGGTTAGCCTATCTTTCCTACCATCTATCCCTCCTGATTTTCATTAAATATTTGATGGTAGATTTATATCTCTTCTTTGGAAAACTGGCTGTGGAGGCATATGATAATGAAAGGACCCCTATCCGGGAAAAAGGAGAAGAGGAGTTGGAAAATACTCTGGAAGAACTGGAATCTATGGAAGATAAGGATGAATCCCATATTGACCCTCAAATTAAGGAGATTCGAAATCGCTTTTTGGGATTTCCCTCCATGATGACCTCCAACCCTAGTTTAATTGAATGGAAAAACGCTGTCCAAGAAGCAGCCGTTTATATATCGAAAAAGTATTTCCCGGAATCGGAGTTACCTTTAGAAGAAGCCGCTCTTGGTCCTTTACTTGAGAGTGCCCGATCATGGATAACCAACTTTTGCAAGGGACAAGAATTTCCTGTTCTTAAACATTTTTACCAAACGCGTATTGACACCTTATACCGCGCAAAAAATCTCTCAGACATCATCCTTCCCAAACCCTTACGGATGGTTATAGATAAAGCCCTAAAGACTTATGCATGGCTTAAATGGCCCATGAAGGTCTATCGCTTGGCCAAGAAAGGCACTCCCTGGAAAATTGCCGTTGAGGTGGGATGGATTGTGAGCAAAAAGGCAAGCCTCGCATATATTTACGGAAAAACATTTGATACGGTTTGCAAAGAGCTTGAATGTATTTATTATAAATCACAACGATTGACAAATGGTGATAAAATTGAATAAAAATCAGAATCAATGGTTTTCCAATGAAAAAAACGCTTTGATCCGGCTTGGCAGGCCGTTTGTCAAGATGCACGGGCTGCGCAACGATTTTGTCATTGTGGATGGGCGCGAGATTCCATACAAGCCTTCTGTGGCGGAGATCGTACGCATCTGCGACAGGCATGAGGGAGTGGGTGCTGATGAACTGATAGTAGTCGAACCGCCCGGTTCCGATAAAGCTTATTCATTTGTGCGTATCTTCAACCCGGATGGAAAGGAAGTTGAGGCATGTGGCAATGCCAGCCGTTGTTTGGGCTGGTTATTTATGGAAGAGTGTGAACGGGATAAAATCCGATTCGAGACCCTGGGCGGTGTGCTTTCCTGTCGTCGTGCCGGAAAAAAACAAGTGGCTGTTGATATGGGCAAACTGCGTACCGGATGGCAGGAGATCCCCTTGTCCCGTAAGATGGATACGCTTCATCTGAAGATCGGGGATGGGCCGCTCCAAGATCCGGTTGGTATGAACACTGGCAATCCCCATGCAGTCTTTTTTGTAGACGATCTGGATGCCATTGATCTGGCAAAGTACGGGCCTGAATTGCAGAACCATCCGCTGTTCCCGGAACAGGCCAACATAGGCGCAGCCCAGCTTATAAATCCGAGGACCATTAAGCTTTGTGTGTGGGAGCGTCCGGGTGTGTTGACTACTGCCTGTGGCACCGGGGCCTGTGCGGCTGTGGGTGCGGCTCACAGGCGTGGACTAACCACGGAACGACGAATGACGGTCATTATGCCTGCGGGATCGATGGAGATTGAACTCAGGCAGGATAATACCGTCGTCATGACCGGTCCAGTCGAGATCTGCTATGCGGGCTATCTTCCGGGAATGGTTTAATATATGCTTAAAACGGTCTTATTATGAGCTTTTTTATTCTGTGCCAGACTGGCAATTGGTAATTTAATGGAAATTCGATAGAAATTCAGTAGTCATTCAGTAGAAATTCGATAGTTACCCTGTGGTTATTTACTTAAAATATAAGGTGCAAAACTTGACTTGATAATGTAATTGTAGACATCGTCAAATAGTTGAGTGGTTAAGTGGTTGAATAGGAAAAGAATTATAATTAAATCAATATGTTAATATTTGCAAACTGTTGCATGTCCAATTGTTTTGCAAAATGGTTATTATTCTTATCATTACAACGACTTAACTACTCAACAACTCAACGACTTAACGAGATCTGAATTGGAGAAGATTCAAATGAATTCAACTGAAAGAATGGACGCAGCCATCAACCTAAAACCGGTGGACCGGGTTCCCAATGCCCCGTTTTATGAAGCGCCGATTTGTACCTATTTCGGTTCTACATTCAGGGAAGCCCTGCTTGAAGGTCAGGCAATGATGGATGCTCATATGGTTGCTCTGGACACATTCAAATTTGACTGGATTATGGTTGGTATGGGTTTGATAGGCGGAATTATTCCGGAAGCATTCGGATGCAAGGTCAACTTTCACAAGGATGTTTTCCCTGTTATCGAAAAGACTACTGTAAATTCAAGGGCGGACGTGGATAGAATCGCCGGAGCAAATGTTTTTACCGAACGAATGAACCTTTTTCTAAAAGGTGTGTCAATGCTAAAGCAAGAACTCAAGGGAAATGTTCCTATTGCCTGTGAGTTTATCTCGCCTTTTACCATCGCCACAAGGTTGAGAGGCACCAACGAAATCATGGACGATTTCTATGAGAACCCGGACTTGATACATGCGCTCCAGGAAGCCCTGGTACCGCTTGACATCGAGATTGGGCGAGCCCTTATCGAGGCGGGCGTGGATTACATCTTCTACGGCGCAGACATGGAGTGCCCGTTGTTATTGTCTCCAAACCATTATCGCGAGTTTATCCACGATCCAACCAGCCATACGGTAAATGCGCTGGCCGGATTGGGAGCACGGGTTCTACCTCACATGTGTGGGGACATAATCAAAACCGGTATTGTGGATATGTTGCTGGAAATGGATATCCACGGGATCATGCCGGGTAATCTCACCCAGGAAACAGTTCTCGATCTGCGTCAGCTAAAGAAGAAGGTGGGGGAGCGTATCTGCATTTTTGACAATATAAATCCGAACGGCAGTCTTTTGATCGGCGCCTCGGAAGAGGTCGCTAAGGAAACAAGGGACCATCTTGAAAAGACCCGAAATATGTCAGGTTATATCTTTTCCACATCCGGTACAATGTCTCCCACTACACCTCGAACAAACTTCGAGGCCATGAACCAGGTGGTGTTGAACTTTGAATAGGCTTGATGTTGGTTTTTACAGGTGCGGAGCGGAAAGGTATTCTGCATGAAATGCAACATCGACAAAACTTTGTCGATGTGGTGATCGGTCACCAGTGATCGGTGATCAGGTATTGGGTAATCAGGTACCGATCACCGATCACCGATTACTTGTTGGAGCTCACTTAATAATTTCCTCGATAAATCTGGATTTGCGCCTGAGTTCACGATGGCGGGCAGGCTTATCCGGATTAGGAGATATAGCCAATGAACAGAGCGATTATTAACTTTGATCAAAATATCTTGGAGACCATCCACGACCATTCTTTGGAGCTACTAAGCGAAACAGGCATAAAGTTTCACAGTGAAAAGGCCTTGGAAATATTCAAAGAACATGGCTTCCGGGCTGAAGGCGCTACGGTTTTTTTTAGCGAAGAGGAGATCCACAAAGCACTTCAGACAGTACCTGAAGAATTTTATGTCGAAGCTAGAAATCCAAACAACACCATTCTGATTGGAGGCGGTAACTACGTCATGGCGCCGGGTTACGGCCCACCCTTTATCATAGAAGCTTCCGGTGAAGAAAGGGATGCAACAATAGCGGATGTTGAAACATTCTGCAAATTGGTTCAAACTTCCAGGCATCTGGACTTCAACAGTTCCATCGTGGTTCAACCTAACGATGTTCCAACAGAGACTTCACATCTGGATCTTTTGCAGGCCACTATGATTCTGACGGATAAGCCGCTCATGGGAAGTTCCCTTTCCAGGGAAGCCGCTTTAGACTCACTGAATCTTGCCGAGATCATCTGGGGCCAACTTGAGCGGCCGGTTATGATTTCCCTGATAGATTCTCTATCGCCCCTGCAGTATGCCACTGAGAGTATCGAGGCCTTAATGGTTTTCGCCGAAGCCGGACAACCGGTTATCATTCATTCAGCATGTTCCCTGGGATCCACCGGCCCTATTACCGTTGCAGGCTCGCTGGTTATATCCAGTGCCACCAATCTTGCAGGTATCTGCCTGACTCAATTAATTAATGCAGGAACACCGGTGGTATACGGCCTGGGAGGCAGTCCAACAGATATGAAAACAGGTGGCTATCTGAACGCAACCCCTGAAGATGCAAAACATATCGCGATTTGTTCAGCTATGGGGCGATATTATCATATGCCAAGCAGAGGGCAGGGAGCACTGACGGAGTCCTTCTGTCTTGAATACCAGGCCGGAATGGAATCAACGATGATGCTGACTACGGCTGCGTTGAGCGGTATCAATGTTGGGTTGCACGCTTGCGGCACGTTTGGAGCAATGATGGCCATGAGCTTTGAAAAGTTTTTAGCGGATGAAGATCTTTGTGGTGCAGTGAAAAAGCTGATTAAGCCTGTCGAGTTTACGAAAGATGCTTTTGCGCTAAACATGATAAAGCGGCTGGGAACGTCCGGCAATTATCTGTTGGAAGATCATACCCTGGAGCGTTGTCGAGAAGAATTTTTCATTCCGGATTTATCCGTCCGAGCAATTTACGGTAAATGGATTGAAATGCACCCTAAGGAAGTTCACGCAAGGGCCGGTCAACTGCTTGAGCACAGATTGGCACAATACGAAAAACCCGATATAGATCCGGAAGTTGAAAAGGGCTTACTTTCCTACATAAATCGAAAAAAAGGTGCATAAACCGGATGGTATTTCAATAAAATATCAGAATACCTTAATTTCAGAAATCGTGATCTGTGTATGTATTTTCAAGTTGTTATGAAAGCTCGGTCGTAATTCCAGATGCAACAATTTGAACATCGAACATATTAAAAGATGAACATTGAACATCGAACGTCCAACATCGAATGTTGAATATTGATGTCGCTCCGCTCTTCAAATTAATATAAAGATGAACGCTCAACATCGAACGTCGAATAAGGATAGCGCTTTCAGCCGTCGTAGCCACTATTCGGCCTTCGTAGCCGTTGTTACTATGGCGGAGTAGGCTGGTCTGCTCGCTCCATTAAATTATAAAATTGAAACACCGAAGGTGTACAGTCCTTCAATGTTGGACGTTGGATGTTCGATGTTGGACGTTCATTTTTTATTTTAGGCCCTTTTGCTTTTCGATGAAGTAATGAAATAATAAAATAATCCTGCAACGATCATGG
>CAZLRK010000058.1:0-20817 GCA_964561845.1 uncultured Desulfobacterales bacterium | reverse complement strand
AAAATATCTTGACAGAACAAGGGATGTATTTAATAATATTTATAATGCTAACTACAAAGGCTAATGATGTAGCTATTTAAACAGAGATAGGCATTAAAAAGAAAGGAGGCTCAAATGGCTGTAAAAGTTCTAATTAAACGGAGAGTGCCTGAAGACAAAGCTAAAGATATGATACCCCTTGTCAGGCAAATGAGAGCTCATGCAACAAGCCAAGATGGTTACATTTCCGGTGAAACATTAAGAAACCTGGAAAAACCGGAAGAATTCTTAGTCATCAGTACCTGGGAATCCTCTAATGACTGGAAAAAGTGGTTGTCAAGCAATGAAAGAAATGAAATCCAGGATAAAATAGATTCTTTGCTCGGAGGAACAACAGAATACGAAATCTATCATTATGGATTTACGGAATAGCTTCTAAATTTTTTCCGAGACTACGCTTGGAAAAAATGGCTCAGCAATAAGTATGGAGATGTCGGAGTGATCTCCAACAAGTAATCGGTGATCAGTGATCGGTACCTGATTACCCAATACCTGATCACCGATCACTGGTGACTGATCACCACATCGACAAAATTTTGTCGATGTGGCTGCGTTAAGCGCCTAACAGGCGGGCTTCAAGAATGCCCCCTCTTTTGGATAAGACGAGAAAATAATGAAAGTTGTCTTTCACGAAGACTTTTATCAGGTTTACACTTCTGATCCTGCGTCTTCAGAGGGACGTATGGAAACGATAGTTGAGGTGATTGGGCCCGAAGCCGATTTCGTTACAGCAGAGCCCGCATCAGAAGCTGACCTCGCCGCCGCTCATACACAGGCCCACATCAATCATGTCCGGCAAAACGGCCTTTATACGATTGCTTCCCTGGCTGCCGGAGGTGCTATTCAAAGCGCTCGTATTGGGCTTGAAGAACCTGCTTTTGGATTGATCCGCCCACCAGGACACCACGCCTCCGCAGAAAGTGCATGGGGTTTTTGCTACTTTAACAACATGGCCGTGGCTCTTCTTGCTCTTCATAGTGAAAAGCTTATAAATCAAGCCCTTGTTTTAGATATCGATCTGCATTTTGGAGACGGAACGGTAAACATTTTGGGCGATAAAGACTGGGTGAAAATCTATAATCCATCCACCCGGACACGCGGTGAATACATTAAAGAGGTTGAACAAATTTTATCGGGAGTTCAGGTTGATTTTATCGGTATTTCAGCCGGCTTCGATTATCACATAGATGACTGGGGAGGTCTTCTTGCTACTGAAGACTATATAACCATTGGTTCCATGGTACGAGAAACCTCCCGTGCCTGTAAGGGTGGTTGCTTTGCCATACTTGAAGGTGGATACAATCATTCCGTCTTGGGTCATAATACTGCCGCACTAATAGAAGGACTTTCTTCATAATTTGATGGCTTCGCAAAAAGTCCATTTTCTATGTTCCGCTTCATTTCGTTGTCATTGCAACGTACTATAAGTACGCCTTATGACACGAAATTTGCGCGCTCTTCTTGTCCCGCTGCTTTTTAGCGGGAGAACTGAAGCTTTTTACTTTGCCATCCCAATTTTGACTTTTACGAGAGTGCTTAGTATTCAGCAGTCTAACATGCTGGTATATCGGCATATATCTCAAACAAAACACAAAATACTAAACACTAAATCCCGCAATGCGGGAAGGAATTCATTAATCCTTAAGACCTTTGGCTGAAATGAGTTCTCCTATAAAGCTTCCAACAATCACTTTACTCTTTATTTTAACGGGAATCTGTGATTTATCCGCTGATACCCATATTTTAATTTTTGCATTTTTACTTTTTTCAAATACACCGCGAAGATGCTTCAAATCGGGTTCCAACAGATAGGTGTCATACGTTCCGATTTTTATTTTTATTTTTTCCCTTTTAATGACTTTTGCAATTCCTATTACACATTTTTTTCCATCAGTTACCGCGCGCTTGATTTCTCTGTTTTTTCCCAGATCAATATAACGAGTATAATAATAAACGGATAATGGATCAAACGATCCGGGTAATATAGAAATCGGTTTCCTCTTTTTTTTATAATTTGAATATTGAGCCTCTTTTTTGTCCCAATCAAAATCGATAACTACATTTCTTTTGGTTCCTCCCTCCTTCTGTTTTTTTCGATACAGAATTGAATGGGTCATATCTAAGTCTGAATAGGCATCTATCCTGTCGCGGACTTTATAGAAAACATCTATAAATGAATTAGATTTAGCGGTAAGAACAAAATGGTATGCTTTAACACCATTTATAGTTGTTATGGGATGCACCTCAAGAGAAGCTTCTCCCGCCGGTATGAAATTCCATCTAAGCTGGTAGGTCAATTTTTCACCGGGATAAAAAGGAGAATCTGATTCAAAAGCCCGGATATTTTCTGAGAGGCCGAAGATGGAAATAATTATCAGTATTTGAAACGTGAAAATTATTTTTTTCATAATTTTTCTAGTAAGTCACAGAACAATCTCACTCCAAATCCTGTGCCGCCGGCTTCGCAATATGAACTTTCTTTTTTTATATAAGCAGGCCCGGCAATATCGATGTGTGCCCATTTAGCGTTTCCGACGAATTCTGACAGAAATAACGCACCTGTAATTGCACCACCCCAACGTGTTTTGCCAACATTATTTAGATCCGCCAAATCGCTCTTAAGCAGTTCTTTATAATCATCCGGCATCGGTAATCGCCAGCAGCGCTCATAAGTCTTTTTTCCGGATTGAACAATAGTTTCTGCCAACTCAT
This sequence comes from uncultured Desulfobacterales bacterium, assembly GCA_964561845.1. GTDB lineage: Bacteria > Desulfobacterota > Desulfobacteria > Desulfobacterales > JAUVVS01 > JAUVVS01. The sequence goes on along the minus strand of CAZLRK010000058.1, from coordinate 18,066 downwards.
CATCAAAGGAAAATACACCGGCAATCTTCTCTCCCAGGGCTACGACACATGCTCCTGTAAGTGTTGCTACATCGATGAGTGTTTGAGGTTTATATTTGTCAATTGCATAGGACATGGCATCTATCAATATAAGTCTGCCTTCAGCATCTGTGTTACCTATTTCAACCGTTTTTCCTTCATAGGTTTTGATAATATCTCCCGGGCGGGAAGCACTCCCGGAAGGCATATTTTCAACAATAGGAATGATGCCGACGACTTTTGCTTTCGGTTTTATCTTTGTCGATGTGATAAGCGTTGCGGCAACTGCTGCTGCACCGGACATATCAATTTTCATTTCTCCAAGACCAGCGCTAGGTTTTAAATTGATACCTCCTGAGTCGAAAGTTACTCCTTTACCGACTAAAACAATTGTTTTTTTAGCACCTTGTGGATTATATTCTAAAACAACCATTCTCGGCTTACTGTTACTTCCGGCAGCTACAGCAAGTATCGCTCCGAACTTTTTCTGTTTAAGCATCTTTTCATCTAACACACTAACCTTAAGATTTGCTTTTCTTGCAAGAGTTGCAATTGATCTAGTAAATTGCTCCGGTCTTTTTTCATTAGAAGGCGTATTTACCCACTCCCTTGCAAGTATGGTTCCCTTACAAATAGTTGTTACACGTAACGGCAGCTTGCTAAATTGTTTTGCTATATTCGGTTTTACAAGAAGATTGATATTTTTTAGCGGTTTGTGTTTTTTTTCCTTTTTATATTTATCGAAAATATGGTTTCCAAGGCAGGCACCTTCCAACAAGGCTTCAAGTATCAATGACGTTTCCTTTTGTATCTTTTGGGAAGATGGAACAGCAATCATTATCTCAGAAAGATTCTTTTGGATAGATTTTTTCACAGCATTACCCGATAGGGCGCGCAAATTTTCGCGGTCGAGTTTTTCAAGTTTTCCCATTCCAAGAAAAATAACTCTTTCCGTTTTCACTTCAGGCAAATTGAAAAGTATTACTTCATCACCTTTTTCACCTTTAAATTCCCTTAGCCCCTTTGCTTTTTTGACGAGAGAAGATATTTCTTCGTCATCATGTATATCTTCATCCTCACAAACAGGGATAACCAAGGTCTCAATTTTTGCTTTTTTTAAATCAACGGACTTTAGTCTTAACACGTCATGATCCTCCTTTCCGATAAATGCTGATATTTGTTTGCTTTATAGTAACTATTCCGGCACTAAGACACAGCGTTTCAATATTAATATATATTTAATTCCATTACCAGATGTAGTAAATGCATATCAAGTAAAATAAATAATTCTGTAATCTTGGCGTCTTGGTGACTTTGTGGCCTCCAGGAGTAATCCTGCGCAGATGTCAAGTTATGACTTTTCCGGTTTTTTAAGGATTTCATCCATAAGTTTTATGATGTTTTTAACTATATGTTCAGAAAGAACGAATGGATAATTGTTTTCAGAAGAAATTGCAGGGTAGTTTTTATCATATTTTTCAGTTTGCTTAAATATAGATAATGAATGTTCTTTTACCCCTTTTATTTCAAGTGTGCAAATAGGATCTTGAAAATCGCTTTTTTTAAGATCGTTAATGTATTTCTCACACTTCATGTCTGATAGAGCAGCAATGATGCGGCGTATGATTGATGAATCGATCTCTTTGCCGTCTGTGTTCTTCCATACCGTTTCCACTTTTGGCGGTGAGGAACTTTGGTTATCTGACTCCTTATCGGCTTTAATTTCAACAGGGATTTGTTTTCGACTTAGCAGCATAGATTCCGGGCCTTTGGTGATCCGTATTTCTTGAATTTCGATTTCTTTAAATGAAAGGACGGTCTTGTCCCGAAGATCATCCGCGGTCTTATCAAACTTGTCTCTGAAATTACCTTGGGCGTGATAAACACGGTCATCATCAGCTAATTTAATAAAGGTGTGTCTAAAAGATGTGGCCCCTTTACCCATTTCAAATTCCCGGCTCAGTGTATCATCCGACCAGGCCTTGACGTTAATCTTTTTTTCGTTATTTAGATCATAGAGTTCAAAGTTTTTTGATTCGGAAACTAACGCCGTCAAGGTGAGCTTCTCAATGGTATCCAGCATGTTTTTGACCGTGGTGGTGTCGGCTAAATATTCTTCAGGAGCAATATACCACTTGTCATCTTTTTTATTCAGAATAATGGTGCTGTTTTTACCGGAAATTTCAATTTTAGATATGTTCTTTCCGGAAACATCCGGAATTTTAGGCAATTCGTAAAAGATCCTATCAGGGTTTCGTAAAATTAGATATAATGAAAGCGCTATAATTATAATTACAAGTATTATGTACTCTTTCTTTATCTTCATGGATATCCCTTCTTATTTATAACTATTTAGATGTTTTGCTCTCCGAGCCGGAGGCCACCAAGGCACTAAGACACCAAGATTATATATATTAAAAAATGAGAATTAATTTAGCTTTCTGAAAACAATTAGAAATAGCAAGCTCCAAAGGTTGTTTAATTTTTAATCGTGTAACTGTATGAGCGTATTAGTGAGAGTTATGAAAGAACAGGGGCTTGCATTATGTATTTTAATGACTAAACGGCATTTATTGATTACTTATTTTATTAATATGTCATGCACTGTTCTTTCTTTACTCTCACTTATGCGCGAGTTTTACACGGTTTAAAATTTAATTACCTTTGAAGCGGCTTTTTTTCAAACAGCTAAAATATTACAAAAATTATCTTTTTTTTTCTTTGTGCCTTCGTGCCTTAGTGGCTGAATAATTATCATCATTTTTGAAATATCATTTTAATGCGTTTCATACGAGAATGACGCTGGAACCAAATCAGAAGCCCAAAAAGCACCACAAGTACAGGCAATCCCACAATATTAAAGGATTTGATAAAAGCTTTTACTCCTGCTGTTGTGTCATGAAGCGGATTGAAGCGCTGTTCTTTGCTTCGCATGATGGCTATATCTTCACGATTATTTAAAAAATCAATAATATTCAGTATAAACATAGTGTTAGGACTTTTTCCTCCCTTGTCGAGTATATTATTCTTAAGCATTTCTGAAGAGGCCATAATAAATATCTTGCCAGACTTACCCCTGGAGAGGACTTCTCCTTCTCCCTTAATTTTCGATAAATCAATTTCAGGTTTTTCAATTCTTTTTTCTTGAGTATCCTCTTTTTTCGATTCCGAATCTTTTTCTGCCGACGTCTTTTCCGGTATCGGTTTGCCGGTAAAATAACTGGGAAATTCACCTTCCAGAATATAAGCAAGCGGCAAGCTTTGCTGGTTTTCTGACGATTGTGGTGGCTGGATGAACATAGGATTGAGGTTTATTCGTTCACTCATTTCCCATGATTTGCCGGATGAGGCAAACAATCTGTGAACCTTTAGACCATTTTCTGAAATGCGTTTTGTATTCAGTTCCAAAGGGGATATTTTAACAGCAATCAAACCTTTGATATTTTTCATAAATCTGAGATCATGGTTGATATGCTTATTTTTAATCAAGGGGGCAAAATAGATCATTCTTTCACCACCCCCGAAATGCTTCGGAAGAACCTGTTTGTAACAATTTTCGTCCATAACAAAAGATTGTTTAATGCGTATGCCGTAATGCCTCAGCAGTTTTCTAAGTCCTGTATTCATCGGGATAAACTGAGGCCCCTGGTTGCCTCCCAACATCATCCCCTGCTGATTGTCAGGCATCACTTCATTGAATGCGTCCATAAAGACGACCAGGTTTTTACCTCTCATTAAGAACTGGTCGATTTGAAACAGTTCATAATCGCTAAAGGTTTCTTTGGGTCGTGCAATTACAAGGCAGTTAAGGCTCTCCGGAATTGTGCCGGTTTTGAGATTGATATTTTTTAAGGTGTAATTTTGTGATATAAGGGTTTTAAAATTGGTAATAGCATCCTGTTGACCCGTGGGGCCGCGCGGTGAGGAACCGGTAGAACCGAGTGTTCCATGATCCGCAAGATAACCCAGATCTTCGTTGATATCAATGAGCGATTCTATATTTTTGTTTATGCTCTCTTCCATATTATTCATATCAACCATCTCGTAATGTGTGCCAATGAGAGGTAGTTTGATTGTCCGTATTACCTGAATGATTATTGCCTTGTTTCCATATTCCATTACAAGTCCGCTTACACCTTGGCCTGGTTGGATTTTTCCTTTTGAAAGTGCCGGCCATTTAAGGGCCAAAAGGTTGTATTTTTCTGATACTTTTTGAAGACTCTCATCTTTTGTGGGGTCCAGATGTTCAAATTCCAGTTTTCCATAGTTTTTGGAATTCATCTTTTTTACAATGCTTTCTATTTTTCCGGGAAGTTCTGAAAATTGTTTTAAACGCATATATGGTGCTACAATTTCCAGGGAAGAAGAAAGAAACAGTTTAATATGAATTTTTTCAGTCAAGCTAAGAAGCGCACTGATTTTGTTGTTTAGTTTCTGGATTGCTGTGGTTAAGCGATACTCCAGCCCTTCTACAGAAGTAATCGTAGGGATTTTTTCTATGATGTCACCATGAATCAGTACCATGCCCATATAAGCCCTTTTGAATTTGATTTCATCTTTTTCGACCACTTGAATCTGAATTGGGAAAATTCCGTAATTTTTAGCTAATTCTTGATTTTCCCTTGCTTTTTTTGAGATGTCGCCCTCCTCCGCGCTGACGTCATAAAAGCGATAGTTGAAATATTGGTTGGAATATATAGAATATTCTTGCAGAAGATCGTGTAGATATCGTTCAGTATTATTATGGGGTGCGGGAAGGTTTTTTGTAAAAAAAACTTTGACGGTAAGCGGCTCCGAAAGTGTTGATACAACGTTTTGGCTGGCTTTGGAGATAGAATAGATATTGTTTTCCGTCAGATCTATCCTGGCGAAAAGGGTAATGCCAACTACATTGATCAGAACGATGACTATCAGATATGTAAAAAATTTGACGTATTTTCCAGATATGTTTTTCTTGACCATTTTCTTGTCTCCTGAATTGGCATATTTTCCCAACGATGAAATATTTCCCTAATATTTTTCCTGCATAACCAGTTGTGCCCCGTAAAGCCCGACGAAACTGACACTTAAAAAATACAGGACATCTCTGGAATCGATGATACCTTTTGAAATATTTTGAAAGTGAGCATCGGCTCCAAGATATGATAGCATCCCCAGCAATGTTTGGGGTAGGAAAAAGAGCATCTTGTCAATTATAGTCAGGCTGAAGCAGATGGCCATACCTATAATAAAAGCAATAATCTGATTTCGTGTCAGCGATGAAGCAAACAGTCCGATGGCGGAAAAAGATGCGCCGAGAAGAACGGCACCGATGTATCCGCCTACAATAGGTCCCCAATCTAACTCTCCTAAAAATGAAACGGTAATGGCATATGAAAATGTAGGAATAAGCATAATTGCAATAAATGCAACAGCGGATATAAATTTACCGACAACCACATCGAGAAATGTCACCGGCATTGTTAGCAAAATTTCGTATGATCCAACATTCAATTCCTCGGAAAAGAGTCTCATGGTAACAGCAGGAATTATAAAAGAAAAGATAACAGGAAGAAGAGAAAAGAAGTTTCTTAGATTCGCCTGGTTATGGAGAAAAAAAGTAGTAAAAAAGAACCACCCCGTAACAAGAAGAAAAATCGAAATGACAATATAGGCAATAGGGGATACAAAATATGTCCTGAATTCTTTCTTGAAGATATGTACAACTTGTCGCATATTAATTCTCCTTGGTAAGTTTTCGAAATATGTTTTCAAGGGTTTGTGTTTCCTGGTAAAATTCCATAAGAATCCAATCGTGTTGTTTTATTTTCCGGTATATGTCACCCCGTAGGTCTTCAGAAGATTTGCAGGTGATCCTCATGCGTAAAATATCTCCGCCATCATTGACAGGAGTAATCTCTTTGACTCCATCAATAGAAACAAGTTCTTTTTGTACGGATAAGAAATCTGTGTTTTGAAGAGAAATATTGATGAGGTATTCTTCATCTGCTGACTGTTTTAGGCTTTCCGTACTGCCGTCTGCAATAATTTTACCTTTGTTAATAATAACAATGCGATTACACGTTGCCTCGGCTTCGCTGAGGATGTGTGTAGATATGATGATGGTCTTCTCTTTTCCTATTTGTCTGATGATTTCCCTGATTTCTACGATTTGGTTTGGGTCAAGGCCTGAAGTTGGTTCGTCAAGGACAAGAATTTCCGGATCGTTCATCATTGCATGGGCAAGGCCCACCCGCTGCTTAAAGCCCTTTGAAAGTGTACCTATGGGTACATGCATGACACCATCAAGACCACAAAGATCAGCCAAATGACGAATCCTGGAAAGTTTTTTATCCTTTGCTATTTCCCGAATGTTTGCAACATAATCCAAATAATCATATACTATCATATCATGATATAGTGGGGCCGATTCAGGGAGGTATCCTAAGAGTTTCTTTATTTCAAGTGAGTTTTCAGCTATGGTGTAATCTTTAACCCTGATGCTACCGGAAGTTGGCTTTAGAAAACCTGCAAGCATCCTAAGTGTGGTTGTTTTCCCAGCACCGTTAGGACCTAATATACCCAAAATTTCTCCCTTCTGGATATCGAAATTGATTTGATCCACCGCGCATAGATCTTTATAATATTTGGTTAAATTCTCGACATGGATCATGTTATTCTCCTATATATAAAAAGTCTTATGATTTTGGGTAAGTTTCTATAAAAAAAAGCTGCTAACATGTCAAGTCACAAGTAATGATTGGTACATAAAAAGAGAATGATCGGCTTTGGGCTTGACAAATCATCTTTTCTTTCGGTATACACCGTGAGACCTAAAATGCCTAAAGTTGTGGCGCGGTTCCGGCGAGCTAATTTTAGATATAGCTGATTTGCTCAAATCGTTTAGAGATGGTTAAATAACATTTGGTTTTTCAATAAAATTACAAGATACCCTAATTTTAGGCAATTTAGGCATTTTTGGATGTCTGCAACACTTTGCCCCCTTTGAGCGTAGAAACGATAACTTAACAATTAATTATTAATAATTGATTATTGATTGCTTTTCTCAATTAATTATTAATAATCAATTGCTAATTGTGAATAGTTAATGTCTTTCCCCCTTCGAGGGGGTGAATTAAAGCCTGGTCCTCTGGGCCTTGCTTGTCCCGTTTGCGGGGGATTCTTTACTGATGTAAATTTAATTATAATGGAGGAAAAATAAATGAGTTCAGAAGTTTTAGCGCCCATGCCGGGAAAAATCATAAACATCCTTGTTAATGAGGGAGATGATGTCCTAGAATTTCAGGAAGTAGTAATTCTGGAGGCAATGAAGATGGAGAATGCTATTCCTACGACTGTTGGCGGAAAAGTTAAAGAAATTAAAGTGAAAGTGGATGATGCAGTGGCTACAAATCAGGTCTTGATGCTGATAGAAGAATAACCCTAATTGAGTTAAAACTCAATTAGGAGTTATCTGTTATTGGTTTTATTTGATAGATTTTTTTTATCCGATTAACTAATAACTAATAACGGATAACTTTCAATTGAGCATTATCTCTTAATTGACATTCCATCTTTAACCGGAGGGGGGCCAAAGCCCCCTTTCTTCCATTACCGATTTTAAAGTTTTAAGGGCCGAATTGGTTGTTGGAATTCCGGCATAAACAAAAGTTTGAAAAATCACTTCTGCGATTTCTTCCGGAGTGCATCCTACATTCAGGGCAGCCTGAATATGGAGCCTGAGTTCTTCGATCCTGGAAAGTACTGTAAGTGATGCGATTGTAATAAGTTGTCGGGTCTTATGCGGTATCTTCTCTCTGGCATACATCTGCCCTGTTATAAACAGGGAAATATCCTTTGAAAGTTCTTTATCAAAAGCCCTCCAGAGATCATAGGGTTTTTCTCCCTTTACATCCTTAAAATAGAGCGCCGCAGTTTTTTTTGTCTTTTCAACGATATCTTTTTTCAAAACAATACACCCCGTATTAATTTAGCCTTCTGAAAACAAGTACAACTAGCAAGCTTCAAGGGTTGTTTAAAATTTAATTACCTTTGAAGCCGCTTTTTTTCAAACAGCTAAAATGTTACTACATCCTTATACTATTGAATATTTAGGTCCTCCTCCCCCTTCCGGACAAGTCCATGTGATATTTTTATAGGGATCTTTAATTTCACATGTCTTGCAGTGAAGACAGTTGGAGGGATTGAGATTCAAGCGTCTTGCTCCTGAATCTTCTTCTATTATTTCATATACTTCTCCGGGACAGAATCTTATGCAGGGATTTCGGTAATCATCGTAACACTGGGTTGTACAAATATCCAGATCATGCACTTTGATATGGCAGGGTTGATCTTCATCATGTTGAGTCCCTGAAAGAAAAACTCCGGTTGTTTTGTCAACATAAAGCTTTCCGTCAAGATCCAGGGCTTCATGAGTTTGTTCTTTGTTTACCTCTTCTTTTGTTAATTTTTTCAAGGTTGAATTATCATCTTCTATGGAAAGAGGATCTTTAAACCCTCTCCCACCGGTAAAATACTGAGCGCCAATATGCATGAACTTAAACATTCCTTTTTTAGAAAGCGCCTGTGAAAAATTTCGGGCCGAATATAGCTCGTTTTTGATCCAGCTCTTTTCTATATCCGATTCATAGCATTGAAGAGTCTTACGTGAGAAATCGTCTTTTTCCAGCGCGGAAATAATTGCCTCTGATGCCAACATACCCGATTTCATTGCTGTGTGTATTCCCTTCAATCGCTGTATGTTAAGCATGGATGCGCTGTCACCGACAAATAAGGCTCCATCCACTGCAAGTTGAGGCATAGTATAATATCCACCGGCGGAAAGGGTCTTGGCTCCTTGCTGCAGCACTTTTCCATCTTTAATAATTTCGGCAATAAGCGGATGTTTCTTGAACTGCAAGAAATTTTCATAAGGCTCCAAAAAAGGATCTTCATAATCAAGCCCGACCACAAGACCCAGGGAGACCCTGTTGTTTTTCATCTTATACAGGAAGCCGCCGCCTTTTGTGTTCAGGCCGAGAGGATAGCCAAAGGTGTGGATTACCGTAGTGTCGGATGACAGGAAAGGGCTCGATTCGGGAATTTCTATCACTTCTTTGATGGCTGTTTCAAAAACTTGAGGCATTTTGGCGGAAAAAATTTCCATCTTCTTTCCGATTTCCCGTATAAGGCTCCCTTTGGGTCCCTCACCGAAAACAGATACTTTCCCAAGAAGATCTACACCCGGTTCGTAAATGGATTTATTATTCCCTTCCTTGTCAATTCCTTTATCTCCCGTTCGAACTCCTATAACCTGGTTATTTTCAGAATTGTACAGCACTTCGGTCCCTGCAAATCCCGGAAAAACATTTATTCCCAGCTCTTCAGCCAACTCTCCAAGCCATACGACAAATTTTGAAAGGCTGATAATACTGCACCCTTTATTGTGCATGTATTTTGGGGTAAATGGAACGGAAAAACGTCCATTCCCGGTTAGGAAATAAAAGTCATCCCTACACTCGGTTTCTTCCATAGGGCAACCTCTTTCCAGATAGTCGGGAACCAGCTCTTTTAGGGCAATTGGGTCGAGAATGGCTCCACTGATAGAGTGACAGCCAATTGTATCTCCTTTTTCGATAAGACCCACTTCGAGTTCCATCCCTTTTTTTTTGGCAAGGTTCATCAGGTGAATAGCTCCTGCCAGACATCCAGGGCCTCCTCCTACAAAAAGAACGTCAAAGGGTAATTCTTCTCTTGCTTGATTCATATACTTCATCCTCGATTGAAAGTTATTTGTTATTCGTTATTTGTTATTCGGACGAATATGTTACTGTATTTCTATCAAAAGATAGATATCATTCTGAAACTAAAGGAGTAAAAGCAATAACAATTAACTAATAACGAATAACACCTAATTGAGTTTTTACTCAATTAGGGTATTACTTCAGCTTTTTCACTTCTTCAATAATTTCAGGGACCACTTCAAAAAGATCCCCCACCACCCCAAAATCGGCTTTTGAAAAAATAGGTGCATCGGAGTCTTTATTTACAGCCACAATATATTTGGACGTAGACATTCCCGCCAGATGTTGGATAGCTCCTGAAATTCCACAGGCGACATATAAATTGGGCGACACTACTTTTCCCGTCTGTCCAACCTGATCACTATGAGGACGCCACCCTTCGTCAACTGCGGATCTAGAGGCGCCAACAGCACCGCCAAGAAGAGCTGCAAGCTCTTCAATTGTTGCATAATCGCCGCCTGTACCTCTACCGCCGGATACGATGATATCCGCCTCGGTTAATTCAACTTTATCACCTGTTTCGACCTTTGTTTCTATTACAGACGTTGCAACATCTCCCACCTGGACGTCAACTTTTTCGACAGCGCCTGCCTTTTGTGACTCGACAATAGACATAACATTTGGACGAATTGCCGTAATTTTGGGCGTACCTTCTATTTCAACATCAGCAAGAACTTTTCCACCAAACATTGGGCGTGTGAAAACTAATCCGCTGTTTTCAAGTTTAATGGCCACACATTCCATAGCCAAGCCTGCATCAAGCCTTGCGGCCAGACGAGCAGATAAATCCTTGCCCTGTGTGGATGCTCCTATAATAATCAGCTCCGGTTCCAGGGGTTTAATTGTGTTTGCAAGTACATCCGTGTAAGCGTCAGTAGTATACTCAGCCAAAACCGGATCATCGGCCACCAGTATTTTATCTGCTCCATATTGTCCGAGTTCACTTGCGATATTTTCAACACCGGATCCCGTAACCACGGCTGTTAAATCAGTGCCCAAGCCGTCGGCAAGGCGCCTGCCTTCACTTACAGCTTCAAATGTCACCTTGCGAAAAGCTCCGTCTCTTTGTTCCGTGATAACAAATATGCCTTGTGCCATTTTTATCTCCTTTTTTATTTAAACTCTTTTTATAATCATTTATATAACTTTTGCCTCCTCATGAAGTGTTTTAACCAGCTCTACCGCCTTTTCATGAGCGGTTTCGCCTTCAAACATTCTCACATCTTCTCTCTCAGGAGGAAGGTTTAAAGCTTTTATTTTGACCTTGCTGCCTGCTGAACCCACACTTCCAGGATCGACTCCAATATCAGCGATACTCTTTGTATCTAATGGTTTTTTCTTTGCCTTCATAATCCCGGGTAGAGACGCATATCGCGGTTCATTAAGTCCGCGCTGAGTCGTGAAAAGTGCGGGCAGCGAGGCTTCCACCACCACTGTGCCACCTTCCATGACGCGATGACACTTGATCTTTCCGTCTGAAATCTCTTCCTTAACTATCAGAGAAATTTGTGGAATACCTAAATATTCAGCTACTGCCGAACCGACCTGATAATTATCTCCGTCCACAGCTCTCTGTCCCGCAATAATCAAATCATAAGGAATATCCTTCAAAGCAGCGGCAAGAATTTTAGCAGTTGTAATCGCATCACTGCCTTGAGCAGCAGGATCGTTGATAAGAACTCCCTTGTCAGCTCCCATTGCTAAAGCAGTTCTAATTGTTTCCACTGCTTTATCCCCACCCATTGACAGGATGGTAACTGTACCTTCATGAGCCTCTCTGATTTGCAATGCCTCTTCAACGGCAAATTCGTCATAAGGGTTCATAACCCATTTAATATCATCGGTTTTGATGGACACACCATCGTCTGCAATCTGAATCAGCGATTCAGTGTCCGGAACTTGTTTGACTAAAACAACAACATCCATTTTATCCTCCTTTTATGTTTTTTACCGGTTCGCCTTTTTGATACCAAGTTGATCCAGGGCAACTATCCATTTGCAAATATTAGCCGATCCTTCCACCATGGTGTACGTCGGCATATCACGATAGTATCTGGCAACCGGATACTCTGTAGAATAACCATATGCACCTAGTATCCTCATAGCATAGTTTGCGCATTTTGTAACCGCCTCACCTGCAAAATATTTTGCTTGTGCTACATCGAGTCCGTTGTTCAACCTTCCCTGATCCTTTGCACAGGCAGCTTTATAGACAAGCAGGCGTGCTGCTTCAATTTCTGTGGACATCTGAGCAATCATATCCTGGTTCATTTGATATTGGCCGATGGGTTTTCCGAATTGTTTTCTTTCAGTACTATATTTAACCGCTGCTTCCAGACACGCTTGAGCAAGTCCGACAGCACCGGCGGCAGCGGAAAGACGAGTCTGATTAAGAGAACCAAAGAGAATTTTAGCGCCATCCCCTGGACTTCCAAGTATGTTCTCTTTAGGAACTTTCGTGTCTTCCAGGATTATTTCTCCCGTCGGCGACGAGCGTGATCCCATCTTATCCAAGGCTGACGTTCTAATATCGTTAAAATTTTTTAACTCCACAACAAATGCCGAAAGACCCTTTGAACCCTTAGAACGATCGGAATATGCATAATAAATAATAGCATCTGCTACATCAGCATTTGAAATCCAGGTTTTTGAACCGTTCATTAGCCAGTGGTCTCCCTTGTCCTCTGCCGTTGACAACATAGCCATAACATCGGAACCAGCATCCGGTTCGGTCATTGCAAATCCTCCAATATATTCAGCGCTCACAAGTTTTGGCACGTATTTCTTCTTAAGTTCTTCGCTGCCATATTTGTATATCGTGAAGGCGCATCCAAGGGTTTGCATATTGATTTGAACTCTCAGAGAGCTTGAGGCTCTTGCAATCTCTTCAGTTGCAATCATTGCCGCCAGCCATCCCATTTCCGATCCACCATATTCTTCAGGGATAACAGTTCCGAAAAGGCCCAGTTCCCCCATTGGTTTAACAGCTTCTTCATATGGGAAATAATGCTTTTCGTCCCATTCATCTGCAAAAGGGGCAATCTTTTCGTCTGCAAAATCACGCACTGTATTTCTTAAAATCTCAAGTTCCGTTGAAAGGGTAAAGTCCATATTGATTCCTCCTAACCCGGATAAACCGGCCTCCGGCTCGTAAAGTCTACAGCTCGGAGAGAAATAACAAATTTCAAATTCTATGGAGATGTCGGGTGATCTCCAACAAGTAATCGGTAATCAGTTATCGGCGACTGATTACCCAACACCAGATCACCGATCACTGGTGACCGATCACCACATCGATAATTTTTTTTAATGTCACACTGCTAAGAGCCTGACTATATTATATTTAATTTTAATCCTCAACCATTTCCGCTTCAGCTTCTTCAACAATAGATCTCATGGTGGTAAGAACATTATCGGGAAGCGGTTCAGGTTTATGATTTTCCAGGATATCTCTCGCTTTTTCACATGCTCTCTGGTAAATATCGGTTTTGCCTTCTTTTTCCCACTCTTCCCTTATGTTTCGGTCAATAAATCCAGGTTGCGATTGCTTTCTCATATAATTGAACGTAGTGTCATGATCTAGAAAGTGTCCGCCTATATCCACCTCTTTTATTGCATCTACTGCAAGTGTTTCGTCATTTACGGGTATTCCATTTACGGCGTACTTGATCATTCGGGCGAAATCATTATCCATAACCAGTTGACCAAAATCGAAAGTAACTCCCGACTCAAGCATTCCCAGGCCATATATCAGGTTGGCACCTGCCAACGCCGGTAACAGACCTGTGAGAGTCTTTTCATGACCGGACTGGGCATCGGAGACTTTAGTATCGCCCTACCCACCGGCAACAAAACTTGGCAGGGAATAATATCGTGCCAATCTTGCAACCGCTGCACTGATCATGGCGCATTCGGGCGTTCCGACCGTAGCAGCCGCCAGTCTCAAATCCATAGCGGTCGTAGAACTACCATATACTACAGGTGTTCCTTTGCGTGTGAGTTGACTCAGTGCAATCCCTGCGAGAACTTCCGCATTATGATCGACCAGCGTCCCCGCAAGAGTAACGGGTGCAGAACCTCCTGCCATAGCCATTGATAATATATTAATTGCCATGCCGGAACGAGCGGCTCCTATGATAATTTCGCAGCAATCCTGTACCAGTTTCAAAGGACTCACAGGACAGGTGACAAATGATATTATCGGGCGTTCTCTCAGTTTATCCTTACCTCCAACGACAGCAGCGGCCATTTCGACTATCTTCTCCAGCATATAACCACTAAATGGTCCCATGAAACCATGTTTTGTGGTGTTTGGGAGCCATGCTTCCGCATTGTGGAGTTGTCCGATCGCCTGAGGCACATCGTGAGCGCCCACAGCCCTTTCATAAACATCAATATCATCCAGATAGTCTACTGCCTTAGCGGTATTAGCAACGTCCTCTTTTGTTGGTCGTCTTAGTTCACCGGTATAAGGATCAACAACCATAATTCCTTCACCAAAATTTGTAAAGTGAACCCTGTTGCTTTCCAGTACAACATCGTTTTTTGGATTACGTCCTGCAAGAAAGAGTTTTGACGGGGCCGAGCGTATAGCATCTTCTACTAAATAAGGAGGAATCTTTACTGTTTTATTCTCCTTGTCTATTATCGCTCCACCACCATCAAAAATATCCAGTGCTTCTTCATCCTCAATAAAAACACCAGTTTTTTGGAGAACCTCAAGGGTAGCCAGATGAATTTCATAAAGTTCATCTTCTGTAAAAATATTAAGACTTAATCCTCCACTTTGGAGTTTGCCGGAATGTAGGTTACGCTTCATAGTACACCTCCTATTCAAATATCTCGTCCCATGGGAAATAGCCAGGTGATTGCTGAACCCTAAATTTACTCATAAAGGCAAGCAGATAAGGCTTTAAACAAATATTATAAATTTATGTCAAGAGTTTTCAACAATTGTAATTGTCCGGAAAAATATTTTGCGAATTACATTAAGTACTTATACCTTAATTGAGCGAAAATATTGCTCAATTAGGCGTTAATTGTTAATTGTTATTCGTTATTAGAATTTGATGATCGTCTCATTTTATAAATCTATGATTGATGAAATATAAAAACGGATTTTATTCTTTTTAAACGATTAACCAATAACAAATAACGAATAACTCCCAATTGGTTTTTTACTCAATTGGGGTTATACTCAAAATCATATACTTGACAAAGAATATTATCCGGCATAAAAATTAATTACAAGAATAAAACTGATGGTTTTTAAAAAGGTCGAATTCATCGTAATATTTTGGTAACGTTCAAAAGTGTGCGCATTTCTTTGTAAGCGGTTAAAATTTGAAAAGGTAATGGATGTTTCCGAAAGACGATATCACTGTATAATTCCTCGACTGCTCACAGTGATCAAATATTTGGGATTTGCGCTACATAAGCCCTATTGTTCAAGAAACTGTCTGTTAAATCCCAAATATTTGGTCACCCCCTAATAGGTAAATTGATATCGCCTTTCGGAAATATGCATTACCGAATGATTGTTACATGGATTCCATTAACTTAGGAAAACAATTATGTACACACTTTTGAACGTTACTAATATTTTAGCTGTTTGAAAAGAATGCCGCTTCAATGGTAATTAAATTTTAAACCGTGTAAAACTCGCGCATAAGTGAGTGTAAAGAAAGAACAGTGCATGTCTTTTAAATAAAACAGCTAAGCTATAAATGCCGATTAGCCATTAAAACACATAATGCAAGCCCCTGTTCTTTCTTAACTCTCACTAATACGCTCAAACAGTTACACGATTAAAAATTAAACAACCTTTGAAGCTTGCTATTGCTAATTATTTTCAGAAGGCTAAATTAATACAATTCATCAATACATAAGGAATAAAAGCTTTGGATATTTGGACAATTCTAAAAAGGGCAATGGCATTGTACCCGGAAAAGATTGCCGTAGTTGATGGGAACCGTTCTTTCACCTATATTCAGATAGGAGAGCGAGCAAAGAGCCTGGCAAAGTTCTTTCAGTCACAGGGAATAGTACCGAAGGACCGTATTGCCATCCTTGAAGTCAACTCTCACTCCTTCCTTGAGACTTATTATGCAACTGCCGGCATCGGAACGGTTCTATGTCCGTTAAATTATCGTTTATCGGCCAAAGAGATTGCTTTCATTTTAAGAGACTGTGGCGCCAGATGGATGCTGGCAGGCAACTATTTTGCTCCCCTGGTGCAAGATATCATAAATGAAGAAACCCCCTTGGAAGGCATTATTTGGATAGGTGAAGAACCTTCCATCTCCATGGAAGTTTCGTCCCATGAGTATGAAAATGCCATCGAAACTAACGCGGGACGCTTCAAACCTGAAGCTATCCAGGAGGATGCATTGGCGCATCTTTACTATACAAGCGGAACCACGGGGAAGCCTAAAGGTGTTATGCTAACACATAAAAATGTCTGTTTGCACGCCTTGGGCGCCATCGCAGAACTTAAACTTGTTGACTCTGATATTTGGGGGCATATCGCGCCTATGTTTCACCTTGCTGATGCCTGGGCAACTTTCGCCATCACCTGGATAGGGGGGCGCCATGTGATGGTAAATCGTTTTGATGCAGAGGTTGTGATGGCCGCCATTGAACGGGAACATATCACTTTGAGCAACTTGATTCCCACCATGCTTAATCTGATCATCAAGCATCATAAGGTAAATAACTATAAATATTCAACTCTCAGATCGATACTTAGCGGTGGAGCATCCATAGCACCGGAGCTGGTCCGAAACATAATGGAGACTTTTGGGTGCGACTACATTCAAACCTACGGTATGACCGAAACCAGCCCTTATTTGACGCTGAGCATATTGAAGGAACACCTGAAAGATCTTCCACAGGAAAAGCAATTGGAATATAAGGCCAAAACCGGGCGCCCCTTCATTACTGTTGACCTTAAGGTGGTGGATGAAAATGGATCCCTTGTTGACCCGGATGGCCGACAGGTAGGGGAAATCTTAGTAAAGGGAGATACTATCACTCCAGGATATTGGAATCGCCCGGAGGAAAATCAAAAATCCTTTCACAAAGGATGGCTTCGTACGGAAGATCTGGCGGTAGTGGATAAAGAAGGATATGTAAACATTGTAGATCGAAAAAAGGATATGATTATTAGCGGGGGTGAGAATATCTATTCAACGGAAGTGGAAAACGTCCTTTACATGAATCCAAAAGTTCTAGAAACTGCTGTATTCGGTGTGCCCGACGAAAAGTGGGGAGAGGCTGTTAAGGCTGCCGTAGTGCTTAAGGATAATGAGAAAACCACAGAAGAGGAGATCATTAGCTTTTGTAAAAAACACCAGTCCTCTTATAAGGTACCCAAGTCTATAGATTTTTTATCTGAGCTTCCTAAAACCGGATCAGGAAAAATTTATAAAAAGGCTTTACGGGATCCATATTGGAAAAAGGAATTATAACCCTATTATTACCTTAATATTGCTAATTTTTACACCGCAAACACAAACTACGCAAAGATTTCTTTCTAAATTTGTTCCGGATTCAAGATTTTTTCCAGTTTGTGCAAGTTTGACTCTTCTCCGACTGCAATAACGGTATCATCAGGCTGGATAGTGGCTTCAAAAGAAGGGTTAAACGTCATACTGCCGTCTGGTTTTTTGATAGCAATTAAAATCAGGTTATAATTTTGTCTGATTCCTGAATCCCTCAACATGACATTTACCAGATTTGAAGAAGAACTGACAGGTATCTCCTCCATCTGGATATCTTTGCGTTTGTGAGCAAAGGCAATATCCAGGAAACTTGTGACCGTGGGACGGATTATCCTCTGGGCCATACTTGTTGCACCGGTATCATAGGGTGATTCGACTGTATTTGCTCCTGCCGCCAACAATTTTGACTTTGACGCTTCCTGATTCGCGCTTGCCATTATAACGAGATCATGGTTAATTTGCCTGGCAGTAAGGACAAGAAAAACATTGTCTGTGTCAGTAGCCAGGACGGCAACAAGACCTTTTGCCTGTTTTATTCCGGCTTTGAGAAGATTTGCTTCATCAGTAGCATCACCAGATACGTAGAGAATATTTGCTTCATCCATTATAGGAATCAAGTCCGGGTCATTCTCTATAACCACTAAGTCAATCGGCTTTCTTCTAATTTTTTTTGAAAGTACCCTTCCGATACGTCCGTATCCGCAAATAATATAACCCACTTTCCGCACATAAAAAATTGACTTTTTACGACTTTTTCAATTGTA
>CAZLRK010000057.1:0-21039 GCA_964561845.1 uncultured Desulfobacterales bacterium | reverse complement strand
AAGTCGGCTAACAAATAACGAATAACTCCCAATTGGTTTTTTACTCAATTGGGGTTTTAATCATTGGCCTGTTTCATCCGGATCGCCAAAATAGATGCAATGAGCAAGGCAGATATTATCTGCACATGCCGGTATAAGTCCGTTATCTACCCTGTGATGACAAAGGTTGCATTTTTGGGCTATTCCCTTATCAGGGTCAAATGTTATGGCAGCATAAGTACATTCTTCAATGCATGATTCACATCCCGTGCACTTCTCATAATCCATGACCACAATACCATCATTTCTTTTGCTGATCGCCTCTTCCGGGCAAGCCTCGACGCAAGGGGGGTCATCACAATGTCTGCAAACGTCAACCTGAAAAACAAAATCTAATTTTTCATCAACTATCCTGGGACCGTCTTCAGATACGGAAATTAGTTTAATACCATAAGCAGAGCGGTTCTCCTGTTTGCAGGCCACCTCACAGGTCTTACACCCCCAGCAGGATTCATTATCGATCATCAGGGTATATTTTTTCATGAACCGCCTCCTTCACTTCTTGTCCGATACATGTTCAGGGCTTAAAAAAATTGGTAACGTTGAAAAGTGTTCGCATAATTGTTTCCCAAAATAAAAGGGGATCCATTTAACAATCATTCGGTAATGCATATTTCCGAAAGACGATATCAATTTACCTATTAGGGGGTGACCAAATATTTGGGATTTAACAGACTGTTTCTTTAACACTAGAGCTTATGTGGCGCAAATCCCAAATATTTGATCACTGTGAGCACTCTAAGAATTATACAGTGATATCGCCTTTCGGAAACATTCATTACCTTTTCAGATTATGAACGCTTTTAAAAATAAGGCGAACACTTTTGAATGTCACCAAAAAATTATATTTTCTTTGCGTCCTTTGCGCCTTCGTGGTTAACTATTTTCTTCTCGGGATATATTTTACACAATAGTGTCCGCACGTGGGTGGCGCCCATTGCGGGATCACACGATTCATAGGAATTGTCCGTCAGAATATTGATGTTTGATTCATCCCAGCCATGTCCGGAATCCGTTTTTTCGGGAAACCACCAGGCGTGCTGTGCCGATACTACTCCCGGGTCCATGCCGGCAAAAAACTTTGCCCGCTGTCTTACCTTCCCGCGGGCAGATTCGATTACAACCCAGTCCCCTTCGTTTATTCCTTCTTTTTTAGCGGTTTCTGGATGGATTTCCACTATGGGGTCTATGTGGAGTTCCCTTAACCATGGAACCTGTCGGTTTTCCGTATGGAAAAAGCCCGGAGACCTCGCGCCCGTAATAAGAATATAGGGATACTCCCTGTAGAGTTCTGGTGTACTGTATGGACTCTCAGGAGGCTCCCGGTACTGAGGGAGAGGGTCGTAACCCCAGCTCTCAAGCAGCGTTGAATAGAGTTCAAACTTTCTGCTAGGCGTGGAAAAACCATTTGTCTTGTATTTTTGATATCTCACGTCCCCCCTTATGTATTCCATTTTCTTAAAATCGTTCCACGTTATCTCCAGAGGTTCCAGAATCCAGTCCAGGGCTTCTTCAAAGTTATCCCACCAGTGTTCGCCCTGATCCACTCTATGAGCGAGATCATTCAACATTTCATGGTCAGATCGGCATTCACCGATCTGAACCACCTTTCGCCTCGGTAGTATATAACCGTGTCTTTTCCAAAAATCTCCTATGTAATCCATCTCAAGCCACGTGGCGGCAGGCAAAACAATATCCGCAAGTTCCGCAGTTGGTGTAATAAAGAAGTCCGAAACCGCCATGAATTCCACCTTTTCAAGAGCCCTGTAAACCTCTCTCGCGTTTGCCCGGGTCATGACAGGATTTGAACTTATGAAAAAAAGCATTTTCACCGGGTAGGGCTTTTCCTCTAAAATCGCATCCCAAACGCATTTTGGGTTGATGATTGCGAAATTTCCACCAAGACGAAACCGATCTCCTCCCAGACGTTTTTCGCGCTGGACATCAGGGAGCATTCTGTGGGCTCCGAAATATCCCACGTTCCTGATTCTTGGAGTCTGAAACAGGACCTGCCCCCCAGGGGTATCTATGTTGCCGGTTATTCCCATAAGCGCCATAAGCGCGCGGTTGTTGTCCGCACAGTTGATCTGTTGTTCAATCGCCACACCCCATTGGATAGCTGCAGGTTTGGTGGTTGCGAACAGTCGAGCAGCCTCTCTTATCTTGTCCTCAGGCACCCGGGTAATTTCTTCAACCTTGCTTAAAGGATATTCATTAATGCGCTCAACAAAAGGCTCCCAGCCATATACATAATTTTCTACAAAATCTTTATCGTAAAGTTCTTCATCAACAATAACATTAAGTATTCCTAACGCAAGCGCAGTATCCGTTCCCGGTCTAAGCTGCAGCCAGATATCAGCGCGGGCTGCAACCCGTGTTAGTCTCGGGTCTACTACTATTAATTTCGCTCCTGCATCCAGGCTTACGGAAAAAGGCTCACCCTTATAACAATCCGGATTGCTTATCACCAGATTGTTGCCCCATACCATTATACATTTTGGATCATTTTCATAATCTACTATGGGGTTTGTTCCACATGTGATGATACTCGTGGCAATACGCGGGCCGTAACAAAAATGGCCTGCGGTTAGTACATTTGGAGTTTCAAGCAGGTTGGCAAAACGATAAATTACAGCTTCGTTTTCACGACCGGTGCCATAGCCCATAACAATCGATTCGGCTCCATACTTCTCCTTATAGTTCAAAATCCGTTCTGCAATAGTATCCAGGGCTTCGTCCCAGGAAACCCGTTCCCATTTTCCGCTTGCCTTCGGTCCGATTCTACGGACCGGATACGTCAATCGATCCGGATGATAGGCCAGTTGAGCAGATGCAATTCCCTTGCTGCAAAGGGTGCCATGATTTATGGGGCAATCAGGATTACCGGCAATTTTTTCGACTTTTCCGTTCTTAGTATATACCAAAACCCCGCAACCTCCATGGCACATCCTGCAGTGACTCTTGACTACGGAATCATATCCATAGACTTCCATCTCTTTCTTAACATTGGAATAAATGAATTCACCCATATCGGATATTCTCATTTTTAATAGTTCACCGCAGAGACGCAGAGGGCGCAGAGGGTTAGTTTTTTTAGGTAAATTATTCCTTTAATTCGTTTACAATGCGAACTATGCCGTCTCTTATAACAGTCACATTGAAATTCAAGAGCAGTCCCAAATTAATCCCCGATAGTTTAAGGTAAGTCAAAAGTTGCGTCTTATGAATCGGTTCAATCTTCTATAATATAATGTCGTAAAGATTTTAATACTTGAGATCTTTTCTTTCTGCCCTCTCAGCAGAAAGAAAAATATTCATTCTCTCTGCGTTCCCTGCGCCTCTGCGGTAAACTTTAAAGCATCTTGTCGGGGAGCCACAAAGCTAACTGAGGAAATAACATGGTCAATATCAAAACGAGTAATTGTATTAAAACAAAAGGAGGGATTGAGCGCCAAATATCTTTAGTGTGTATTTCCGGAGGTGCAACTCCTCGCATTAATATTAAAGCCCAGCCAAACGGAGGAGTTAGATAAGCTACCTGCATATTAAGTATAAAGATGATAGCAAACCATATTGGATCGAAACCTAAAAAAACGGCTACGGGAATAAAAATTGGGGCGCATATGGTTAAAACGGCATAGTCATCCATGAACATACCAAATATAAGAAGTATGATTTGCATCGCTCCTAAAACCAGCCAGCGGTTGACAGGCACTTTTTCCACAATTTCCATGACCATATCCTGGGCCCCCGCACTTGTATAGACGACTCCGAAAAGGGTAGCCGCTACCAATATCCACAAGGCCATACCGCTGGTTTTCATGGTTTCAATACATGAATCTGCAACCACTTTCCAAGTAAGCCTTCCATACATAATGCATACGATAAAAGACCCAAAAGCTCCAACACCGGCAGCCTCTGAAGGGGTTGCGATTCCCAAAAAGATGGATCCCAATACCAGAAAAACTAATAAAGAAGGCAGGATGATATCTTTTAGCGAAGCCAATCTGGTTTTCCAGTTGGTTTCCCCTGTTGCCTTTGGCGCCAGGTGCGGCTGAAAATAACACCTTGTTGTTATATAAATGATATATAATGTGGCAGTGATAAAGCCGGGAATAGCCCCTCCGAAAAAAATCTTCCCTATTGATATTCGAGAAATATAGGCGAAAATAATCATAATAATGCTGGGAGGAATAATTTCTCCTAAGACCCCTCCGGCCATTACGCTTCCCAGGGCTAAAGATTTATTATAGGATTGTTTAAGCATGGCAGGAACAGCAATCAGTCCCATTGTGAGGATACCGGGACCGAATCCTCCGCACATGGCGAGAGCGACACATACACCAACAGACACTATGGCAAGGCCGCCGCTCAGGCCCGAAAGCCAGATATTTAATGCTTTAAAGAGACGGTCGGATATACCAGAATGAATTAAAAAATTCCCCATAAGAAGGAACAGGGGAATGGTTATTAGACCCGGGTCTGTGATTTGCCTGTATGTAGTGGTGGCAACAATATATAATCCATTGGAACCATCTAATAGAAAAGTGATTAGAACGCTAATGCCGCCGAGCGCAAAAACAACAGGGACTCCAATGGCTAAAAGAATAAGGAGACCGCCAAATAAAAGAACAGTAACCAACTCGATGCTCATGAGATCAGATCTCCGAAAAATAAGCCGACATCATTCGTGTTATTAGGCTAATGAAAAAGGTTTTCAATATTGATGAATTCGTCTTTTTTACGAAGTCATCAATCTTCACTTTTAGTAAAAACAGATATCCCCTGCAGTAAGAATAGAAAAGCGCATATGGGTATAAGTAATTTAAAAGGGTATAATGGTATTCGAAATGCTCCTGCAGCCTTCTCTCCTACCATTAGCGAATTCCAGCCCATCCAGGATCCCTGCCAGACCAATACGCCCATAAAAGAAATAAAACTTGCCAGGGTAATCATTCTTGCAATTAGTTTGATCTTTGGAGGAAAATGGTCATAAAGTATCTCGATCCTGATATGCTCATTTTTAGACATGGTAAATGCGCCGGCAACGAGTATGAAAAGACCAAATATTTGTCTATTGAGGGGCCAGGCCCAAGCTGTTGGATGGTTAAATACATAACGCGCAATTACTTCCGTTGCGGTGATGGCCATCATAATGAAAACTAAAAAACTGGCAGGTTTGCTTATTTTTTCAGTTACAGCATTAATGAAATTATAAAAAAGCTTAATTCCCTTAGTCATTTTTGGGGTCCTCTAAATATAATATGCTTTCCTTAGAAGCGCTGATAGCGGGATCTACGCTTCGCTTCGACCAGCGGAGCAGGCAGGGTAAGCACAGAAATCTGCCTTGTTAATTAGTGCCTGAACGAATAGTGCCGGATTTCTTCATAAGTCCCCCTTTTGTAAAGGGGGATTTAGGGGGATTTCAATAGGTTGGTAAAATCCCTCCCTGCCCCCCATAAGCGCTTAAATAAGGGAAAAAATCATTAATAATTAGTAATTCACAATTAATTATTGATTATTATACAAAACGGGTAAGTGCCTATAAATACTTAATTTATCACCACAAATTGTCAATAATCAATTGCTAATTGTCAATTGTGAATTTTACTCCAACTACTCTGGGGTTAAATAAAATGCTTATTTAATCGCTTATGCCTCCCGGACCCCCTTTTCAAAAGGGGGGAGATTTATACGGTTTTCGCTCAGACACTAATATATTACCCCGGTTTACTTCAGTGTTTTTCTCCAGCCCTTAATAATTTGAATAGCTTTTGCTGCCGCAGGGTCTCTATCGGCGATTGTATCCCACAATTTATATGCTGCCTTGGCATGTTTTTTCTCACAGGCATCATTGAACCGGCTTTCTTTGAGTTTACCTTTTTTTACCAGATCAGCGACTGTCTTCATCTCTTTGGTATATATTTTATTGAGATCATGGAAATAATCCTCTGCAGCACCCGCAAGTGCTTTTTTAAGATCATTCGGGAGTTTCTTCCATGTTTTCATGCTGACAAGTATATGCCCTGGGACCACATCATTTTGTCCGCCAAGAAGCCGGTATGGGGCAACCTCATGCCATTTGAGTCCGGTTACAGCGCTCACGTCCCACTGAGAAGCATCTATAGTGCCGAGCTTCAATGCCATATAGGCTTCCATCCCGCTGAGATTAGTACCGCGAGCACCCAACATGTTATAGTAATCAGACCAAGATCCTTCAACCCTGAATTTTTTCCCCTGCATATCATCACAACTTACCATAGGGGTGGTAGATAATGTGAAGAGCGGGCCATAGGAATGCACATCGAGCCAGTAGAGCCCCTGTTTCGCATATTCTTTGCGGAGTAAATCTACGAATCCGGTATTAAAAAAGAAGTTGCGAATAATATCCGCACTCTCGACAACATTTTTATCTCCTGGAATGTTATATGCATAAGGTAAACCGAACTCCACTTCACCAACAGGAACTATCCCGCCCCACATGGCAGCGACAGCGTGTAACATATCCAAAGTCCCTTTTTTGGTTGCCTCGAAAAGTTGTTCCCCGGGAACAAGCTCCGGATCGGCAAATACAGAAATCTTTATTCGCCCATTGCTTCTTTGCGCCGCAGATTTGGCAAAATCTTTTAATAATTCCATGGAAAGGTCACCGCGCGGATAGGCGGACTGTATCTTCATCCGGTATACCTTTTCGGCGGCCGTGACTGTTGAACTGTCAACCGATAACGAACCGACCAATAAGGTAACTAATGCGACTGCCACAAACAAAAAAAATCTTTTCTTTTTCATTTTCTTCCTCCTTTTCTTAAAATGTTGGTTCTATGCCTCTCTTGCCCTCTTTCATACCCCCCCTTCATATCAATTAAAAATGTATGATACAAGAGGTTTTTTTCTTACATCCATAGTATAGTCGAAGTGTTAGATGCTTATTGCTGATAACTTCGTTTTTGCTTTCTTTCTTCGATACAGTATAATCCTTTATCGGTTCTAGCTGCGCCAAGACAGCCGTTGCAGGAAATACAGGCGGCTTTGCGAAGGTCACCGGACCGCCAGCGCTTGACCAATCCGGGTTCACGGATTAACGGACGGCATAATGATATATAGTCGGCTGTTTCCTCGGATATCAACCGCTCAGCTAAAAAATAAGAGCGGAAACCTCCTACCAGAATTACGGGTGCCTTGATTTTGATTTTCAAGGAGCGGGCTGCATTCCGAAAGTATGCCTGATCGCGTTCAAAGGTGATCTTCTTCCGAAAGGGAATAAATTTCCCCGAAAAATGGGTTCCACCACTGACCTCGACAGCATTAATGCCTGCACTGTCCAGCATATCACCGACTTTGAGGAAGTCATCCAGGGTCAGGCCTCCATCCATGAAATCTTCGGAGTTAATCTTGACAAGAACAGGATAATAACGGCCTACATTCCGGCGTACGTCCTGAAGAACTTCCAGAAGGGTTCTTGCGCGATTTTCTATGCTTCCACCATAATTATCGGTACGCTTGTTATATGAAGGTGATAGGAACTGGCTGAGCAGATACCCATGGGCTGAATGGATTTGAACTCCGTCAAAACCGGCTTCTTTGGCTCGATTGGCAGCCTGACCAAAAGCCTCTATAGTATCCTGAATTTCTTCTAAGGTCATCTCCCTGCCTGGAGATTTCAGAAGGCCCTCTCCTGTGGAAGGGCCAAAAGGGGTTGACCCGGTTATTTTAGGATCAGCCTTCAAACCTCCGTGGGCCAGTTGCATAACAATCCGGCCTCCTTCGCGGTGTACCGCTTCCGTCATCTCTCTGAGGCCGTCAATCAGACTGTCATTATGGATGCCAAGTTGTCTTACTGTGGCCTGCCCTGCCGGACTGACGTATGCATGTCCTGTAATGATCAATCCAACTCCCCCTTTGACCAATTCAACCATAAGATTCACAAGCTCAGGAGTACAGGCTCCATCTTCGCCTGCCAACCCTTCCCACGTTGCTGATCTAATAAAACGATTGGGAAGTTTTAAATCATGTATTGATGTTGGTTCAAAAAGCTTTGCCATTCTTTTTTTCTATATATAACTCCTGAATATTTCAAATAGCCATTTGCCAAGTAGAGATAGGACTCAGTGCATGAGCACTTTTTCTATACTAAAATTGTAATATTGGTACGTGAGAAATCAATTGGGCCATGCTCAAAGAAATGTAGTCTTATTTTCTACTCAAAAGGTACGAGCCGATCACCGCATCGGCTTCTATCTCGACAAGGTGGGCGGGTCGCGCAAGTGCTTTTACTTCAACCAAAATTGTTACAGGTTTGATCTCTTTAAAAAATTCTGAATAGGCCCTCATGTATTCCTGAGCTCTTTTGATGTCCGTTACATATATTCGTACGCGGTACACTTCTGACAATTTAGCTCCTGCCCTGGCAAGAGCCTGTTGGATCTTCTGGAGAATGATCTTTGTCTGGAGGTATGCGTCACCTTCACCTTCAACAACTCCTTCAGGATTGGTAGTGGTTGTCCCGCCCACAAACACAAAATTTCCCACTTTGACCGCCCGGCTATATCCTATTTTATCCTCTAATGGTGCGCCGGACGAAAAGTTTTCTCTCTTCAGTAAATTCATGGTCTATTATTTTACCTCAGCACCAAAACGGTATCTAAAGTCATCAGTTAAAACGCACCGCCTGACAATCGTGAAAATTCGAGGACGCGTCAGCCCTTCTCCGCCAGTGGCTATATGTAAAGATTTGAAGCCTTCACCTTCTACGCCAATACCCCCTATAGATGATCCATTTTTAACAAATTGAGAAGCATCTGCCATGCTCGACATGCGCGCAAGATTTTTTAGATTGTTGGAATGAAAAACTATGGTGTGTCGCATACCCTGTTCAGCCGCGACACCCATGGTCATGGCTTCTTCTGCGTCACGACAGCGGACAAAGGGAAGGATGGGCATAATCTGTTCAGTCCAGATGAGCGGATGTTCTTTGTCAGTTTCCAGGATAGCTATCCTGGTCTCAGCCGGCACATCCAGACCGATGGTTCTCTTTAAAATAACGGCTGCCGGTTTTCCGATGTGATCCATATTGATTATACTGGGAACCCGGCCAGGTATGATCTCCTTGAAAATTTCTTTCATCAGGGCTTCACCCTGTTCGGCATTGAGTTCGTAGGCCCCGTATTTTATTAAAAGTTTTTTTAACTGGTCGGCCACAGACTCTACGACAAGGATTTCCTTTTCGCTGGAACAGGGTGTACAATTGCTGAATGACGCTCCCCTGATAATGCATTGGGCCGCATTATCAAGGTCTGCTGTTTCGTCCACGATTACAGGTGGGTTTCCAGGACCCCCGGCGATTACTCTCTTGCCGGTCTTTGTGGCAAATTCAACCACGCGGTGTCCGCCGGTGACTGCAATCATATTGACTTTAGGATGGGTCATCAGGAACTGTGCAGTGGGGACGTCAGGTTCTTCAACCGTAGTCATACAGTTGGGTGGTCCTCCCGCATTAATAATCGCTTTATTAACGTCCCTGATCACTCTGGCTGAAATTATTTTAGTTTTGGGGTGAGGGTTATTAACCACTGTATTACCACCGGCCAACATCATGATGCCGTTATGAATTATTCCCGGAGCAGCGTTGGTCACAGCGTTGATAGAAGCGATCACTCCTATGGGAATTCTCTCAATAACAGTGATTCCCCTGTCACCGGTATAGACCTCCGGAGTCAGATCTTCGATTCCGGGAACACCACAGGCAGTTTCCAATTTCAGCACCGTTCCTTCCGCTGCTCCCAGGTCTGCTTCCTCTAATTCCATATGCCCGTATTCTTCACGATTAGCCCAGCCAACATCACGAATGGCCTGAACGATCTTTTCCCTCACAGCCACAGGCAGATTAATTAAATTTTGGTGGGCATCGACTGCAGCCATGATAGCGTCTTCCATTTCCTTAAACACTCCGTCCATAATTCCAGTGGTACCGGTGGAAGACGGGTTTTGTCCTGTTGCAGACAATTCTTCTAAAACTTTTTCAACAACACTTTCAAGCTGTTTTCTTTCGATATTCATATTATGCTCGTTTATGCTATTTTAGTAAGCCTTCGGCAAATGACGCCCCGTAACGATATCTGAAATCGTTGGTCAAAACACAACGTCTTATCAAGGTGAACATTCGAGGTCTGGTTTGTCCCTCACCATTTGTTGCAATGTGAAATGAGATATATCCTTCTCCGGATACCCCTACGCTGGCCAGACCGCATGACCCGTTTTTAACAAATGCAGCACACCTGGCCATGCCTGCCATTTTTTGAATGTTGATTATGTTATTGGAGTGAATGGCCATTGTGTGCCCGTTTCCCTGTTCGGCTGCCACTGCCCATTTGATAGCCTGACTTGCATCACGACATCTGATAAAGGGTAGAACAGGCATTATTTGTTCCGTCCAAACCAGAGGATGATCTTTATCGGTTTCCATAATAATGATCCTTGTCTCAGGTTCTACTTCTAAGCCGATAGCCCGTAATATAAAGGCGGGAGATTTGCCTATATAGTCCATATTAATAACAGACGGTTCTCCGGGACCTTTGAGTTCCTTGAATATATGTTTTACCAGTTCTTCACCTTGAGACCTGGTGATCTCGTAGGCGCCTTGTTTTTTCAGAAGCTCCTTGAGACGGTCTGCAACGGACTGAACAACGAAGATCTCTTTTTCACTGGCGCAGGCCATACAGTTAGAGAAAGAGGCGCCTTCAACAATACACCTAGCAGCGCGATCAAGATCGGCAGTTTCATCGATAACTACCGGAGGGTTCCCAGGCCCTCCCGCAATGACTCTTTTGCCGGTCTGTGTGGCAAAAGCAACGACACCGTGTCCTCCGGTAACGGCGATTAAGCGGATGTTGGAATGGGTCATGAGTTGCTGGGCAGAGGGAACGCTGGGTTCTTCAAGACAACAGATACAATTCGGAGGACCACCCACATCAACAATAGCTTTATTAAGATCCCGAATAACACGGGCAGAAACAAGCCTGGTTTTGGGATGCGGGTTATTGACAACCGTGTTTCCGCCTGCCATCATCATAATTGAATTAAAAAGAATGGTGGGGGATCCATTGGTTACCGGATTCACGGATGCAATCACACCGACCGGGATCCTTTCGATGATAGTCACACCCTTATCACCGCTGTAAACTTCAGAGGCGAGGTCTTCCATACCCATGACCTGGCAGGCAGACAGATTCTTTTTGATGTTATCTTCAAATTTACCAAGGCCGGTTTCTTCAAATTCCATGCGGGCGTATTCCTCGGCATTGGTCAACCCAACATCACGTATGCTCTGGATAATACTCTGACGGACATTAAGCGGGAGAGTCAATAATTTCTTTTGAGCAAGAGAGGCTGCCCGGATACATTCCTCTATTTCTTGAAAAACACCATCATTAATTTCAGATTCCGATGCAGGGGTGTCTTCCCTGGCAATGATTTCAACACCGTCATCGGATAGTTTTTTAACGACAGTCTCAACAATTTGATTTATCGTCTTTTCATCAAGGTTCATGCTTAATCCTTTAGACATTTTTGACTGTTTTTCGGGCTCTTAACAAAATATCATGAATTCGGCTTCTTTCCTTTCTTTGTCAAAAGTGAAACAAGATATGAATCATCCAGACTCTGTTGTTTGTTCTCATCAACCCCTTTTTCTGTAAAAAATTCATTACCCATTTTTGCGCCGTCATCAAATTTTGAAAGATATTTTATTGCCTTTGCATTATCTAAAAAAGTGATTTCATGAATTAAAGCAGCCAGATAGGTCATTACATGGGCAAAAGGGTCTATAAACGAAACCGATTCGAGATCAATAATGACATATTGATCTGAAAGGGCAATAATGGGAGATTTGGGAGTATCGCTGATACCGATAATTTTAATTTTGTATTTTTTAGTATATTCTAACAATTTAACTGTCCTTGAAGTATATCTGGGAAAAGCCATAACGACCATAACACTATATTTCTCGCTTCTGATTATTGAATCCCTTAATTCCCAGGACAAAGATGTATCAAGAAAGACATTTTCTCGGATTTTCTTTAGTAGATAGCCGAAATAGTGTGCCAGTACGGCAGAGGCTCTATATCCCACCACATAAACAGTCTTAGCTTTATAAATCGTTTTAGCGACTTTTTCGAGGTCCTTTTCTGAAACGTAATTTTTTAGATTTTTAAGATTATTTATTGCATTTTGACAATATTTATCGAGGGTGCCCATCTCATCAGCTTGTTCGCTGGCCTTAACCAGCCTTTCCACGGCGGTCAGTTCTATATGGAGCAGGCCTTTCATATACTGAACAAACTCCATATATCCCGAAAAACCAAGATCAACCGCAAAGCGGATTATTGTTGGCTCGCTGACATTGCATTCCTCGGCAATCTTTCTGGCTGTCATGAGAAAGACCTTTTTATAGTCTTTAAGAATAAAATCCGCCACGCGTCTCTTTTTCGGAGACAACATGGGATATACTTTAACGATTTTGTCAAAAAGATCTTTTTTTGCTGAATACATGGGAATTATCTATTTCAATTAAATTATAAAATTGAAACACCGAAGGTGTACAGTCATTCGATGTTGGACGTTGGATGTTCGATGTTGAACGTTCATTTTTTATTTTAATTCATATCATTGTTTAATAGAATATGTTGCATATTGTTAATTACGAATTTTACAGGTATTTTCTATGTATCAGTGATCTCTTCCCTCCAAAGTGATTAAGGATGTTTCAACAGCCTCCTTGGCTGCTTTAATGTCGGATGTGGTTCCACCGAGATAAACCCTACCGCTTGCTCCGAAAAGGGTTGCATGGATTAGTCTAACATCAGCCGCTTTTTCAGCTTCGTTGGCTGCATATCCTGCATACCCGGCCGGAACGCATTCTAGTATATACAGGGTTTCATCCATAAGGATCATATTGGCGTCACGAAAGCGGTTAACGATCTGGCTCATGAATGGTTCAATCCGTTCAACGGTTTCTGCGGCCAGTATTTTTGGTTTTAGCCGATCACTTTCTTCCAATCCTAAATAATCGAGAACCACTTTGCCTGCCTCCAGTACATCAGCCGGGGAATCAGCATGAACCTCCAGCATACCGAAAGTCCTTTCCACCACCATGGCTCCGGGTCTCACGTTTGCCTTTTTCATTACAATATCGGTGATGGAATTAATCTCTATACCGGGGGCAATTTCCATAAAGAGCGCCGCCTGTCCTGCCACCGGGTAATAACCCCGGGCTGTAGAACCGATATATCCTACAAGCTGCTTTTGCAATTCATTAATAAATGCAAAGGCTCTTAGTTCGACCATAATTGCTAATCCTTTTTATATACTCTTCAGCCATTCGCGTTTATTGGGACAAATGGCTGTATTGATAGTGCATGTGGCGTTACCCTGACATTTACACTCGAGGTCAGCGCCTTTATAAAATCGCCCATAGCAGAAATCTTTAATGGGTAGGGAAACTTCACAGTCCATGATAAGTTCCGAAATAAGACGGCCTATGACTGGGGCCAGCCCGAAGCCGTGCCCGCTGAATCCAGTGGCAAACACAAAACCCGGAACTTCTTCAACAAGACCCAGTACCGGAATCCCGTCAGATATCTGTGCGATTAGCCCCGACCACATACGAATTACGTGTGTGTCTTTTAAAACTGGTAAATAATCAATAATCATACGTGAGATAGCAGGTCCTATAAAGTGAAAAAGTGGCTTACCCTGCCGGTATATAAAATTTTCCGTACCCACAAACCCTCCCCAAAAAAAAGATCCGTGGACTGTTTGCCTGCCATAGAACAAACCTTTTGCATGACCGACCATTTGTTTGAAAAGTGGAGGATAGGGGTCGGTGATCATTGCTTCCGAGAAAACCGGATTCATGGGCAGATCCAGACCGACCATATTGGCAATCCCACGACCTGCAATGCCTGCCGCGTTGACAACCAGGTCAGTTTCGAATACTTGTTTATCGGTAAATACGGTAGTAACCCGTCCTTTTTGCAACTTTATGTTTGTTACTTTTTCATGTGTGTAAAACCGGGCGCCAAGGCTTTTGGCTTTCTTAAAAAAACCATAGGTTACAAGGAATGGGTTTACATGACCATCTGTTGGGCAAAAGCTGGCGCCAATAACCTTATCACCTATATGGGGATTAATTTCCAATACCTGCTTTCTGTCGAGCATTTCAAGATCAAGGCCTACTGTCTTTTGGTTTTCCACCGACTTGCGCATGGACTCCATGTCTTCTTCGGTGGTGCAAAGGCGAAGATTTCCCTCTCTAACATATTCCACATCCATGCCCAGTTCCTCATGGAGCTGTCCGTACATCCGAATGCTTTCAATGGCCAAAGGCATTTCTTTAAGGTTTCTGGCAGATTGGCGGACACCTCCTCCGTTGCTGCCTGATGCCTCTCCGCCAATATCCGCCTTTTCTATAACAACCGGTTTCAGGCCCTCCTTGGCAAGATTATAGGCGATGGAACATCCCATGACACCTCCGCCTATAATGACAACATCTGCTTTATTGGGCATTTTTTCTCTCTGATCTTTTAAATAATATTATTCGTTAATAATTTATAATTAAACCCCAATTGAGAGAAAATGCTCAATTGGTTGTTATTCGTTATTGGTTATTAGTTATTTGAAAATGCATTTGTCACGGTTTCATATATCTATCAGCAATGATATATAAAACCGATCAATGATAATCACCAAACCATTAACCATTAACTATTAACGGATAACTCCTAATCGAGTTTTTACTCGATTAGGGTTAAATTCCGCTAACCAGTAGCAAATACCGATAGAGGTAAAGGTCTAACCGGTCCTCTTGCGGTAGCCGGTTCCACTTCAGCCGGGCTAAGCCCAAGCTCTTCTACCAGTAACCTTGTTATCAATCGCTGACAGGTCTGACCTTGACAGAGTCCCATTCCGGCCCGGGTAATACGTTTAATCCCATTTAAGGTTTTCATGCCGTTCCTAATGGCGTCCTTAATCTCACTCTTGGTGATTTCCTCGCATCGGCAAATCACCAAATCGTCGTCATCCGCGGGCGTCTTTACTTCATCCGCCGATTTTAATGTATCCGGCTCTTTGATCTTTCTGAATCGCTTTATGACCCTATTTACTATATCTTCCAAATCCTTTTCGGATATATCATCACTTATATCCGGCGGTAAATCTATCCGGCTCCCGGTTAATTTAGAAGCGGCTGCTTTTTTAGTCTCTTTATTTTCGTCATAGCCTTTTTCAGGCTGTGTATCATCAGGGAGGGGTGTTGCTGAAGATGTCTTGCTATGGGGAGCAGTATAAATAATTTTAATTCGCTTTTCTTTGATTAGATCGAAAGCGGAAGCCGAAACCCGAGCTCCTTCGGGTATCTCAATCTCTTTTTTTCCCTTTAACAGGACATCTTGCACATTTTTTGCAAATATAAAAACAGGTGCCATTTAGCTCTCCATGATTTAATTCATGACCTATTAGTACCTTATATCTGATTTTTTGCGTTTTTATGTCAAAAAAACAAAAGACAATAATCAAAAAACAAATAACAAATAAATCACAATGACAAAAATTCAAAATTCCAAACAATTGGTTTTTAATCTTATTTGAGATTTGGATATTGTAATTTGGAATTTATTTGTAATTTGGTGCTTGAAATTTGTTATTTCCGGTTTATCCGTGTTAAGTTTTATGGTATTATTTACTTTTTTCGGGGTTTTTGTCCCCGTTTTGGACCCGGTTTTCGGGGCGAACTTTTTCTTTTAACAGGCGCCTTTTTTTCTTCGGGGCCTTCAGGCAATATCTTTTCTATTTCTTCATGTGGTCTTGGTATAACGTGCACAGATACCATTTGTCCCACCCTTTGGCAGGCAGCAGCTCCGGCGTCAGTCGCTGCTTTGACTGCACCCACGTCTCCTTCGACCATCACCGTTATAAGACCTGCTTTTACTTTCTGGCAGCCAAGAAATTTGACGTTGGCCGCTTTGACCATGGCATCCGAAGCTTCAATGGCCGCCACCAATCCCTTCGTTTCAATTAGTCCCAAAGCCTGACGCATAAATTAACTCCTAAAATATGATGATCTCGTAAACAGTCAAAATTGGGATGGCAAAGTAAAAAGCTCCAGTTTCAAGGCGCGCAAATTTCGTGTCATAAGGCGTACTTATAGTACGTTGCAATGACAACGAAATGATGCGGAACAAAGAAAATGGACTTTTTACGAAGCCATCAAGCTATTGTTTTCTCCCTTTTAGGTCATTCAATGTTTCAACGACCTTTTTTGCAGCCGCCTGAATTTCGGATTCGGTTCCTGCCATATAGATACGACCGGCAGCTCCAAAGAAACGGATATCAACCAATCGTATATTACAGTGTTTTTCAGCCTCATTGGCTGCTATGGAGGAATAGGCCGCAGGAGTGACTTCCAGCAGATAGACATCATCACCACCCAATATGAGCATTCCCCGGCTATTGCGGTTAATTATGACGGCCTGGTAAGGGTCGACCTTGTTAATGATGCTGGTGGATAATATATTTGGGGCCAAACGTTCTTCTTCATTGAGGTTCAGTTCTTCCAGAATCATCTGTCCTGCATGAAGAACTTCTTCCTGTTCAAATGAGTGGATTTCCAGCATACCATAACGTCTCTCAACAATCATCTCGCCCGGACGGGAATTTGTTATCTTTAGCGCAATATCAGTAAGACGATTAATTTCTATTCCAGGCACAACCTCGACAAATAGCGAAGCCATCCCTTCTACGGAAAGAAAACCACGACAGCGGCAAGCAAAAAGAGAAGCAAATTGAGGTTGCAGCCGATCCAAATGACAATAGGCTCTAAGTTCAGCCATTAATCAGTCTCCTTAATTTAAGGTTTCAATAATTTTTATGGAATACTCTTTTGCCAGGTCCCGGGCAAGGGGCGTTACATTTCCTCCAGGAGCCAGCTTCATGGAACTTTGATTGCTGTTCACAGCAGTATAAATTGCTTTAGCCGTTATGAGTTTATAAGCTGATGAATTCTCTTTTTCAGAAGCTTCCACCCTGATTGACGTCTTTGGGTTCTGCCCTGTATTACTGATCTTCTGAAAGACTGAACTCAATTGATCGGTTGAGCAAAATACCATTCCAAAACCTTCAAGCTTACTCAGAATTTGTTCTATCTCTTTTCTGATCTTTTCATTAACCAGCATATCGCAAAGAAGAAAACCGTCATTGGAAGCCAGGACCTTTTTCCCCTGCAAGAGTGCGGAAAGAACCAGTCCGGATTCCTGGTCGTTGCATGTTAGATGTGCCACCTTGGCTGCAACTTTAAAGCAAAAGGTAGGAAGGACCAGAATATCAGTTTTATTTAAAACTTTATCCAGCCTATCCGGTTTAACGGTGTCCAGAACACAACGCACACCTGCTTTTTCTTTAATATCATTTCCGCAGACCCATGATCTAACGGAATTTGCGGTCAATACGCTGGACTTGGCGGATTTTTCTACAATGATTCGGGTTTGATTCAAGGCTTCATCTAATTTGCGAACTCCGGCGTGGAAAATAATCAAGGCCTTTGAGCACCTCACAGGAGATGAGGGTCTTTTTGTCTTTGGGCTCTGAGCCGGTTCCTGTTTATTAAGAACCTCCTGAATAATTTTCTTGATATCTTCTTTTGTTACGTTTTTCATCCGCTATTTGCTCCAAATTCCAGACCCGTAAATCCCGGAGAAATTATACATTTAATGGTTATAATTTACGCTTTTAGCTTTTTAAATTTAGACAAGATGAACCGGTCGCCGGTAATCGGTGATCAGCTATCAGTAGTCAGTGGTTAACCGATCACCGATTACCGATCACCATATCATCACAACGCATTACGAATAGTTTCTCCTGTCAAAATAAAAAATTCAATTTATAGCCGCGCACGGCCTCTAAGCCCTTGGACCGCATCCGTTGCTTTCTAAACAGGACAAAGCAATTCCAAGGGGTGTAACCACTTGAGGAACTTGAGGTTGAAAGGTAACCACACCCAAATTTTTACTCACAATCTCAGTTAATCCATCCAATTCGCAGGTTCCTCCAACCATACAAACCTTTTCCAGATTGTTAAATTTTCCAAGGTAAGAATCGACAATACTCGAAATCTTATCAATAACAGGCCGGATTATGGGCAGCACTTCTCTGTTCCTTTTTCTGTCAACTTTTATCTTTTCTGCCTCTTCGTAGCTGATTTTATAATGGCCTGCTAAAACCAAAGAAAGATGTACTCCACCTGTGGCTTCATCGTTGGTGTAAACCACTTTACCGTCCTTTATTACTGCAACACCTGTTGTTCCGCCTCCAACATCGACCGTGGCCCCATCTTTAACCTTCATAACCAGATTGGCTGCCGTGGGCTCATCAAGGACATTTAAAACCTCCAAATCTGCGCCTTGTAATATATACGAAGTGGTTTCAATATTGCCCGACTCTGTTTGGGGAGGATATGAGGTAGCCCCTTGTTTTATTGGTTGCGGGCAATATCTCCTGATATCTTCCATCAATTCACGGACAATATCAAGAGCACCGATATAATCCACAATCAGGCCGCTTTTTACCACCTCGGCCGTTCGCATATTGGCAGCACGTGGTACGCCATTTTCGTCTATTATAATTACTATAGTTTTGTAAGTGCCTAAATCCACGCCGGCATATAGAGTTTCCGCCTCCGAGAAATCCCAGTTCTCAGGATTATTCATCATAAAATGTATTTTTTCGATAGAT
Organism: uncultured Desulfobacterales bacterium; assembly: GCA_964561845.1. GTDB lineage: Bacteria > Desulfobacterota > Desulfobacteria > Desulfobacterales > JAUVVS01 > JAUVVS01. Next base: position 2,220 of record CAZLRK010000057.1, on the reverse strand, counting down.
TCCATCATACCAGACTCATATGTAGATCCTTGCTTGGGTAAGGTATTACCACATGGCTGTGAATCAACCCTTCCTCTTCTATAGCCTCAATGCCTGCATCAACCGCGGCTTGAACCGACCCTACATCACCGGTCAAGGATACAAAAGATTTACCGGCAAGGCCGGTAGCACATCGAATCTCGATCAGATCCACATTGGCGCATTTTGCCGCAGCATCTGATGCTATAATACATGAAGCGACAGAATAGGTTTCGATAATACCAAGGGCATTAATCGTATGGATATTGGTTGCACAGCTAAAGGCTGGAAAGACAGCAGGATGGACATTAGGTATAATAAAGGTATCAATAATAAACTCACCGGCAGTATTATGTCCAACATCCACAGAATTCCGGACTGCACCAACATCTCCGGCAATCATGGCCAGATATTTGCCTGGACAGACGGGGCGGGCCATCAGAAGCTCCACCTTGGCTGTTTTGAGCATTTCATCAGCACATTCCACTCCCTTAGCTATACTATTGATTTCAACAAGACCTATGGCTCTATATTCCAAACTTTAAACCTTTTATCTATTGTTTGATCACTATAGCCTCACCTACTGATTCCACAGTACCGTCAATGCTAGCATGAACCCTTGCTCCCAGCGCATTTTCGGGGATTTCACCAATAAGGGCGCCTCTTTTTACTCTGTCTCCAGCCTTGACTACTGCTACAGCCGGAGCGCCCAAATGCTGCTTCAAAGGAATAGTGATCTTTTTTACATTAAGGGGCTCATCCAGGTATTCCGGATGGTCGTCATATTGGTTGATCTGCAAACGATACATCAATCTTTTTGTTGGGATTTTGCGTAGATCCCTAAATACAGAAGGCCGGTAATCCGTTGCCCCGGGAGATCTTTTAATTCTCCCCGCAAGTAGCTCTTGCTTGATTTGGGCATTGACTTCTCTTGGAGAAATCATCATGGTGCAGGCGTATTTTTCGCAAATACCACACTCGGAACATATAAGGGTGTCATGCATGATTTCCTGTGATATACCAAGTGGAGACGTTAACTGTCTCATGATCTTATGTGGCTCAAGCTTATGGCCAAGATGATTTCTCGGGCAGAGGTCGGTACAGCGGGAACACTGGCAGCAGGCCACGCGTGTAATGTACCTAATTCGGCCAGGATCACTTATCTTTCCGGCAACTACATTATGGTTGTCAGGAAGGACAATAACACCGCTGGTGGTCTTAGTGATGGGAGTGGATAGGTCAGCACAAACTTGCCCCATCATAGGCCCGCCCATTACAATTTTAAACTCACTGATGGTTGCACCACCTGCCAGAGCAATTACCTCCCCTACAGAAATTCCAATAGGGACTTTTACTATCAGAGGACGAGTCACCTCACCTGTGACTGTTAAGTATCTTTCAGTAACAGGTTCACCATTATCAACTGCACGGGAAATATTGAGGAGGGACTCAACATTACTTACCAGAGCTCCAACTTGTAATGGTATTCCTCCCTCAGGTACGACCTGTTTTATTACTTCATAAACAAGGACCTGTTCATCTCCTGCGGGATAAAAATCTCCCAGTTCAAAAACATCGATGCTTTTAAATTGGTTCTTTCCCGTGGTCTCCTGCATAATATTCATAGCCTGTTGATGCTTGCCCTTGAGACAGATAGTGCCTTTTAAGGCGCCAGTGCTTTGCATAGCAAGGAGAAGGCCTCGTAAAATGCGTTCAGACTCGTGCTCCATTAGAAAAGGATCGCTCATGAGGAGCGGTTCACAAGAAGCGCCGTTTCCCAGCACCCTTTCAACGTCCGAATCAAGCTTGACGTGAGTTGGAAAACCGGCGCCGCCGGCACCGACTACCCCTGCAGCACGGACCTTATCTATAATATCCTGCCTCATGTTTTAACCCGCATTTCTCATGAAGAATTTATCCTATGATTAATAACACAAAAACAAACTGTAATATCAATTAAATACATATATTATCAATTTCTTTATAGATGAACACGCTGTAATCGGAAGATATCATTTTTTGGATAAATTCTTCACCCTTTGGGCTTTGCTTTCAGCTTCCGACTTCGCTCTTTGAGCTACGACGGGACAAGATGACCCAACAAGTCGGGCAAGCCTGATTTGCCCATTTGCTGTGTTATAAGGGGCTTGCGGTAGAAGGACTACAGCTGCACCCCTTATGCCTTGCAAATGAACAAATCAA
>CAZLRK010000056.1:0-21046 GCA_964561845.1 uncultured Desulfobacterales bacterium | reverse complement strand
CGGTATTTTTGAAAAAATATGCATTTTTTTTGATCCTTATATCGGAATTCAAGTTGATTTTTTCTTACGATTTTGACTCCACACAGCCCAGGTAGCGTGATCGCCATAGAACTCTTTAAAATAATTCATACTCCGTTAGGCTCACTTGTGGCCTAACACCTGTCTGCCAGTATCAGATTCATGAAAATGAGATGCATTATCGAGTTGAAAATCGGTGCCGAGACAAAGTTCGGCACCGATTTGATATAGACCGAGTCTGACTGGATTGATTTAATAGAGAAAATCAACTCCCATTTCAGCAATTTCATCCTTGATTCGTCGATACATATCAAGATGCTCCTGTGTAGGAAGAGCCCTGGCAACATCGTAGCATTCCTGGTATTGTTTGCCCATGGGTGCAGTAGCCGCCTGATCTTCGTATTTTGCCAGAAGTCTGTTGGCTATTTCGTTGGCCTGGTCTCTTTTCATTCCCTGGCGGGCGACGGCATGGCCAACCTCCATGCCGATCCTTGCTTCCAGCGGCGTCGCTCGATTTCGATATTTATTCCTTGTTGAAGCCATCTCCCAGAGATGCCACCCTGACACGGTGCTTACCAAAGCATGGCACGCCGTTTCATAGAAGAGCATTTCCGTCATGGGCCCGGCATTTGCAAATCCATTGGATGTGTAAAGAAGGTTGCTGTTCCGAGCCATGGCCTGGCCTGCCATAGAAATGGGCCAGAGAAGTTCACGGGTAGTATTTGAGCCCCAATTGAGGTGAAAAGGGAAGTGCTGGTTGAAAATGGACCCATAGATACACAGCCCGTTGAGGCTATAAGCCACCAATGCCACTGCAACCCCTTCTGATCCTCCACACCAACCACCGTAAATAGGGCCGGTGAGGTTCCCGGAATAACATCCATATTGTGCACAGTGTACCACGCGGTTGAGCAGTGTATCAGCAGTCTTGAATTCCGTCAGTGTCCCTATGATTCGAGTGTCGGTGGTTCGCACTCCCCACTCGTTGTCTGAAACAGCAATCTGGCCACTATCATGTTCCGCCGTTCCAACGGCCACAAAGAAGACACCGGGGCGGCCTACCTGTTTTGCAGCTAGGCGGAGGTTGTATATGTGCTGCGTACAACCATTAATCTCAAAAGGTGAGGCGGACCGGATTTTCTGGCCCATGGAATCCTCCAGAATAGGTGCGCAAAAACCGTCCAGGAGCGGCTCCTTGAGATAGGCCAGACACTGAGAATAGTGAAGATTTTCATCACAGGTGGCATCTCCGCTGTATATACAAAAAGGAGGTTCCGTATCCTCAACCTTTCGGTGTTTCCATAGTACGGCATCCTTCCCGGCGCCGACCCAGTACTGACCCCTGGCGCAATAGAGCGCTTCCCTGATTTCATCATCTGAAAGCTTAATGATCCGGTGGGTGTCCGTGTTATAAAGTCCCACTTCACGAAACAGCTCCCAGCCTGCCTGCCATATCCTGTCGGCCATGTCGTCATCAACCGGCACAGGATTTTTTGGATCGTACTTTATCTCGTACTTTTTCACGATTTCTTCAAGCTTTGGTGAGAACAACTTGGGTAAGAATTCATCTTCGTCCATCTGCGAACCCGTATTGGACCGTTCTTGTATCTCCCAAAGACGATATGCGGTTGTCATTGCATTACCTCCTTAAGTACATATTTAAATTATTGTTTTGTTAATTAAATTAGCTTTTTAGAAGTTCCGCCATCAAACGGGGGGCGGAGCCTGCGTCATAACAGTAAAGGTCCGCACCGATTTCATCCGCCCATTCCTGTGTGGTTGGGGCACCACCGATGACCACCTTAAATTTATCTCTGATGCCCTTATCCCTCAAAAGATCAATGACTTCCTTTTGATGAGGCATTGTCGTGGTCATCAATGAAGATAACCCAATAATGTCAGCACCTATGGCCTGGGCTTCCTTTATAATATTCATAGAATCTACATCATACCCAAGATCTTTAACCTCAAAACCATTAGCCTCGAGCATTAGCTTCACGATATCTTTGCCTATTTCATGCAAATCTCCCTTTACAGTTCCTAAAACCACTTTTCCCTTATTTGCCATGCCTTCACCCGCTTTCAAGTTGAGGCTAAAGACTTCGACGGCCGTCGCCATTGCCTTTCCTGACTTCATCATCTCGGGGAGAAAGATTTCAAGGCGGGAAAATTTATTACCAATCTCACTCATCACTTCTGTGAGGGATGAGATAGCCAGAAGGGGATCCGTATCTTGATTTATCAACTTCCGGGCCAATTCCTGGCTTTTATCAATGTCTCCTCTTTTCACCGATTCACAAAGTTCTTCTAATGACATATGTATCTCCTTTTTCTTTTAGATTTTTTTGACCATCATTATTACTCTCTTAAATCAAACACTCTAATTCGCTCCGAGATCAATCGGGTGGTCTCAACAATCTGTTTCCTGATTTCATTTGTTCGTCTGTCTCCCATCCTCTGTTTTGGGACTGTCGTACTTATTGCGCAGATGATTTTGCCCTCTCTATTATATATAGGTGCCGCCACACATCGAATTCCCAAAAAACCTTCCTCGTCATCCAGGGCGAAACCACGCTCTCTTACGCGATCAAGTTCTTTTAAAAGCTCCGGCACTTCTGTAATGGTGTAAGGCGTATATTTAACCAAAGGCCCAATGGCAAGTACATCGGCGAGTTCTCTCTTTGAAAGACCTGATAAAAGCACTTTTCCCATGGCAGAAGCGTGAGCAGGATGTCTACCTCCCACCTTTGTGGCCACGGTTAGAGCCTGCCCCTGTCCTTTCTTTTCAAGGTAGACAATTTCATTTCCATCCAAAAGAGCAAGATGTACGATTTCCCCCAATTCTTGAGCGAGTTCCTCCATATGGGGACCCGCGTGTTCTCTCAAATCATAACGCTGCATCACAAGACCGGCCAACTCGAGTAGCTTTAAACCCAATCGATATTTATTCGTTTGGGGATTCTTTTCAACAAAGCCTTCGGATGCAAGGGTGATCAGAATCCTTGAAATAGAGCTTTTGTGTGAATTCAGCACCTTGCTGATCTCAGTGACGCTCATCTCGAGTTGATCTCCAGAGAAAACCTGTAATACTTCTAATGACTTTTTAACAGAAGAGAGGATGTTCATGGTTTGTCTCCCTATATGTAATATTATCTCTTATAGTGCATCATGCTGTTACAGTTTGTCAAGTGTTTTTTTATTTTGAACATTTTTTTTGAAGCCTAAGAGAAAAAAACAGCGTATGGGCTTAGATGTTGGGAACATTAAATGAATAATATCTAATTCAATTTATTGTATTTTAGTCATTTCTATAATAATGACTTATAAATGATCCTCTATATATATTGTTCTATATTCGCGTCGCCACTTAAAAAAATCAGTGTATTTTTTTCTTGACAGCATTCAAAAGTATAAACTATAATGCAATTTAGTTTCACATAGAGAGACAATTTGTAAATGGATATACGAATATCTATGATCTCTTTGAGGGAATCAATGAAAGTAAAACGCAATGAACCAAACGAAAATCATGAGGAGGCTCGTTTGAAAACCAGAATCATGTCAGGTAATGAGGCCCTTGCATTAGGTGCTTTGCAGGCCGGAGTAAAGGTGGTCGCAGGATATCCCGGAACCCCTTCTTCAGGGGTTATCGACAGTCTTATGAACATGCACATTGATAACCGGCATATTGAATGGAGCACGAATGAAAAGGTGGCGTTTGAGATCTCTGCAGGTGCTTCATGGGCCGGGCAAAGGGCCCTTTGCACGATGAAGATGTCGGGGCTGAACGTAGCCTATGATTCTGTGATATCCATTGCCTATTCCGGTGTCAACGGTGGACTTGTGATCTATGTTGCGGATGATCCCGGTGTGAGCGCGGGAATGGCGGAACAGGATAGCCGCGGATTTGCACTGATGTCGGACCTGCCAATGCTGGAACCCGGTTCGGTAATTGAGGCCTATGAATTAACGCAGACCGCTTTTGTGATTTCGGAAAAGGTTCAGACACCGGTCTTCATCAGAATGGTTGCATCTGTTGCCAATTCCCATGGACCTATACCGGTCGAGGACATTGTCCCACCCGGCGAAAAAGCGGTGCTGCCGGAAAGAGATATCGCCAGATACACAAAAGCGGGTCCTGACATATGCATTGCCCAGCATAAAGATTTGATCAATCGACTTGAGATTGCAGGCCGTATGATTCGTGAGATGGACTTAAATTCTCTAAGGCTTCCGACCTTTACAGGTGGAAGAGATGATTCTTCCGTTTCCTCTAAAGTGGGAATAATCGCCGCAGGTGTTGTCAGGTCTTATCTTGATGAAGCTTTTGAGATTGCAGATCAATTTGGTCTTGATCGGGACAAGGTAGCGATACTTTCCTTAAAAGTCACCAATCCCTTCCCAACATCAGAGGTAAGAGAACTCCTCAAGCATTTTAACCGAATCCTGGTTCTGGAAGAACTAGAGCCCTACCTGGAACAGCGGGTATATATCGAGGCCCAGAGAACAGGATTCAGGGGAAGGATATTCGGAAAGATAGACGGTCTCTTCAGCAGGGTCGGAGAATATGCTTTAAGGCATGTGTTGCTGGGGCTGCAAAGTGCTGCAAATCTTGAGATCCCGGATGACCTTATAAATGGGAATGAGAGTACCTCAGATCTTGCTGTGGCAAGGCCCATCACTGTCTGTGTAGGCTGCCCCCATAGAGGGACTTATATGGCGATAAACCAGGCCATTAAAAAATCCGAATATAAAAAGAATGAGGTCATGGTAACAGGTGATATCGGCTGCACCATCCTGGGAATGAACCCTCCCTTCAATACCCTCTGGAATGAGATTTCCATGGGGGCCAGCATCGGTGTTGCTCAGGGATTTGCCCACGGCGGGATCGAAACGCCAATCATCGCCACTATGGGGGACTCCACATTCTTTCACGGTGGCATCCCCGGATTGATCAATGCCATACAGCATCAGGTCCCGCTGACACTCATTATCATGGACAACGGGTGGACCGGTATGACCGGTATGCAGGTGAACCCCGGCACAAAAAAAGCATTCCAGAGTCAAGGGAATCATAGGATTGATATTGCAAAAATTATCCCCGGCCTGGGTGTAGAACACTTTTTCCACATGGATCCTTTTGACCTCAAGAACTCAGTGAAGATAATAAAGCGATGTTTGGGTTTGCAGGGTGTCAAGGTCGTCCTTGCCCGCCGGGAATGTACAATACAGGCTCGCAGAAGAGGCCTTCGAGCGGGAGATGTTCGCATCGATCCGGAAAATTGCCAGCTCTGCAAGAGATGCATGGTTCTCACCGGATGCCCTGCTATCAGTTTTGGTGAAGAGTCGGTTCATATCGACGATGCCCAGTGTTACGGATGCGGTCTCTGCGCTGAGGTCTGTAAAGAGCAGGCATTATCAAAGGAAATAAACAATGAAATATGACATAGTTATCACAGGTCTGGGCGGTCAGGGTGTTCTTACCATTGGAGACCTTATCGCGGAAGCGGCGCTGCAAAATGATATAGCGGGTTTTTATTATCCCCTGAAGGGCATGGCACAGCGCGGGGGGTTTGTTAAGGTACAGGTTCGATTGGGCAGGGAAAATCACGGACCGTACATCCCGTTAAAAGGGGCTGATCTGGTCATTTCCATGGAGCGGTCCGAGGCTCTCAAGGCCATTCCCTATATCAAACCAGGTAAGGATTTCCTTATCTATAACCATACATGGGTTCCAACGGCTGTTCTGCTTGGCAGGGAATCGTATCCGACACTCGATCACGTTCGTGAGGAGATTATTAAGGCAAACGGAAAAATGATATGCATTAACCCTGAAGATCTTCCTGTGTATGAAGATCATCCCGTTCCTCCAAATATCTTCATTCTTGGATCCATAATGAGCCATACGGACATGGCAAAGATTATGGACCCATCTTCCATGCTGTTGGTGATAAAAGACCGCTGGAAAAAAGAATTTAACCGAAATGCGTTCGCATTTCAATCCGGGATGGAGGCCAACCTGAAAAAATGAATATGCGTCAACTCTTCTACCCTGAAAGCGTTGTGGTGATCGGTTCCATGTCAGAAGGAAAAATCGGCTTTGAAATAGCCCAACAGATTTCTAGAGGGGGCTATAAGCATCTTTTCGCCGTGAATCCGAAGGCTCAGGGGATAGATAAAGTGCCCGGTTATCATACTGTCTCAAAGATTAAACATGCCGTTGATCTGGCCGTCATTGTAACACCTCCCTCAACCGTGTTCCGGGTGTTGGAAGAATGCGGCCAGGCGGGCGTCAAAGCTGCAGCCATTATCACAGCAGGATTTTCCGAAGCGGGCAATAAAGAAGGCGAGGTTGAGATAAAAAAGGTAGCCGAGCATTACGGGATACGATTTATCGGTCCGAATTGCGCCGGCTTGGTAAATACGTCCCATAAGCTGTATCCAACTTTGGAGTCTCGACCCCCGGCAGGCAAGGTCGGTTTTATTACCCAGAGCGGCGCTGTAGGAGGTGTCTTCCTTGGGCTCGCCAAAGAAGAGGGTCTGGGAATCTCCAAGTTTGTCAACTACGGTAACGGGGCTGATCTCAATGAGATCGATTTACTGCAGTATTATATAGATGATCCGGAAACGGAGATAATTTGCCTGTATCTGGAAAGCGTCAGTAATGGACGAGCCTTTATGAGAAACGCCGTTGATTGCACCAGGAAAAAACCCCTTGTTGTCATGAAATCAGGGCGTACCCGGTCGGGAATGCGTGCGGCGCTATCCCATACAAGTTCCATGGCAGGCAGTGATGATGTCTTTGATGCCTGTTTGAAACAATGCGGTGCAATTAGAGTTTTTACTGTTGAGGAGATGTTTGATCTATGCAAGGGTTTTACAATGCTTCCGCCACTGAAGGGAAAAAAAGTTGCGATTGTCACCAATTCCGGGGGACCCGGTATTCTGGCGGCAGACAGTGCCGAGGAGATGGGTCTTAAGATAGATGAACCTGGCAATGAGGTTAAGGAGAAACTATCCCAATTTTTACCTGCCCAATGTGCAACGGGTAATCCTGTGGATCTTACTGTTGAAGGGAATGAAAACGGATACAGAGAGACCCTTCTTACAGTGCTTGAAGAATATGATGCGGCACTGGCTTTGAACATTACCACACCCTATCTTGATTCAACACCCCTGGCAAAAGGTATCTGTGATGCTGCAAAACAGGCTGGTAAACCTGTTCTGGCAAACTTCATTCCTCGATCCCTCGTCTCCGACGCAGTAACTTATTTGGAGAAGCAAGCAATCCCTAACTACGCCACAGCCGAACGTGCAGTAGCAGTACTCTCACACATGATAAGCCAAAGGCCTGGAATGCCCTTTCTAAACCAGGAAAGAGACGAGAGATTACTACCAGGTTCACCTTTAATGCTCGAGCCTGAAGCCATGGCCTGGCTAAAGGAAAATCGTATTTCTGTACCCGAATATCGATTTGCCCATAGCAAGGACGAGGCAATGCACTTCTGCAAAGAGATCGGCTATCCCGTGGTAATGAAAGTGGTTTCAAAAGATATCCTGCACAAGACAGACTTTGGAGGTGTTGTCCTGGATATCACCAATGAAGAAGCAGCCTCTTCAGCTTTTCTCAAGATTCAGCAGGTTGCTACCGGCAAAGATTTTCAGGGGGTAATGATCTACCCCCACATCAGAGGCGGCAGGGAAGTTCTTGTTGGAATATCTCATGATCCACAGTTTGGACCGGTTGTGGTTTTCGGTATGGGGGGAGTGTATACGGAGATATTCGGGGACATCTCCATAAGAGTGGCGCCGGTGGATTTTGCAGAAGCAAAAAGTATGATTCGGGAAACACAGTTTTTTCATCTTTTAAAGGGAGCAAGAGGGGAAAAACCTGCTGATCTGGATGCATTGGCAGATCTTATTTCGATCTGTTCGGAGCTGCCGTTTCGTTATTCAGATCTTGATGAGATGGACCTCAATCCGGTATTTCTGTTCCCTGAAGGATTACTGGTTGGTGATATACGCGTAATACGAAAGATATAGAAATCAGGAAGGTAAAAAATGAATACATCTATTAGACAACAGAGTGGACTTAATAATTTAACGGCTTATGTTGCGGGTAAACCGGTTGAAGAGGTGCAGCGGGAATATGGGATTAAAGATGTCATTAAACTGGCGTCAAACGAAAATCCTTTAGGAGCATCCCCTCTGGCTCTGGATGCAATTAAGGAAAACCTTAGTGAATTAAATCGGTATCCGGATGCAGACAGCTTTTACTTACGAACAGTCCTGGCCAAAAAACTTGGATGTCCCATTGAACAGGTTACGGTAGGTAATGGTTCGGACGGGATCATCACGGAGACCTGCATGGCATTTCTTGATAAAATGAGTGAGGTTATTGTAAGCCAAACTTCTTTCCCGGTTTATGACATCTATACCAATGTTATGCGAGCGACTCTGATAAAGATCCCTATGAAAAATTATTCGCTTGATCTGGATAAGATGGCAGATGCCATCACTGAAAGGACCAAGGTAATCTTTCTGTGTAACCCGAATAATCCTACGGGTACGATCGTCACAAAATCAGAAGTAGATAATTTTATGAAAAAGGTTCCGGAACATGTGCTGGTGGTCTTTGATGAGGCATATTTTGAACTGGTGGATTCTGATGAATATCCCAACGGCCTTGATTACCTACAAGATGGGCGAAGCAATGTAATGGTTATGCGCACCTTTTCCAAGGCTTACGGTTTGGCCGGTATTCGGCTGGGATATGCCGTGGCAGTGCCGGGGGTCATTGCGGCTCTCCACACTGTTAAAGAGCCATTTGCCGTCAGCCAGCTGGCACAGGCAGCGGGTATTGCAGCACTCGATGATATGGATTTTCTTCATAAGTCAGTTGAGAAAAATCACGCAGGACGGCTTTATCTCTATGCACAGCTCGAACGGTTATCAATCTTTTATCTCAAAAGTCATACCAACTTTGTGCTGGCAAAAATCGGACCGAACGCAATGATAATACAGCAAAAACTGTTGGAGCGAGGAGTCATTGTAAGATGTTGCTCATCATATGGCCTTCCGGAATTTCTAAGGATATCAGTAGGAAATGAGCAGGAGAATATCAGGCTTATCGAAACACTTGAGGAGGTACTTGCTGAATAGATGCTGCAGGTTTTACATGTGGGTTCCAGTTCGTTACACTAAATTTAACAGCGATTTTCGCACAAGTCCCCCTTTTGTCATAATTGGTAGCTTAAACAAAGGGACATTAACTATTCACAATTAGCAATTGATTATTATTGTTAACTAAAGCGTGTGGTGAATCTTGTAGAATCACGAGTGCAAGCATGAAGACAGCTCAAAGACGCTGGGAAAAATAATCAATAATCAATTGTTAAGTTAGCGTTTATCATTCCTCTTATTAATGCAGTCTCCTTTCAACAATTTCATCAACAGTAACTCCCAGTTTAGAAAGCTCCTTAAAGCAGTACATACGTGCATCGGCTTTTAACTCTTCCGGCGAGAAAAGACCCTTTTCCGCAAAAACATCGTTAACCAACATCTTTGTAAAAACAGAAGCACATTGGCCGGTAAGATATGATTCATGGCTAAGCTTTGCTTTTTCAAAAGCTTCGGCCAATCCCGGGCAATTGACATAACTGTCAATCCTTACTGTTTTTCCATCCTTTTTACCTTCTACGCGTATAAGAAAAGCACCTTCTTCCATATCCATGCCTTCAGCAATGATGGCTTTGATTTCATCCGGATATTTAGGCGCTGGGGGTGTGAGCTTTAACACCAGATCCATGGGAACAATCCTAGCGTCGTTTACATCCACCGGTTCCATAGAAAGAAGCCCCATTTTATAAAGGTATTCAGAAAGCTCCACAGATGGTCCGCCATATTTGAATTCTACATTCTTAACGCCCTTCAACACCTTGTCTGCAAGAAGCCCCATGGTAATCGGCTCGTCATGTTCATGATCGACCATACGAACTTGCCTGTCAATTCCCCTAAACTTCATCATAACCGGCCTGCTGAACGGTTCGCCAGTAATGATTTCACCATTTTCACAGCGGAAGGTAATATAACCCATATCCCCAAAAGCAACCTCCGGCGACCACCAAAAAGGGGTAAACTTGTTGGCCCACACTGCGTCATAAGCATAAATTCCGATCTTATCACATGTGTCCAGCTTATCCGCCGCTTCTCTGGCTATCACATTGGCAAGGCCTGGGGTGGATCCACATCCGACAAGCGCTGTAAGGCCTTTTTCCTTGAATCTGTCATTCCACTCGGAAAATATCAGTTTGTAACTCTCAATAAATCCGATTTCCTCGATCATGGGACCGGCCATGTCCATATAAGAAGCGTTAACGGCAAGGGCTGCTTCCATGATGACCATATTGTATTCCAGAGGCAGACCATTTACAATCAAATCCACGCCCTGAGCGGCTTTGATGACATTATTGACATCTTTGGCGTCGAGCTGAACAGCCTTTGCCTTTTCAAGGATGTTTTCCAGTTCCTGGGTTGCTTTCAAGTCATAATCGGCGCAGATGATTTCAGATACATTGGCATCTTCGTTCATCCGTTTTGCAATTGTGCTTCCCTGTGCACCTACTCCAATAACAATTACTTTTTTCACAATCTTCTCCTGTTTTATAAGTTTTGGTCCATTAGTACCTTAATTGTGATTTTTGTGTTTTTAATGGCAAAAAATAAAATCAATCACGAAAACACGAAATCTGAAAAACACGAAAATTTGCATGGTCTTTTTCGTGATTTCGTACTTTCGTGATTTCGTGATAAAGGATCTTTTTCTTTTCCGGTTTATCCGGGTTGGGTTTAATAGATTAATTAACTCGCCGGAGGCGCACCACAACTTTATGTAGGTTTTCGGTATTAAATTACCTTGGATTTAAAAAGATTAACCGAATTAATTTTAATATCCAGCAATTCTGCAATTTTACATTTGGCGGCAATTCCTTTTGAGTTGCCCGCCATAGCAGTAATTGTGCCGATATCAAGATCTTCCCTGATTTCGCGCATTATTTCTTCATCAGACAGGTCCAAAGGTGTGATTCCCAGTTTATCTGCCACATATTTTTTGGCGTCGGCTATTTTCATTTTACGGGTCATCTGCATCCAGGCCGCCAGATCTCCGGCAGTCCTGATACCACCCATGCCCGCAGCCATAATATGGGCGATTGACATTCCAAAAGGGTCTCCGGTCCCAACCTACAATCCGTCCGCCTTTCCGATTTCCACCAGTGCTTTTGAAGCCCTTGTAACGGAATCAATGGGAGGATTCTCGAGCATTGGAATACCTCCAACACCCATCCCAACATTGACATGAACCGGGATGCGGGCAACGGCGACTGTTTCCTTAACAAAGGTTACAGATCTTGAAAGATTCCATGGTGTAGATTCGCTGGTATTGACATTTATCGCAGGACCGAAAATATCAGCCCCTGCTTCTTCCACAACCTTTACCTGCTCGTGGGGATACATGCCGGCAAGCCGCTTTCCTTTGTACTTAATTTCCCCATGCATTCCAAGGACAAACTCTCCTGAAGCGCCCATTACAACGGCCATATCCGGGGCCGTGTTTTTCAATTCAGCAACGGCTTCCAGAGCGGCAAGAAAGTCTGCATCGCCTGCCGACCCGCAGGTATCAAAATTTATGCCTTCGCAGCCAATTTCATATAAGCTTTTTGCTATAAAAATCAGATCCTTCCTTAGCTGTTCAGCCGCCTCCTCCTGCGTCCTTTGAGCATCTTTTATTTTCCCCTGGGGGAGAAGATCCGCAGGATTGGGATAGGGACCATCCGGTTGAAAATAAAGTCCCATATTGGGTTGGGCGCCATAAAACAGAGGTGCGGTGGTCATCATTGAGGCTGTGTAATAATCCTGCATTTCAAAATTAATAATGGACTTTACAGGCTTATAGCTGTAATCGCTATGTCCCATGGAGGTGGTATCGGCACAGCATGCTCGTTCATAGGTCAGAATCGCTTGAAGGCGGTTAATGGGAATTCCAACACCACTGCTGCCCTGTGCAGCGTAAAAGGACATTGTGGAACCATCGTCGGTTACAATAACCTCCTTTCCCGGTGAGACACTGACAATACGTGCCGGATCAGCAAAAATGTCAAAAAGCTGATCCAATTCATCCTGTGTCAGCTCAGGAATTTCTGCTCTTTCAGATGCATCTCTGGTACCGTCAATAAGGTCTTTTTTTATTTCGTCAACGGTCATGGAAACCCGTTCGCCATCTCCCATTCTGGTTAGGATACCTCTTTGCATTATTTTACTCCAAAATTGTCCTTACCGCGATAATTAATAATGTAATATTTCAGTAACGCTCAAAAGTTATGACATTTTAATTCCTTAATATAAATGGAATCCATTAAGCAATCTTCCAATCTGTCTGTTCTTTGAATATAGAAAAGGGAAAACGTGTGTGTCAAGGAATAAAGTAGCTCAAACATGTATATGTATATTTCTAAAAATCGTTATATTTAGAGCTATTCCTTGACTAAATAAAAAGTTTCCACTAAAAAATGGATAAAATTTATAAAATATAAGAGTATTTTTAAATCTTAAGTTTCGCAAATATACATTTCCGGTAATTTAAGCTAAAATTTACTTTAAATTATACCTACAAATCATAATTAGCAGTTAACCCGCTAATTTTTAGGGACGCGAAACTTGATATACAATTTTTATAATGAAATCAATCTACCTAATTAAAATAATATTGATAGTCTTTTTTTGCTTTTCTTGTGCGCCAAGAACAATTGTTGTTACCGAAGAAGCTGAAAAGGCAGTTGAGGTTAAAAAAGAAGTTGAAACTGAAAAAGCAGTTGAGCCTGAAAAAGAAGTTGAGGTTGAAAAAAAAGTTGAGGCTGAAAAAGAAGTTGCAATTGAAAAAGAAGTTGAGATTGAAAAACCTATAAAGATTTTAAAGCCTTTTGAACCACAGAAGCCTTTAAAAGATAAAGAACCTGAAATATTTGATATTGATTATACGCTTTTTTCAGAAGCTGAAAAAGAGTTTTTTGATCAATCCTATTATCAGGCCCTTGAAAAATACTGCCGATATTTATCCTTATTTCCTGACAGACCTTTTGCTACTTCCGCATTGATGAAGATAGGAGCAATCTACTCTGTATTCGGAAATTATGCTGAGTCCCGCAAATTTTATATGAAACTGATTGATGAATATCCGCATAATTTCTTTGTTCCGGATGCAATGGTTGAAATACTTCTAACTTTTTACAACGAACATAAATACAAAGAAGTTATAAGGCAAGCAATTCACGTAATAGATAAAATTTTTTCGAAGATTAATCTTATCAGAACATATGTAATCCTGGGTGATGCCAACATGGCCTTGGGTTTTCCTATAAATGCCGTATATCCATATGCTATTGCGTCGAAAGAATTGGAGGGCCCCGGAAAAGAGGTTATAATAGAAAAGCTGAAAGAAGCTTTCAGGCAACTTACAATCGAGAAAATTATGTTCCTGTTAAAATACTTAGACGATGAATTGTTGCAGTCATATCTAATGTTCCAGATAGGAATTGATAAAATCGAGGAAAAAGAATATTCAGGGGCTCTAAATTCGCTATCGGAGTTTATAGAAAGATTTCCCGATCATGAAAACACGCAACAGGCAAAAGCTCTTATTGAAGATATAAATAATAAATATCTATTTAGTCCTAATACCATAGGATGTCTGCTCCCTCTTAGCGGCCGATACAAAACTTATGGAAAAAAGGCATTAAAAGGTATCGAACTTGCCTTGAATCAATTAAGTTCTAAAGGTATTAGCCCTCCTGTTAAGATAGTTATTAAAGACACACAAGCTGACACAAACACGGCTGTTCTTGCTGTAAGAGAATTATTTCAAGAACGGGTTGCTGCCATTTTAGGTCCCATTCTTACTGCTGTACCGGCCGCCTTTGAAGCACAGGATCTAGGCATCCCAATCATTACTTTAACACAGAAAGAGAACATCACCGATGTGGGAGAATATGTTTTCAGGAATTTCCTTACTCCAAAAATGCAGGTAAGAACCCTTGTATCTTATGCAATCGATGATCTTACGCTGAAAAATTTCGCAATTCTCTATCCAAATGAAAATTATGGAATAACATTTATGAATCTATTTTGGGATGAGCTTATTGCCTATGGAGGAAAGGTTGTTGGGGTTGAATCGTACAAACCGGATGCTACGGACTTCGCTGATCCAATCAAGAAAATCGTGGGACTTTATTATAAAGTACCTGAAGATCTAAAAGATCAAAATGCATTGATAACTAATGAAGAATACGAAAAATATTATGATGAAGAGGATATTAAGAGCATTTTTGAAAATATAGAGGAAGATTTTCTTGATGAAAAACCTGAAGCAATTGTCGATTTTGACGCCGTCTTCATTCCTGACTCACCGAACAAAACCGGACTTATCGTACCTCAATTAGCCTTTTATGATGTTGATGATGTATATCTTTTAGGCACCAACCTTTGGCATTCTAATAGACTGATTAAAATGTCACATGAATATATTCAAGACGCCATAATGGCAGACGGTTTTTTTGCAGAAAGCACATCAGAAAGTGTTAATAATTTTGTAACGCTTTTTATAAATACTTATAAAGAAAAACCGGGATTAATTGAAGCGATATCATACGACACTGCAATGATTTTGCTTCAAACAGTTGTCGGTCTGAACGATGTCCGATATAGAAGTTTATTTAAAAATGCTCTATTGAAACTTCATGATTTCCAGGGAATAACAGGACTTACTTCATTTGATGATAAGGGGGATGCTCATAAAGAAATCTATCTCCTTCAAATAAAAGGGAATAAATTTGTTGAAGTAGAGTTGGAGAATTGATAAATTCTTATTTCGCAGTTAACCCGCATAGTTTTAAAGACGCGAAACTTGAAACGATAAAATAGAAGGGAGATTTTACATTGACCAGAAAAGCTCAACAACCAGCCCTCTTTTTTCTTTCTCGGGAAGATAAAGATAAGATATACCAGGCTATTCTTCAAATTTTGAATGAGATCGGGATGCAGATCCTTCATGATGAAGCTTTAACGCTTTTAAAAAACGCAGGCTGCAAAGTCGAGGAAGATAATATTGTCAAAATCCCCGAAGCGTTGGTGAAAAAGGCAATTAAGAGCGCTCCCAATAATATAGCCATATACAACAGGGAGGGGAACCATGCCATGGATTTGGGAGAATATCGATCCTACTTCGGCACTGGTTCCGACCTGATATATTCTATGGATTCAGAGAAGATGGAGCGGCGGATATGTGTTCTTTCCGACATCAAGAGGGCTGCGCGGGTATGTGACGCCCTTTCTAATATTGATTTTATAATGTCTTTTGCCCATCCATCGGACATTGCCCCTCAAAGGGCATATCTTGCGAGTTTTGAAGCAATGGCAGAAAATTCTACAAAGCCGATTGTCTGCACCGCGGAATGCCGAGATGATTTGAAGCAAATATGGAAAATTGCCGTGACTTTAAGAGAAAGCCAAGAAAATTTACGTTCAGAGCCTTACTTTATTCACTATGCCGAGCCAATCAGCCCTCTGAAGCATCCTTTTCCTAGCCTTGATAAGCTTCTATTCTGTGCCGAAAATAGTATCCCTGTTATTTACTCCCCGGCACCCATTGCAGGATCCACAGCGCCTATGACAATCGCGGGGCATGTTACCCATGGATTGGCGGAATGTTTTTGCGGACTGGTTATTCATCAATTAAAGGCTGAAGGCGCGCCCTTTATTATGGGCATGGGGCCTGCCGTTCTTGATATGGCGACAAGTGAATGTTCCTACAATGCCCCTGAATATTATCTGGGCTATATTGCAGCAACACAAATGTATCATTATTTTGATCTTCCGAGTTGGGGATATGCAGGAACCAGTGATTCCAAGATTCCTGATGAGCAGGCTACTTTTGAAGGGGGTCTTTGTACATTTATTTCGGCAATGTCGGGAGCCAATTTAAATCATGATGTGGGTTACCTTGACTTTGGCAAAACAGGAAGCCTGGAAATGATCGTGATTATGGACGAGATAATTGACCTGACAAGGAGGCTTATGAAAGGAATTCAAGTGGATGCTGAAATGCTGGGGCTGGATGCCATCCGTGAAGTAGGACATAAAGGAGATTTTCTTACCCATGGTCATACCCTGAAACACCTTCGGTCCGTTCAGTGGCGGCCAAAACTAATAAGCCGTGATGGTCATGAGAAGTGGAAAGAATCCGGCAAAGCAACCCTTTTGGATCGTGCCCGGCAGCGACTTCTTGAAATCCTTGAACAACATAAGCCGATTCCGCTTTCAAATGAAAAGAGTATGGCAATTGAAAAGGTGGTAGATCAGTTTAAGATATAGAAAGGAGAAGAGATGATATACCCCGACCTGGATTTTAAACCAAAGCAGTATGTACTCAGTGAAGATCAGCTTGAACAAATTCACATGGCAACGTTAGAAATTATGGAACGGATTGGAATGAAGATAACCAATTCAAAGGCTTTGGAAATACTGGACGGAGGCGGAGCGAATGTGAAGGGCGACAGAGTCCGAATTCCTGCCTGGATGGTTAAAGATGCATTACAAAAAGCGCCATCCCGAGTGGTTTTAGGCAAACGCAACGGCGAACGCACTGTTTTTCTGGAGGAAGACAAGAGTTGGTTCGGACCCAGTCTCGATTGCGTTGATTTTCTTGATCCTATGACGAATGAACGACGGCCGTTTATTAGTGAAGATTGCCGGATTACAGCTACTGTGGCAGACGCTTTGCCAAATTACACATGGGTGATGACAATCGGAATGGCAGACGATGTATCTGCCGCTATTGCAGATCGGATAATTGCCAAACAGGTTATGACTTATTGCGAAAAACCGTATGTCTTTTGTTGCAGGGATGCTAATAGCGTACATGACATTTATGAAATGGCCGTGCTCATAGCCGGAAGTGAGGAACGCTTTCAGCAAGCTCCAACCATCGCTC
Source organism: uncultured Desulfobacterales bacterium (assembly GCA_964561845.1). Classification (GTDB taxonomy): domain Bacteria; phylum Desulfobacterota; class Desulfobacteria; order Desulfobacterales; family JAUVVS01; genus JAUVVS01. The sequence continues at coordinate 3,987 of CAZLRK010000056.1, read as the reverse complement.
AGTTTACTCAACCGATTGCACCTCTTGTACACAGCGATTCGACAATTGATAAATGTATTTATTGTGCGGAAAAAAATATACCGCTTGTTTATTATTCGGCAGGAATGACAGGTGGCACGGCGCCTATGACCTTTGCAGGTTTGCTGGCTCAGGTAAGCGCGGAATCGCTAACCGGCCTGGTGCTTCATCAGCTTATCAGGCCGGGCGCTCCCATTATTTTTGGCGCATTTACCACCATAATGGACATGGCAACTACGATTTTTTCCTATGGGGCACCGGAGATGAGTCTGATGGCGGCGGCCTTGTCACAAATGGCACAATATTACAAGTTACCTTTTTTCGGCACGGCAGGATGCTCCGATGCAAAGTTCCCAGATCCCCAGGCCGGTGCCGAAGCTGCCTTTTCCTGTTTAAGCTCGGCGTTAATCGGTGCAAACCTGATCCATGACCCGGGATGGCTTGACCATGGTTCTCTGGCTTCTCCGGCATATATGGTGCTTGCGCATGAAGTCCTATATATGATCAAGTATTACATGCAGGGTATTTCTGTAAATAGTGAAACACTGGCGCTTGATCTTATCGAACATGTGGGACCTGGAGGCCACTTTCTTAATGAAGACCACACCATGAAGCATTTTCGGGATATCTGGTATCCGGAACTATTCGACCGGTCGATTTATCCACAATGGCTTGAAAACGGAGAAAAACAATTTGAAGAGCGCTTGCAGAAACAGACAAAAAAGGTAATGGAACACAAACCTGCACCGTTATCCCCGGAAGTCATTAAAGAAATTGATCAAATGGCAAAACATTGGAAGTAGCAACCGATGGATGACGGACGACAGATGATGGACGACAGATTTTTTAAAAAACGTTAGTTTTTTGATTTGCTATATATTATTCGTTTTGCTGAAATTCCATTAAATGACTACTAGTTAGTGCCTGAACGAAAACTCTAAAAATATCCTCCTTTTGTAAAGGGATGATAAACGCTAACTTAACCATTAATTATTAACAATTGATTATTGATTATTTTTTTCTGTGTCTTTGGATTGCCTTCATGCTCGCACTCATGGTTCTGCAAAGTTCACCACACTTTTTAGTTAACAATTAATAATCAATTGCTAATTGTGAATCGTTAATGTCTCTTTATTTAAGTTAGCGCTTATGACAAAAGGGTAACTTGTAAAGAAATATTGACTTTTCGTTCAGACAATAGTTAGACATGACCATAGTAATCTCGGTGGACCACCACAGAGTATGCATAGTCGAGTAGCGTGCCCCAACTGAAAACCGGAAGATCGATTTCACGCTGGATTGCGCGTGCAAAAGGTTGCATTCCGGTACATTCCAGCATAATTGCGCCGATGTTTGGATTGGCTTTACAAAAATCGACACATGTCCTTATCATATCTTTTTCTGCCTTATCATAGTAACTTTCCGGGCATTCGGGTCGCTTTTCTGGATCCCACAGGTTGTCAAATTCCGGACAGCCGTACTCGTCCATTGCCCCGGCAATAATAAAATTACTGTTAAGATCAATACCAACATTTTCCAGATGCGTCTCAGTCAAAAAACGCTTCTGGGCACATACAATACCCACCTTCTTTTTAGGACCGATAACCTGCTGGATAAAGGGAACCTGGAGTAAACTCGACATAAATACAGGTATGTCCACGTATCCGGCAACATCTTTCTGGAAATAGGCAAAATAACCGCATTCAGCGGCAATGGCACGGCATCCCATTCTTTCCAAATTCCTAGCCGCCCGTTTAATAGGTTCCAGGCATGGTGTCTTATCCTCTTCCCATACAAGTGTGTAATTGCTCACACCTTTTGCAATCTCATACTGGACAGGATATGGGAAAGCACTGGCATTCCTCACATCCCCCGGGAAACCGGGGTAAGCGTCATCCAGAACAAGGATACCTAACCCCATTCCATAACAGGTGTGATTTTTACGTGTCTTGATATATTTAATACCCATATCACGATTGACATAATACATTTCTTCCTCCTTTTTATTTGACAGGATTAACAGGATTTACAAGATTTTATTTCTGAAGAGAGCATGGGCTTTCTGAGCTCAACAAAAAAGGCCACTCGAAAAGTAGGCCTTTTTTAATTGTGATACGATTTTTTCCTATCTTAAAGTTCAGACATTGTCAAATAGTTGATTTGTTAAGTGGTTGAGTAGGAAAAGATTTATTATTAAATCAATGTGTTAATATTTGCAAGCGGTTGGTTGTCCAATTTTTTGACGAACGGCTATTATTCTTATCATTACAACTACTTAACCACTCAACAACTCAACGACTTAACGAGATCTGTATATACAACTTTTGTAATTTTTTCTTGACATAAATAATGAATGGTGACTCCATACCATCATTCCCAAATTAAGTTACAATTTAGGTAGCGACGGGCTTAAAAAGGAGAATTTATTATGAATCGAAAAGAAAGGGTTCTGGCTGCCCTGAATCATCAAGAGCCGGATCGAGTTCCTGTCGACCTGAGTGGTTCTGATGCCAGCGGCATTACGGCCATTGCCTATAACAATCTGAAATCTTATCTCGATATTAAAGGTGGAAAGACCAGGGTTTTTGATCCCTACCAGCAGATTGTTGATGTTGAAGAAGAAGTTTTACAGGCGGTGGAAAGCGATGTGCGATCAATTATGCTCCAGCCGAGAAGCTGGAAATCCTGGAAACTTCCGGATGGATCGAACTGTGATATTCCAGAGAAATGGAACCCCCTCAAGCAGGAGGATGGTTCCCAGGTAGTTCTCAATGAACGTGGTGAAATCGCCGCCATTATGCCTTCTGAAGGTCTGTTCTTTGAACCTGTCTACGCTGCTTTGAAGGGCTGTCAGGACGTTGATGATTTGGAAAATTATATGGAGGATATCATCACCTTTGATTTACCGGGGTATCTGGATAAAACTTTTGAAGAGGTTGGGGAAACTGCAAAACAGGTTCACCAAAACTCTGATTATCTTTTGACAGGAGGAAATTTTGCCGCCCATGTCCTGGCTTCCTCGCAGATTCTGAGGGGATGGGATGTTTTTCTTTTGGATCTTCTCGAGCGACCCGTTTTTGCCGAGACGCTTATGGACATGCTCGTTGAAGCTTATTGCGAGCGTTTTGATCGTTACTGGCGTTGCGTGGGGAAGTATATAGACGTCGTGGTGGTAAGCGATGACCTGGGAACCCAGCGTGCGCCAATCCTTTCTCCCGAACTTTATAGAAAAAGAATCAAGCCCTACCATAAAAAATTGTATTCCTATATCAAAAAGAAATCAGGGGCATTTATTTTTATGCATAGCGACGGCTCGATATACAAATTAATTCCGGATCTTATTGACGCAGGAATAGATATTATCAACCCGGTTCAGGCATCGGCCGAAGAAATGGATACAAAAAAATTAAAAAAAGAATTCGGAGACGCCCTAGTATTTTGGGGAGGGGGTTGTGACACTCAGCGGATCCTCCCAAAAGGGACAAAGCAGGAGATCCGTGACGAGGTGAAACACAGAATCGATGATTTGGCGCCAGGGGGTGGATTTGTTTTCACCCAGGTTCATAATATCCTTCCGGACGTCCCTCCTGAAAACATCATGGCCATGTACGAAGCAGTTTGGGAATTCAGGGGTTAATTCAGAAAAATACCTTGACAATAAGTACTGTATTGTCTACAAAAGCGTGTACTCATTATCTGTCCATGGGGATGAAACACCGTGATGATTATGGATCTGAGACCTTTGCAAAACGCCCCCTTTTGCCTCCCGCCTATCTGTGGCGGGACATTAGGCTCAAATTTTGGCACGCAGTGAAGCTTTAGCGCTATCATCAAAATACTCAATGTATTCCTGTGGTTAATCCGCCTCAGGCGGATCGCCTGCTCTGCCTTGTCGAAGCGAAGCGAAGATCCCGCTTGTATCGGTTCAAAGGAAAGTGGACAGATTTAAGGTATATTAAAGAGACGGTT
>CAZLRK010000055.1:0-21826 GCA_964561845.1 uncultured Desulfobacterales bacterium | reverse complement strand
CTTGCAATTCAAGGCTTAGCGAGAAGCATTTTCAACTGGGGTCAAGAGTTCTGAAATTGGGGATCTTCTTATGTGGTGAATGATCTTTATCGACGTTTTGTTAATCGTAATGCCAAGCCTGCCCATTATGTCTGGGTTGGCCGCCTTGTCACTTTCTTCATGATGGTAGGAGGTGGAATCATTGCCTTTACAACCTCTTCGATTGTTGAGGCCTTTTATAATGTATTACTCCTTTTTTCCGGGGTCGGTTTGGTTGGAATTGCGCGATGGTTCTTGTAGAGGATCAATGCCTGGAGTGAAATTGCAGCAATGCTCGCCTCGGGGTTGTTTACCCTTTTAGCTTCGCCAATTGCTTCAACTTTTGGTTGGCCAAATGCACGGCCTTTTCATTTGATCATCGTTGTAACCTTTTCTACTTTGATATGAATAACAGTTACTTTTTTAACAAAGCCTACCCCGGAAAAGCACCTTAAACTTTTTTACGAACGGATTCATCCTGTCGGACCGGGTTGGAAGCCTATTGCAGCATTATCTCACGAAGTTTTCCCACAAGATTCTTTGAAGAAAAATGGCCTGGGATGGGTAATGGGCGTTTTGTTTATCCTGGGAACGACTATCGCCATAGGAAAAGGAATGTTGGGCTTTTGGAGAGAAAGCCTCATTGCAAGCGCCTTTGCCATAGTTGGCCTCTTAGGCGTAAGGAAAATTATCATCAAAATGATATGGAGCAAAGAGGAATGAAGGTAGCAGGATCCTTGTATGTAAAAATTTATATTTTGACTCTTGTACCCCTGTTCTTACTCCCCTGCCTCTTTATCTCTGTTTCTTTTGCTCAATCGTCACTTAATGATTTTCTATCTCAAGAGATCTCCCTTGCCAACTGGGATCTTGCCGAAATCTCAAAGATCGGATATATCTCCATTAGCATTTTGCATAAAAAGAATGGTAAGGAATTAATTATACGTGATATTCGCGAGCAAAGGCCGGTTATCAAAGAACCAGAGGGATCTCGAGGACAGGTGCCTCAATTTGAGGGAGATATTTTCCTGGTAAGCCGCTTTAATAAAGGAAATACCAATAGGCTGGGAGGCTATTTCAACACTTTTGCAAAATCCCCTTCGCATGCGACAGCAAGTATTGGTAAAGCGCCCGATATATCTCCAGCCTTGGTTTTTTCCTATAATCGTATCACTCCCGGATACGCCGGTTTATGGATACACCTCTTTGACTTTAAAAAGCCTCCCGTGGAGCGCATTTTTTTGGACACAACTCCTTTTACTTATTTGACCTTCTCCATTCGTGGAGAAAGAGGAGATGAAGAATTGCTGTTCCAGGCAGGAGATAGAGCGTGGGTAAAAAAAGAAGATTCCCTTGCATTGGGAAATATTGCCTCTTTTCTTCCCTCCGGCAGCATAGAAAGAAAATGGCAACAGGCGTGGATTCCTCTCACGAAATTACCGGCTGGCCTCGATAGAAAAGAATTGGCAAGTCTTGTATTCTTAGTAAAACAAAATGGTAGCGGACGTGTCTTTATAAAAAACCTTGCCTTTACAAAAAAAAAGGGTACAAAGATACTAAAGCAAAAAGAAGAAAAGCATCATGTGCGTCCTTTAAAGAAAGCTCTATGGCTATGGGAAACTGAAAAGGTTGTTGTTGATCCGGAAGAACAACGGAAGCTTATAGCTTTTTGCAAAACACAAGGTATCAAGGATCTTTTTTTACAAATACCTTACGAAGCCAAAAAAGAGAAAGAAAAGTGGGAAATTCTCTGGGACTCATCAAAGGTTCGGAAACTCATTGCAGGGCTACATCGAGCAGGAATTATTGTTCACGCCCTGGACGGTGACCCCCGGTTTGCTCTCACAGAATGGCATGGGCGCGTAATCGCCACGATTCAAAGTATCATCCTATATAATCAAGAGGTAAGCCCTCAAGAATGCTTCGATGCTATTCGCTACGATATTGAGCCTTATCTCCTGCCCGGTTTTGCTGGTGTCCGTAAAGAAGCTTTTTTAAAGCAGTATCTTTCGTTGCTGAAGACAGCGAAATCCATGGCCAAACAAGCTAATCTGGCCCTTGGCGTCGATATTCCATTTTGGCTGGATAGCCGGAATCAATTTTTCGAAAAAACGGCAGAGTTGGAAGGTCGTCCGGTGAGTGAATTGATTATCGATATCGTAGACAATATAGGAATTATGGACTATAGGACACAAGCCTATGGCGCTGATGGCGTAGTCGCTCATGCCTATTCGGAGTTGCAATACGCAGCAAAGCGTAATAAAAAAGTTTTTATAGGTCTGGAAACCATCGAACTCCCTGACGAAACCATCCTGGAGTTTGACTCACAGGGAATCGGTTCGCAGATTTTACTTAAGAACTTAGATGGCAAAAGAGCCCGCCTTTATTGGATACCTGATGAAAATTGGGATAGATTAAAAAGAAAGCCGCAAATTTCTAAGGATATTGTGGTGTTGGGTCAGACGCATGCAACCAATGTATCTTCATCAAAGATGACCTTCGCCAAAAAAAACTTAAAAGATCTTGCAAGAGTGATTTACCAGGCAAAATTGGAACTACAGGATTTTGATAGCTTTTATGGTTTTGCCATTCATTCCTATGAAAGTTTCCTGCCTTGGATAGAGCGGCAAAAGGTTAAAAATTGAGAAAAAAACAGAAACCGGAATTGAAGAGTCAATTATTGAAATTAAGAAAAATTTTTTCTTTGGTTTTATGCCTGATAATCTTTGTATCTGTCTCGGTATATGCCGACAGCAACCGCAACGATCTTATTAAAAACGCACGCCACTTGAGCTGGGATGGAGATTATGAAGCCGCCATGGTGATTTACGAACAGCTATTAAAGAATGATCCAAAAGACATTGAGGCGGCTAACGGACTTGCAACGGTAACGGCCTGGAGTGGTGACCATGAAAAAGCAACGCAACTTTTTAAGGATATTTTAAAACAACATCCAGCCAATAGAGATGCCTTACTGGGTCTGGGACGGGTGTTTTTTTGGCAGCAGAAATTAAGACAAAGTTTGGATACATTCGACAAACTTCTGGCAATATATCCCGACGATGGGGAGGCTATCAAAGCAAGGGGCAAAGTTCTTCAAGCCAAGGAAGCAAAAACACGTTTCAAGCTACGGATCGGTTATGAATATCAGGATTTAAGCTTCACTTCCAATGGCTATGATTCTAACATTTTAATAAGCTTTGATGAACCAAAAAAATGGGGAATACGAACCGGATTTAATTATATAAAAAAATTTGATGACTCTGCTCCCGTATACAGCATGGGCGGGAACTACTGGGTAGCGGGAAAAACGGCCCTTTCGCTTGATGTCGAGTTTGCCCCGGAACAAGATATTGTCCCTATACAAGCTTACACATTTGAAGTCAGCCAAGCAGCTTTCAAGACCCTTGTTACTTCCTTAGGTTATCGTTTTGCCAATTATTCAAAAGCCGATGTTCATATATTGATACCGGGACTTACCTGGTATTTTTATCCACGATTTGACTGGATGGTAAGGTATTACTTAAGTTCCAGCCAGTTTGATGGGCAGGAAGCTACAAATCACTCTGGAATGACATTGCTCAACTGGAATGTACTGGATCCTCTGGCATTTTTTATAGGATATGCCCTGGCCAATGAAAGTTTTGATTCAGGAAATCCAACAGGCCCCCTGAGCGATTTTTCTGCAAATCATTTCTTTACCGGATTTCGCTGGAAAATTTACAAAAGAGTTGAAATTGACTTCACATTTGATTATGAGGAGCGGGATAATGGTTCTACGCTTAATACCTATAATACATCCGTTTCATATCGCTGGTAAAAATACTCTTTAAGATTAGATAATAGGTTCTTAGCCTGTAGCCCCAATATCCAGCAGTTTACTGAGTCCTTCACGGAGATTATAACATGGGCTGAAACCCAGTTCATGCCGGGAGCGGCTAATGTCCGCCACTGAGTGCCTGATATCCCCTTTCCGATAGTCCTTAAACCTTGGCTCCACGTCTTTGCCGGTGAGATCTTTTAAATTTTCCAGTAGTTCCAGGAGTGAAGTATTACAGCCTGTGGCAACGTTGAAGATCTCTCCCTTGCCCGGAGTCTGGCTGTTCATAGCCAGGAGATTAGCATCTACTACATCTTTTACAAATATAAAATCACGAGTTTGAAGACCATCTCCAAAAACCGTTGGTTTCCGACCTGCAAAAATGTCGTCACTAAACCTGGAAATAACACCGGAGTACATTGAGCTGGGATCCTGGCGTGGCCCATAAACATTAAAAAATCGGAGAACCACTGTTTCAAGACCGTACAATTCTGCGAATACGTGCATGTAATACTCCATGGTTATCTTGGCTAAAGCATAGGGTGACTCGGGGCTGGGAATCATATCTTCAGTCTTCGGAAGGACCGGATCATTTCCGTAAACCGCGGAAGAACTGGCAGCCACCACCCGTTTCACACCGCTTTTTTTGGCAGCGCTCAGGACGTTGAACGTACCGGTAATATTAATTTCGTGATTCTCTTTGGGACGCTCAACGGAATCAAAAACGGAAACCAGGGCGGCTTCGTGAAAGACATAGTCAACGCCCTGCATGGCACTTGTCAAAGCCTGCACATCTCGTATGTCAGCTTCAATAAAAGTGATTTTGTCCATGAAGCCCTCAATATTATGCTTATAGCCTGATGACAGATTATCGTATATAAAAACAGTGTGTTTTTGCTTTACAAGTGCTTCTGCGACATGAGATCCAATAAATCCGCAACCGCCTGTTATAAGATACGTTGACATGGAATCTCCTTTACCATCTCACAATTCGGAATTTAATAAAAATTATCACAAAAAAATATATTTATATACTTATTTTAAAAATTTTTCCAGTTATTAATTCATACAAATATGACGTTTCCGTAAAAGTAAAAAATTTTCTTTTACAAAGGTTTTAAGTTTAAGATTTTAACTTTTAAGTATCTGTAAATAATTGTTCAAACCTAAAATGTGATGATTTCTATTTACATTAATTCAAAATTATTATATACATGTTTGAATTTGATTGCAAATTAAGGAGGATATATGACCCAAAGTAGTGAGTCAAAATCTGACGAAAAAATCGTAGCTCATGTGGATGCTATGATCGAGGAATTAATTCCCGGATTTTTTGAAAATAAAAAAAAAGATATCAAGTCTATATATGATGCACTGGAGCAGGACGATTTCGAAACCATTCGAATTATAGGGCATAGCTTGAAAGGAGCAGGCGGAGGCTATGGATTTCAAGAAATTTCTAATATCGGCAAATCAATTGAAAAAAGTGCAAAAAACAAGAATTCGGAAGAGATTCGAAAGCGGGTTAAAGAGCTTTCAAATTATATGGATCGGGTTGAAGTTGTTTATGTAGAAGGATAATTAATGAGAATGCTATTTGTTGACGATTCGAGACCTTTGAAAAATGCTCAATTTTGTTCAAGTTCAAGGCAGGCGAAAATTTTAACCACAGACATACATTGAGTATTTCGAGGATTAAAATTTTAGCCTAACACAGAAATTGGGCAAAAGGGGGCGTTTTGCAAAGGTCTCGATTCAACAACCTGACGCCAACCACATTGACCCTTAATTTGATGAGGAAAGTAATATGAAAAAAGTCATTATATCAGTCGAAAATACCTCAATTTCAGCTGAATTGAACAATACTACCACAGCCCATAAAATAATAGAAAATCTACCCCTTGAAGGAACAGTAAATGTGTGGGGTGAAGAAATCTATTTCGAAGTCCCACTTCAAATTGAACTGGAGGCTGACGCCCGAGCTGATGTAGAAGTGGGTGACTTAGCCTACTGGCCATCAGGCCCGGCATTTTGTATTTTCTTTGGACCCACTCCCGTAAGCATTGATGAAAAACCACGTGCATACAGTCCGGTTAACATTTTCGGTCATATATTAGGTGATGCATCTAAATTGAAAACCGTTTCAACCGGCTCAAAGATTAAAATAGCTCAATCTGGCGACTAAAATGAAAAATATAGACGATACGAAAATTAAAAACGAAATTGATGAAATTACGGAAAAAATCGACAAAATAATGAAAAAAGTTGAAGATATTCTTCCTGACAAAAAAGAAAAATCGGATCAAAAAGAAGATTAATTAAAATAAAAGTTGACATCCACTATTAAACCAGTTAATTACACATATAATAGTTATGATAATAAAAGACCTTAAAAAGAGACCTTTAAAAAGGGGGTCCATTTAAAAAGGTCTCAATAAAAAATTTAATTACTTCAGGAGGACCTATGACACTAACTAAGAGCGATGTTGTTGCCAAGGTACACGAACTGGGCTTTACCAAGAAAAAATCGGTTGATATTGTCGAATCTCTACTGGAAATTATTAAGGGCACACTGGAAAAGGGAGAGGATGTACTGATCTCGAGATTTGGAAAGTTTAGCGTAAGAGAGAAGAAACAGCGAAGGGGACGAAACCCTGCAACAGGCTCTGACCTGTTATTAAGGGAAAGAAGGGTTGTAACCTTTAAATGTTCCGGAAAGCTAAGGGAAGAAATTAACAAATAAGGAAACAAAACTCTTTATAAAACCATTTATTTCTAAGCTACGCTGATATGGTTTTTACCTTAATGGAATTGTATGTAATGAATTCAGCTTTTTACGAATTCATCATTATCTGATCTTTAGGATTTCTGGTTATAGCAAAAGCTTTTGAACCCACTTGAGAATTTAAAATGGAGCATTCGGATAAAAACCGATTGCTCCATTTTTATTTATATCAAATCAATAGATTTTAAAAAAAGACAGTGTAAAACTGGCCTATTGTTGAGAGTAAAGAAAAAACAGTTCATGTCATAAGGCTAAAATGTTACAAAAGATCTAAAATCTTTCAGGAGGATATTTATGCGGGCAATCATTACGGGGGTCGATCATTTTGTTCCCGAGCATAGGCTTACAAATCAAGACCTCGAACAGATGGTTGACACGAATGACGAGTGGATCACTTCTCGTACCGGTATTAAAGAAAGAAGGATACTGGAAAAAAATAAAGGCACATCTTATATGGCGGTCAAAGCCGCAAATATGGCTCTCAAACAGAAAAATATTTCAGCAGATGAACTCGACTTAATCATTGTCGCCACCATAACTCCCGATAGGATGGTTCCGGCTACAGCAGCAATAGTCCAAAAGGAATTGAATGCCTCAAATTGCTGGGGATTTGATTTAAATGGTGGGTGTGCTGGGTTTTTATACGCTCTATCCACCGCTTCCCAATTCATAGAAACCGGAAAACACCAAAAGGTCATGGTAATAGGCGCAGACAAAATGAGTTCCATCATTAATTATGAGGACCGCAACACCTGTGTTATTTTTGGAGACGCTGCAGGGGCAGTCATATTAGAGCCGTCAAATGAAGACAATCTTGGAATCGAAGATTTTATTCTTCATCTTGATGGCTCCGGGCATAAATATCTCCATGTAGAAGGAGGCGGCAGTTTATTGCCGGCATCTCACGAAACCGTGGAAAAAAAGCTGCATTATGTTTATCAGGATGGAAAAGCCGTATTTAAACATGCTGTAACAGGAATGACGGATGTTTCCATGAAAATTTTAAAAAAACATCATTATCAATCAAATGATATAAAACTTTTTATCCCGCACCAGGCAAATTATAGGATCATCGATGCCGTGGCAAAAAAGATGAAATTTACTACAGATCAAACTGTTATTATTTTAGATAAATATGGAAATACTACTGCAGCAACAATACCCCTTGCGATGTCCGAAGCTTATCAAGAAAAAAGGATGGGAAAGGGGGACCAAATAATCATTACAGCATTTGGTGCGGGTTTTGCCTGGGGAAGCTTGCTACTTAAATGGGCTATAGACTGAGACTTTTGCATCACAGTTCAATATTATACGCCTTAATTTTACTCAAAAGGGAGGGATGGCTGATCTCTAAAAGTTTTGCAGCTTTTGTACGGTTTCCTTCGGTTGATTGAAGTGCACGGGTGATCAGTTTTTTTTCCATAATCTTTTGGGCACTTTTCAGTGAATAACCCTTAAAAAATCCATTTGTTTTATCTGTTTCCGATGCTGTACAAAGCTCAGATGGTAAATCTTCCGGCAAAAGAACCTTTTCTTCTGCAAGTACTACAGCCCTTTCGATAACATTTTCCAACTCTCTGACATTTCCGGGCCACTGATGCTGAATCAGAAGACGCATGGTTGCAGGTGAAATTTCCCGGATATCCTTGTCAAATTTTTCATTGAGTATTTTAATAAAATGTTGACTTAAAAGAGGTATGTCCTCTTTCCAATCCCTAAGCGGCGGTACTTTTATTCTTAACACATTCAGTCTGTAGTAAAGATCCTCACGAAATGTGCTCTTTTTTATTTCATCCTCAATATTTTTAGAAGTTGCTGCAATCACACGAACATTTATTTTCTTTATTTTTGACCCGCCAACCGGTCTAATCTCATTTTCCTGTAATACCCTCAAAAGTTTTACCTGAAGTGAAAGCGGCATTTCTCCTATCTCATCCAAAAAAATCGTTCCACCCTCTGCTTCTTCAAAAAGCCCTATTTTATTTTTATCGGCGCCTGTAAAAGCACCCTTTATATATCCGAACATCTCGCTTTCAAGTAAATTTTCAGGGATTCCACCACAGTTCACGGGCACAAGGGATTTTTTTAATCTTTCTCCTTTATAATGTATGCTCTTTGCAATTAGTTCTTTTCCGGTTCCGCTTTCACCGGTAATCAATACGGTAGTATTGTATTGGGCCGCTTTATCTATCAACCTGAACACGGCCTGCATGGCTCTACTTTTACCGATCATTTTGCCAAATTTATAATTCTCTTCAATTTTTTGGATTCGCTTTCTAAGCTTTACGTTCTCTTTTTTTAATCGTTCCCGTTCCTCAGCCTTCTTCAGCGCCAGGTAGACTTCATCAGATTTAAATGGCTTTGAAATATAGTCATAGGCACCTAGTTTCATGGCTTCAATAGCCGAATCAATACTACCATATGCCGACATCATGATAATGGTAGTCGAACCAATCTTTTCACGGACGGAAGCTAAAAATTCCATACCGTCCATTCTGGGCATTTTTATATAACAAAGAATAAAATCATATTGCCCTTGATCAACCATCTGTAGCCCTTCGTATCCATCAATTGCCGAATCAACTTGATAGCCGAATTTATTGAGCATCACAGTCAGCATATGACGCATGTTTTCCTCATCATCAATAATGAGCAAGCGTTTACCGGTAACAGATTCATCTTTTGTAGTGATATCTTTCATTAGTAATACCTAACCCGGATAAGCCGTAGAAGTTATTAGTTATTTGTTATTTGTTATCAGTAGTGTCCAATTAAACTGAATAACAAGGGTTTTTCCTCTCTAACCTATTGATATTATTGCTAGCAAATTTTCTTCCAAATTGAAGTCGATACCTTTTGGAATTCATTGAAAACCCTTGTTATTGCTGGGTTTGCGTCATTTAAGGCCAATTTTAATTGGACAGTAGTGATTTGTTATTAGTTGTTGGTTTAAAGTCAGTTATTGAAAATCGATCTATATCACCCATTAACGAATAACAAATTACCAATAACTTCATTTTACTTCGTCTCATCATAAAGCGGCAGAAATATGGTCAAAGTGGTTCCCTTGCTTTGCTCACTGGTTGCTTCGATCTTACCGTCAATGGACTCAATAATCATATAACTGACTGAAAGACCAAGGCCGGTTCCTTTACCGGGTTCTTTTGTTGAATAAAACGGATCAAAAATATTTCCCAGTGTTTCTTTAGGAATCCCGACCCCATTATCTATAAACATCACCTTTAATAAGTTTTTCTGATCCTTTAAATCAAAATCCGAATCGGAAACCACCTCACTTTTTATTATTATTTTCCCATCCTGGCCAATTGCACTTGAAGAGATAGCGTCTGCGGCATTTATCATCAAATTCAAGAATACCTGCTGTAGCTGATTGGAATCTGCACGAACGATATCCTTTTCAGCTTTAAGGGATAACTCCAGATTTATACCAGACATGAAAGGCTGAATGTTAACAACATTTGAAACATCTTCAATTATTTCATGTGCCGACACAGCCTTCATCCCTTCCTTTGAAGGTCTTGAAAAATCAAGAAGCTGCCTGATAATCGTATTTATTCTGTTTATCTCTTTTTCGGTTCGGGTTATGAAATCATTTTTTTCCTTATCTTTAATATCTTTTTGTTTCAACATATCAAGATAACCGATAATGATGCCGATGGGATTCCCTATTTCATGAGCAATCCCTGCAGACAATCTCCCTACGGAAGCCAATTTTTCAGCCCTTATGATTTCTTTCTGGGCCTGTCTTAAATCAGAATTAACCTTTTCAAGGGACTGGACGGTGGAACGAAGTTTTTCTTTATCCTTAGAAATCCGCATTAGCATACTGTTTAAGGACTTTGAAAGTTTTTTAAACTCATTGTCTTCTTTTCTTACGGAAAAAAATATATCATCCTCTTCTTTGTATTCTTCAGCCCTTTTTACCAGTCTATACATGGGTTGTATATATATTTTAGATATCCGATATATGCCGATAAGAGTCAAAATAAATGTATTGATTAAAATATATACGACCAATATTTGCTGCGAGCTTCTCATTGTTTGATAGATGCCCGCAAGTTTCATAGCAATACTTGTCGCTGCAACAATTCTCCCATTTTTAAATAAAGGTGCGGTAATGATTAAATCTCGTTTCTGTTTCCAAAATACACCCCAGGTTGTACCCATATATTTGATCTTTCTTTCACCAAATTGAATAGTATCTTTAGCGAGTCTTTTCAGTTCATTTTGTATGACACAATTTTTTCCATTCGAATAAATCTGATTATTATCCTTATCCTGAACAATTGCACAAAAATATCCCGCTCTGGACAGCATATCCTCTAAATTCTTCTTGAAATTCAAATTCAGATCAACTTTTTCAGATTCGAAAGAATCAATTAGATTATCTTCGATAGCAGCAATTATAAGATTCCCCTTGGAAATTTCGCCCCGGATCAGATCCCGCTGCGCTATTATAATCATCACGAAATCTATCAATACCATCGACAGCATTAAAAGTACGATGATAGTGATTGCAATATTGGTTTTTAATCCTCTGGGAAACACATTAGACCCTATCAATGAAAGGTTTTAGTAAGGTTCAAAAGTTACGGTATAACAGGTTATGGCGGTTTCGTAAAAAGTAAAAAATTTTCTTTTACAAACGTTCTAAGTTTGAGGTTTTAAGTTTAAGTATCTGTAAATAATTGTAATACCATAACTTAAAACTTAACACTTAAAACCTAAAACGTGATGATTTCGACTTTTTACGATTTCATCATGTTATCATTTTAAATATTTACTAATAGTATCAATCAACTTATCAGGATTGAAAGGTTTGGTTAGATATTCGCTAGAGCCTGATATCTTTCCTCTTATTTTATCAAGCATTGCATCTCTGCCTGAAAGAATTATTACAGGGATGTCTTTAAATGTTACACTTTCCTTCATGATGGAAAGCACCCTGTAACCATCCATCCTGGGCATTACGATATCTAACAGTACCAAATCGGGCATTTCGTTATTTAGCTGAGACAGGGCATCAAGGCCATTTTTTGCTTCTACTACCGCATACCCTTTCCGGCTAAGGATAGTAACTATTAACTTTCTAATGTTAGAGTTATCATCTACTATTAGAATTTTTTTTCTTTTATCATCCGCCTTTGATATTTTACTCGGATCCGATTCCTTTTCTTGTTTAGCCCTTTTCTTTTTTGGTTTGGCAACTACCGCCAGGCCAGCTTCTTCTTTGTCTCCTATTGCTTTATTCTTGAGCCTTGCTCCCTTCGCAAATGAAGACATGGGATCTTTGCTAATTCTTTGCTTTCCATTTTTCCTAGCAAGGCCTTTGAATTTGAAGCTCACACAATCCAACCTTATCATTTCTATCGCTGCTTCCATTCCATTTAGGTCTTCACAAAAGGCATCAGAAAGAACTCCTTTGTCCAAATAAAATTGCCCCTTTTTTTTACCACTATAATAAATTTCCAAAAGGCCTGTCTTTTCTGCCATTTCACTTAGCAGCAACAAACTATTTACTGATATCCCTTTGGGATAAGTGTCCTTATAATGACGACTCAGTTTTGGTATAATTTTCCACGCCAGGTCGTCGATATCAAACGGTTTTTCGATGTAACCGATGACATCTTCATGCAACGCCATTTTCTCAAATGCAGGGTTCATTCATGCCTTTAAAAATACCCTGCTTCCGGTAATCACCGTATTTGGCGTTCAGCTGGGAATTCTGTTTGCCTTTACAATCCTGACGGAAAGAGTTTTTAATTGGCATGGAATGGGATATATGTTTCTGGAAGCCGTGGAACGCTCGGATACATCCCTTTTGGTCGCTTACCTGGTGGTAGTGGGAATGATTTTCGTCACAGTCAATACAGCCGTTGATATTATCTACGGATTTGTCAACCCCATGGTACGAATTGCAGGAAAAAAATGAAAGCCTGGAATCGATTCAAAAATTCCTATCTGTTGTACAGTTTTAAACGCGATCCCGTCGCTATTTTAAGTTTTTCGGTCCTCTCAGTTCTGGTTGTCATCTGTGTTTTGGCACCGGTTGTAGCACCCTATAATACCTATGATACCGCAACCTTCGATATCATGGATGGCGAAATGCCACCTTCATGGATGTCCGAAGGCAGTGAGGCTTTCATTTTAGGAACCGATATCCAGGGAAGAGATCTTTTGAGCACCATGATTTATGGCTTGAGGGTATCCTTTCTTATCGGAATCGGAGCAGTTTTGTTCCAGGCATTCGTAGGAATCCTAGTAGGCCTGTTTTCCGGTTATCTTGGGGGAAAACTTGATGCATTTTTAATGCGAATTACCGATATTCAATTTTCCATTCCCTACCTGATAGTTGCGATTTTTACCAGCGCCATATTCAAGCTGGCTTTTGGTGTCGGGCGCTATGCAGAACTGGCTGTACCGTTATTGATCCTTATTATTGGAATAGCTAACTGGCCGATTTATGCAAGGACAGTTCGTGCTTCGGTTCTAGGGGAAAAGAACAAGGAGTATGTAGAAGCGGCCAGGGTAATCGGCATCAACCACTGGCAGATCATGTTTCGCCACATCTTACCCAACACACTCACCCCCGTTCTGGTCATTTCCACTATTCAGGTAGCCGAAGCGGTGATGAGTGAGGCAGCCCTTTCATTTTTGGGTTTAGGCATGCCCATTACCAAACCCTCTCTTGGAGTTCTCATTAGCTCCGGTTTTGAATACATTTTCAGTGGATCATGGTGGATTACCTTCTTCCCAGGAGTTCTCCTGGTCATTGTTATATTGGTTATACTTCTTATGGGTGATTGGTTGAGGGATGTACTGAACCCTAAGCTTTATAAGGGATAAGGCAGTAAAAAAACATGAGCAATTTACTGGAAGTTAAGGATCTGGAAGTTATATTTGCATTAAGATTCGGTGAGTTGACGGCTATCAACGGTATCAGCTTTGCTCTTGATAAAAGAGAAAGGCTCGGAATAGTTGGAGAGAGCGGAGCTGGAAAATCGGTAACCGGTTTTGCGATAATAAACCTTTTAAGCAAGCCCGGATATATCTCCGCAGGAAAGATATTATTCGAAGGACAAGAGCTAAATCGACTTTCCGAAGAAGAGATGCGAAAAATTCGCGGGAATCGTATCAGTATGATTTTCCAAGACCCAATGATGACTCTGAATCCGGTTCTTACCATAAGTACCCAGATGGTCGAGACCGTGCTTGCGCATCAAGACGTGAGTAAAGCAGATGCACTGGACATTGCCCTTGAAAAGTTAAAACAGGTTTATATTCCATCTCCTGAGAAGAGGTTACTTCAGTACCCCCATGAATGTTCAGGGGGGATGCGGCAGCGTATTGTTGTCGCCATCGCCTTGCTGACAAACCCCTCCTTGATCATTGCCGATGAGCCTTCTACTGCGTTGGATGTAACCATTCAGGCAGGGATCATGGATCTTCTTCTGGAATTGTGTGAAACCTCAGACATGGGTCTGATTCTAATTACTCATGACTTAGCGGTTGTCTCACAGGTAACCGAAAAAATTGCCGTCATGTATGCGGGAAAAATCGTGGAGACCGGTCCCACCGAGGCGGTTATTCATGATCCTAAACATCCCTATACCCAAGGGCTAATCAAAGCACTGCCCGGCAGTCTTCAACCGGGATCGCGGTTAAACCAGATACCCGGAATGATGCCGACCTTAACCGACATTCCCCAGGGCTGCGCTTTTCATCCCCGATGTACTATCAGGGATACGGTGTGCCAATTGGAAGTGCCGGCCCTAATCAACGTAGATGACCATGACAGAACGACCGCGTGTCATATGGTGGGCAAAACAATAACCTAAACTTTAGTAAGTTATAAAATTTAGAGACTTATCTACAATGGGAAATAAAAACGGCCTCTTAAAGGTAAAAAACCTTGTAAAGCATTTTGATATCTCCGGTGGCCTACTTGATCAACTTGCAATTGAAAAGAGACGTATCGTTCGCAAACGGACAACTGTTAAAGCTGTAAATAACGTTAGTTTTTCGATAAAACCGCGTGAAACTTTAGGTGTTGTGGGCGAAAGCGGTTGCGGAAAATCTACGCTTGCAAGAGCAGTTCTTGGATTATATCCACCAAACAGCGGTGAAATATATTATCAAGACAGGAGAATTGACAATCTGACTTCTCAAAAGATGCTGCCCTATCGGAAGAAAATGCAAATGATTTTCCAGGATCCATATGCATCCCTGAATCCTCGAATGACGGTTAAAAAAACTTTAGAGGAACCGGTCTTTTTTCATAATCAATCCATCACGTCCCAGGAAGTTATGGACAAGGTTGCCGAGGTAATGCAACAGGTGGGGGTGGACCCTAAATGGGCCGGTCGTTATCCTCACGAGTTTTCGGGCGGACAGAGACAGCGGATCAGTATTGCCAGGGCCTTGATGGTGGATCCCGAGTTTATTGTAGCTGATGAACCGGTTTCAGCGCTGGATGTTTCCATTCAAGCGCAAATCCTTAATCTGCTCATGGACGCACAGGAACAGCGAGGCCTCACTTACATGCTTATAACCCATGATCTTTCTGTTGTAGAGCATGTCAGCAACCGTGTCGCGGTCATGTATCTTGGCACAATCTGCGAAATGGCCCTGACAAAAGAGCTATTCGAATCACCGCGTCACCCATACACACAAGCCCTGCTAAGCGCTATTCCGAAACTCGACAGCCAAAAATCCAAACATGTTAAACTGAAAGGTGAGGTTCCCACTCCCATCGACCTTCCTTCGGGCTGCATTTTTCATGGCCGCTGTCTCTATGCTAATAAACGCTGCACCCATGAAATCCCTCATCTCTTGCGCCTGGATTCAGGAGCTCAAGTGGCATGTCACGGGATTGAAGAAAGAAGATTATAGACGGCTGGGGATAGATTTAAGGCTGATTAATCTTTATAGAGAAAATCATAGTTGAATCTCATCGTTGGTGATAGTTTTACACCATGTACGTTCTTTTGTGTAAATACATAGAGCGTTCCCTGAAAAATTGGGACTGTCGGTACATCTTCAGTCCACATCTGCTGTAATTCTTTATAAATTTCAATTCTCTTATTCATGTCAGTTACTGTCTGGCCGTCAGTTAATTTCTTATCCCAGACAGGATCGGAAAAATTGATACCAATCCCTTTTGAGCCGGCAGTTCCTGCAAAAACAGCTGTATAATTGTCGGGATCGATGTATTCCGTATACCAACCAAGGAGATAAGCGGACATCTGCTTGTTTACCCACTGATCCCTGTATGTGGCCCATTCGGCGGATTTGACATTTACTTTCATCACACCTGTAGCCTCCAGCTGGTCTTTGAGTACGGCGGCCATATCCACTTCTGTGTCGCCGTAATGGCTTGGAGTATACCACAGGTCAAAGGTAAATTTATTGGTTTCGCTGTATCCTCTGGATGATAGCAGGCTTCTCACTTTGCTGATATTTCCATCCCCATGGATCGACTTAAAGTAATCCATATGGGACCACATGCCCATGGGAACCATGGAGTAAAGAGGGACATTTTGTCCGAGAAAAACCTTTTGCATAAGCGGTGGTCTGTTTATGGCTGTTGCCACGGCTTGTCGCAATACTTTGTCTTTAAAGGGAGGTTCGGAACATAAAAAGCAAAGGTAACGGATATAGGGCCCCTGAGCCTTTATCATATTGATTTTATTTGATTTGTCAAGGTCTGCGATGTCTAAAGGATCCAGTGTTTTAAATGCAATATCGATCTCTTCTTTTTCCAGGGCAAGCCGCATGGTACTGGCATCCGCAAAATATCGAATAACAATCCGATCTGTTTTTGGCTGTTCACCAAAATAATTCGGATTTGCATCCATGACAATCTCCTGGTCTCTTTTAAATGAAACCACATTATAAGGACCCAGGCCCACCAGTTTCCCTCCTTTAAGTTCCGACGGATCGCGGACGATCTTGCCTTGGGGGTATACTTTTGGGTTTACAGGAAAGTAAGGACTTGAAGCAACAAGAGCAGGAAAATATGCCACAGGGTTTTTAAGAACAAATTTAACAACATACTTTCCAACCACTTCAATGCTATCGACAAAATCTGTAACCAACCAGGAAGGGTCTCCCTTTAGAGAGATTACCCGATCGACGGACCACTTTACCGCAGAAGCGTCGAAAGGTGTGCCATCTGTAAATTTAAGGCCTTTTCTCAGAACAAAAATGTATTCTTTGCCGTCCGGACTTATGTAATAAGATTCGGCCAGGGCAGGAACCAGATCGGTCTCCCCGGCAGGATACGTGAGAAGTCCCTGATAAATATTGTAAAAGATTTCCCAGGTGTGGAAATCATAGGCATTGGCAGGATCCATATCAATGACTTTCTCTGTTGTTCCAATTACCAAAGTTTCCGCTTTTACAGAACTATTTGATAAAAACACAACCAAATTTACCAGTGCAAAACAAATAAAAAAAACTTTTAATAATTTTATTTCATGCCCTCCTTTTAAAATTGTAGGGTTTGTTGATAAAAAGCCTCTTTACAATAAAGTACAAACATCGTCAAATAGTTGAGTGGTTAAGTGGTTGAGTAGGAAAAGATTTATAATTAAATCACTATGTTAATACATGCAAACTGTAGTATGTCCAATTTTTTTGGAAATGGCTATTATTCTTATCATTACAACTACTTAACTACTCAACTACTCGACGACTTAACGAGATCTGAAATAAGCATATTCAAGTGAGGTCGGTGTGTCAAGGGGAATCAAAAATCAATAAATCAGCGGAACAAATGAAAAGCCGTAATTTTCATCTTTTTCCACTTGATCTTCCGATACTTTTTCAACTTTGTAAATTGAAGATTGTACAGGAATAACCATTCGACCTCCAACCTTTAACTGGTCTACCAGCTCATCTGGAATCTCTTTTGCAGATGCTGAAACCAGTATCCTATCAAATTGCTCACCAGGCTTACCCAGTTCTTCCCCTGCCTGAACGATTTTAGCATTAGTAAAATTGTATTTTTCAATATTGCTCTTTCCGAATTTTACAAGATCCGAAACTTTTTCCAGGCCTAACACTCTCCCCTCTTTTTGAACAATGTACGCAAGAAGTGCTGTGGTCCATCCCGAACCTGAACCGATATCCAAAACTTTGTCCCCTTTTCCTGCTTTTAACAATTCCAGCATAAATATGACTGTATATGGTTGTGAAATGGTTTGTCTGTATCCTATTGATAAAGGATTGTCCATGTATGCTCTCTTTATATCCTCCGGTCTTACAAAATTAATTCTATCGATCGATAATAATGCATCAACTATGATTCTGCTTACCAAAACCCTTCTTTTGATAAGATGGTCTACCAATTCCCTGTTGTTTAGCATTTTACTTACCTATTTACCATTATTATACTGTAAACGGTCACAATCTGCACTTTTGGTTTTGTCATTTGCTTCGCTGAAATACGGTTGAAATTCAGTTGAAATTTGACTAGATCTGAACTACTGAATTTCTATCGAATTTCCATCGAATGACAAATTTGCCGCTCTTCATAGAACCAAACAAGCTTCATTATACGATTCTTGCGTAGTAGCTCTGTAAAGACCTGACACCGGCGCTTCCCTTTCTTCGCGCTGCGATTCCTTTGGCTGCGGCCATGGCGGCAGCTGTAGTCGTAATGTACAGGATTTTATCATTTACCGCCGCCTTGCGAATACTGGAACTATCGGTCTTACTTTGTCTGCCGCTTGGTGTGTTTACAATAAGCTGGATTTCATCATTTTTTATTGCATCTACAAGGTGGGGTCTTCCGTATCCAAGTTTGCGGGTCGGTATTGATTCGAACCCATTATCGGCCAAAAACTGGTGAGTCCCCTTTGTTGTCATAATCCTGAATCCCAGATCTCTGAAAAGTCGTACCGATTCAAGAGCTGCGGGCTTGTCGCGGTCGGCAATGGTAAACAAAACGGTCCCTTCGGTCGGCAAAGGCACCTGGGTCGCCTCCTGGGATTTGAAAAATGCCTGACCAAAAGAATCTGCCAACCCTAGAACCTCGCCCGTTGAGCGCATCTCCGGCCCCGGCAATGGGTCTACTTCCGGAAACATATTAAAAGGCAAGATCGATTCTTTTATTCCAAAATGTGGAATCAATTTCTGTTTCAAATTAAGGTCTGAGATTTTCTTGCCCAGTATGATTTGAGTTGCCAGTTGGGCCATGGGGACATTGCAAACTTTGGAAACAATAGGCACTGAATGAGAAGCATTCGGTTTTACGTCTATAACATAAACCGTATTGTTAAAAATCGCATACTGGATGTTCATTAGGCCGACCACATTAAGGGTAACGGCAATTTTTCGAGCGTATTCATTAATGGTATCCATATGTTTCGGGGGAATTCCCACAGGAGGAATCACACATGCAGAGTCTCCCGAATGTATTCCTGCAAGTTCTATTTGTTCCATTACGGCAGGAACGTAAGCATCTGCTCCTTCTGCTATAACATCCGCCTCAGCTTCGAGAGCATTATCCAGAAACTCGTCCAGGAAAACAGGTTGCGCCAATGTTACATCAGCTTCTTCTGCTATGTAATCTTTCAGCATTTCTTCATTATGGATTATCTTGATGCCATACCCTTTTTGGGCATAGGTTGGACGCACTATTACAGGGTATCCAATCTTTTTCGCTTCATTCACGGCTTCTTCCGAAGTGTCTGCGATTCTGTATTGGGGTTGAGGGATTCCCAACTTTTGTATTACCTCACGAAACCGGCTCCGACCCATTGCCAGGTTTATGGTTTCAAAGGATGTGCCAAAAATCCTTATCCCGGCCTCAGTCAACTCATTGACAATATTCAAAGAGGTCTGCCCGCCGAATTGAACAATAACACCTTCCGGCTTTTCCTTTTCATATATGCTTAATATATCTTCGAGAGTCACCGGTTCAAAATAAAGTTTATCAAAGGTATCGAAATCCGTGGAAACTGCTGCCGGGTTGCAATTAACCATGATGGATTCATACCCTTCATTTCTTATGGCTACCGATGCATGTACGCAACAATAGTCGAACTCACCTCCCTGCCCGATTCGGTTTGGTCCGCTGCCAATAACCATGATTTTTTTTCCATCATTTACTTTAACTGTATCAGGAGCATTATAGGTGGAAAAAAAATATGCAGCATTTCCTACACCGCTGACGGTAACAGGTTCCCAGGCTTCGATAGTGTTCAGCATAATGCGATTTTCACGAATATCTTTTTCGGAAATATCAAGGATCTGTGCCAGATATTTATCTGAAAAACCGTCTCTTTTAGCCCTCTCAAGAAGTTTACCAGGGAGCTTTAGTCCCTTATGCTTCAGTATTTCTTCTTCCAGTTGGACCAATTCTTTCATCTGTTCGATGAACCAGTGTTTTATATATGTTTTTTCATACAGCGCATGGACATCAGCCCCTTTTCTCAGGGCCTCATACATAATAAATTGGCGTTCGCTGGTTGGGGCGCCTGTCAAATTCATTAATTCTTCCAGGGATTTTTTATTGAAATCCTTAACGAATCCCAAGCCGTAACGATTTATTGCAAGTGAACGAACTGCTTTTTGTAAAGCTTCTTTATAAGTCTTGCCGATGCTCATGATTTCGCCCACTGAACGCATCCTGGGGCCGAGATTATCATTAACATTCTCGAATTTTTCAAAAGCCCATCTGGGTATTTTCACGGCAACGTGATCATCAAAAGGCGTGTATTTTTCTAAAGATTCGTCCCTCCGGTACGGCATTTCATCCAGCGTAAGTCCACAGGCAAGAAGCGAAGAAATATACGCAACAGGAAATCCCGTTGCCTTTGATGCCAATGCAGAAGAGCGCGAGACTCGAATATTGATCTCAATTGCCACAATCCGTCCCGTCTTTGAATCATGGGCAAATTGAATATTGGCGCACCCGACAACATCAATCGCTTCCATAATATCGTATGCGTGTTTCTGAATGCGTTTTTGCAATTCGGGATCGGCATTCAGCATCGGCATTACACAAAAGGAATCACCTGTGTGAATACCCATGGCATCAATATTTTCTATGAAACAAACCGTGACCATCTGATTCTTACTGTCACGTACAACTTCAAGCTCTATCTCCTCCCAACCAAGCACTGATTCTTCCATGAGAATCTGACTAATAAGACTTTCCGAAAGCCCTTGTGCTGCTTTGGCGCGAAGCTCTTCAATGTTGTAAACAAGGCTGTTTTCCGTCCCCCCCATTGTAAATGATGGACGAAGCACAACAGGGTACTCCAATTCATCAGCAGCCTTCTCAGCATCTTCTACACTTTTTACTACATAGCTTCGCAGCCTTTCGATCCCCAACTTTTTCATTGTCTCTTTAAATATCGAGCGGTTCTCCCCACGCTCAATGGCATTAATATTCACACCGATGATCTGTACATCATATTTTTCAAGCACGCCTTCCCTGTACAACTCATATGACAGATTTAAACCGGACTGTCCGCCCATATTCGGCAGTAAAGCGTCCGGTCTCTCTGTCTTAATAATGTCCGTAATTACCTTAAGGTTTAACGGCTCGATATAAGTTGCGTCGGCTATGTCCGGATCGGTCATTACCGTCGCCGGATTCGAATTCACAAGAACGACTTCACAGCCAAGCGAACGAAGAGCCTTACAGGCCTGCGTACATGAATAATCGAATTCGCTCCCTTGACCAATGATGACAGGACCGGATCCTATTATTAATATTTTCTTTATATCATCTCTTTTAGGCATAGAATCTCCTGCTAGAATAAATTTTGAAAATTATTAGAACTATATAGCTCCAAAGGTTTTTAAATTTTGAATCGTGTAACTGTCTGAGCGTATTAGTGAGAGTTAAGAAAAAACAGGGATTGAATTGGTGTGTTTCAAAGGCTAATCGGCATTTATTGCTTAGTTGTTTTATTAATATGTCATGCACTGTTCTTTTTTTACTCTCACTTATACGCGAGTTTTACACATTTAAAATTTAATTACCTTTGAAGCGGCGACATAGTTTTCAAACATTTAAAATATTATATATTACCTGAATCTTGCAGATACTAACCTTATATTTAACGTGAGCGGCGTTTAAAATCAAGATAAAACCACAAATATACTTTTATGATACTGGAATTCCGATATAAGGATTAAACGAGCATATTCGTCATCCAAGAAAT
>CAZLRK010000054.1:0-22127 GCA_964561845.1 uncultured Desulfobacterales bacterium | reverse complement strand
ACCCTCTCTTATTTTAATGCCTGATTTGTCCAAAACCTTTTGAAGACATACACAATAGAAGAAATAGAAGAAACGATAAAAATATCCTGTAGCTATATTTAAACTGACTCAGGCGACTCATGGCAATGGTCCGTCAGTTTTTATCCAATACCCCCTCCCAGGCTCCATTTCAATTAAATCACTGAACCCGGGATGATTAGGGTCGTAAACTTGCCAAACTCCATCCTGATAGCCCCACACACTTTCATATTCCCCTTCAATGTCTATCAACGCCTCCTCCACCGGCATACGCTGCAGGATATTAAACCCAATCAGATGCCAGCCGGTCGGTAGGGTCAACGGTGAGGTTTTGAATTGTCCCTGGATTTGAATGCTTAGCCCTTCCTGGTTCGTTTTAACCCAGTATCCATAACCTGGTTTTAGAATCTCCAACACACTTGTTTCTGGATCTCCGGGAACGTAAAACTGCCATAGTCCTTCTTTGAATTCCCATACACTTTCAATACCGCTGATAGCAGGCCCCAGAATCTGACTGACCTGGTTGTTGTCAGGTTCAAGGGGGAGGGAAATAAGATTCCAGCTCAGGTCGAGAGGGATAGTAAATGAATGCTTGTAGGGTGTGAAAAGAACTGACTGAACCTTGTTTAACGAGGTTATTCCATTATAAGACGCAAAGTGATATTTCTCCCCATCCCCACCGGAAATACCGATGGTTGAAGACAGATTGTAATTTCCAGAGCCATAATTGAACTGGATCATGCCATCCTCATGCAGAATAACTTCAACATTGATCAGGTCTTCAGTCTCATAGCGCTCTGCTGACCAGCGGATACATACTGAATCAGGAGAGGGTGAATGGATATATATATCTTCATCCTGTTGAGATGTGCCGTTAGTTATGAGATCATCCCATAAGGGGGCTATCATAATCCTTGATTTTAAAATCTCTTGAGAGTTTTGATAAGAAAAAGCACTGTTGGTGAAATCAAGATAACCGTTGGAACATACATGGACGCTGTCGTATTGTTTGCCAAAAAATGGGAAAGAAAAGGGGAGCTGGTATAGCCATGATTGGTCATCTGCTTGCCAGCCCTGAGCCTGTCCGGCGGCCAAATACTCATTTTCAAGCAATGTTTCATTATAAAATTTTATTAAAATGGTAATTTCTATTCCATTGCTTGTCCCTTCAGAGGTAGTAACATTCACGTCACCTGTTCGTGCACCCTCAGGTACCCTGCATATTATGGTCGAGTTGCTCCAGGAAATGACCTCTGCATCCTTCTCAGGATAGAACTTTACAACTCCATTGCCTTGTTCGATGCCAAAGCTGTCTCCGAAGATGGTTACCTGATCATCTTCATGCGCGGCATCAGGAGTTAAGGAGAAAATGTGAGGAGTGGAATAGTCATCTGTAAGGGCCGAATATGCATTGATTCTTCCGGAAGTGCTGTTTTTCCCATTCAGATCTTCCAGGACATCAACAGACCGCATGATCCTCGTTTTGACTTCAATGGGAGAAATGTCCTGAAAATGAGAAAAAAGCAGGGCAGCCACTCCAGCCACGTGCGGGGTGGCCATGGATGTCCCACTTGTTTGAAGGTATGAATTGTTAAGATAAGTACTGTAAATATAAACACCCGGAGCTGATATATCCACCCAGTCCCCGTTATTGGAAAAGGATGCTTTCAGATCATTGCTATCCGTTGCTCCAACGGCCAAAACAGCCATATTATCTGAAGCTGCTGGGTATATGGGATTAGTTGAATTCTCGTTGCCTGCAGCAGCGCAAATCAGCGCCCCTTTGTCGATGGCAAAAGTCATGGCATCTTCAATAAGATTTGATTTCTGATAATCACCCCAACTCAGGTTGATCACCCTGGCCCCATTTTCGGCAGCGTATATAATAGCTTGGGCAGCGTCATCACTTTCAAGAACTCCATCCCCGGATGGTGTTTTGTACCCTGCCCTGACTGGCATAATCTTACAATTCCAGGCCACCCCGGCGATGCCTAGTCCATTATTGGTAACAGCACCAGCGATCCCTGCTACATGGGTCCCGTGGCCGTGTCTGTCCATAGGATCATTGTCGGATGTTTCAAAATCTTCATCTGCAGCGCCTCCAAAAGAGTCGACAAAATCCCATCCAATGGTATCGTCAATATACCCATTTCCATCATCATCAATCCCATTATCCGGAATCTCTCCTGAATTATGCCAGATATTGGCGGAAAGGTCCTCGTGGGCGTAATCGACACCAGTGTCAATGATGGCAATTATTACTTCGGTTTTGCCCTGTTCAATATCCCAGGCCTCCAACGCATCGATGTCGGCATCATCAGCCCCGCCTGTCTGACCAGTGTTGTGCAAGGCCCACTGTTTTAATAACTCAGGATCATTGGAAATGACTTTTATAGGAATCAAATAGTTAGGTTCGGTCTGATCAACCACACCTTGCTGCCGGAACCAACGTAAGGCCTCATTTACCGAAAGGTGAGAAGGGAGGGATAATACGTAATAGTTGAGTGCTTTAATATGGTTCTTTACCGTTGCCCCTGTTTTAGCAATCAAGGCCTGTATATCCTCTTTGGAGAGTTCTCTCTTAAAGCGAATGACCAGCTCATTTGAAACGATTTGGGATTTAGTACCGGTTTTTTCGTTTATTATTGTAAGGGAAGTGGCTGGCTTTGCTGGAGGACCGGTTTTAATAATTGAAGATGTGGAATTCATCGATCCTTGGGCTAGTGGTATTGGCGGTTTAAAAAGATTGAGATTATCATTATTTGAATTTGTTTTGCTTTGGGAACTTGCAAGTATCACCACCCTGGATATCTGAAATTCATTTTTACCTCTTTCTTTCGAAAATATTATTCCTCGATTCCTTGTTATCTTCTTGAGGGCCTCCTCCAGTGGAAGATTATAAAAAGAAATGGTAACAGTGTCTTTGACTTTATCACTTATTTCAATTTCGATACCCGTTCTCTCAGAAATCTTTGCCAGAATCTTTCGCAAGTCAGCCCCCTGGGAATCGAGTGATACCAACCCATTGGTGATGGAAAGATAAAACCGCTTTCCACTAGTAGACATTTTTTCGGTTGAATCTTTCAAGCGCTCCGCTGCAAAACAGATAGATGGCAGGGTGATAAAGAAAACGGCGATAACAACCAGCAACAAATTCAGCTTTGTCTTTATGAATTCATGATGAATAGGAGTAAAATATATATTTGATTTTTTCTCTTTCTGCATCTCCATCCCAATTTTCATTATGGTTCCTGTTCCCCATCAAGCTTCTTAAAGATACGCGATAGAATATGCGCAATCACAGGAGTTCACACCTAATCTGAATGTTAACCCATCTTTGTAGGATTTAAGGCAAAAATAGGCTAAAATGCCATTTTTCTGAAAATCCCCAAAATATAATAACTATAAAATTAATTAGTTACGACAAATGGGGGTGCGAAATATCCAATGTAGTGCCATACGACAAGCTTCTCTGGCTAAACTATTTAAATTGAGCATTTTTCAAAGGTCTCCCCATAACTCCCAGAATTCGGGGAACGATTTGTTGACGCAACTTTCCTGCTCGATCTTAATTCCCGGCGCCTTCAAGCCAATTACAGCCAATGCCATTGCCAGGCGATGATCGTTATGTGGGTTTACAATCGTTCCTGAAATAGCGTTACCACCATGGATTATCAATCCATCAGATAATTCTTTAACCCGTCCGCCAAGCCGGTTCCATTCAACAGCAATTGACTTTAAACGATCGCTCTCCTTATCCCGCAGATGAGGAACATTTCTAATTGCAGTCTTGCCGCAAGCAAACAGGGCAATAGCCGCCAGTGTAGGCACCATGTCCGGCATTGTGCTCATATCCGCTTCAACGCCTGAGAGTACTCCACCATGAACGACAATTTGATCCGTTTCTCTCTCAACACGGCAGCCCATTTCCTCAAGGATATGGAGGAAGCCTATGTCTCCCTGACGGGTAATATGGGGATGAATATTTTCAGTCGCAACAGTGCCTTCTGTAACTGCTGCAGCGGCCCAAAAATAGGAGGCACTTGAAGCGTCACCCTCTATGATGAACCGGCGGGAATTGTATCTTTGACCGGATGGAACTTTGAAATAGCGGTATCCTTCACGACTAACCTGAACCCCAAACATTTTCATCACGTCAAAAGTAATATCTATATATGGCAGAGAAACCAATTCTCCGGTGATATCTATCTCTACGTCCTTTTCGGCATAAGGGCCTGCTAAGAGAAGCGAAGATACATATTGACTGCTTTTACTTCCCTCAATCTCCACTTTTCCTCCCCTTATACCATTTGCCCTAATTTTTACAGGTGGAAACCGATTCCGTCCCATATATGATGCATCTACTCCCAACTTATTCAAAGCCCTAACCAGTTCTCCAACAGGTCTTTCTTGCATGCGGGAAGTGCCGGTGAGGATATATTCTCCCCTGGCCAAAGCTACAGTTGAAAGGAGCAGCCGGTAGGAAGTGCCCGCATTGCCCAGATAAATATCTTTTATGTCTGAAGCAGGGTGAAATTGTCCCCCTGTTCCAAAAACTTTCATTGTTTTCTTCTTACTTGATATTTTAATACCAAGTTGGCGAAGGCCATCGGCTGTGTATAGTGTGTCTTCACAAGAAAGAAATTCCTCAAGCAGGCTCTCCCCCTCGGCTAATCCTGCGGCAATAAGGGCACGATGGGTTATGCTTTTGGAACCCGGTATCCTGACTCTTGCACTGATATTTGATCGGGGGCTAATTTCTTTCATTTAAAAATTAAACAACCTTTGAAGCTTGCTATTTCTAATTGTTTTCATAAAGCTAAATTCAGGGCTCCTGACCCGGCGTAAATCTGAATGCAACATATTATAAAGATGAACGTCCAACATCGAACGTCCAACGTCCAACGTCGAATAATGATGTCGCTACGCTCCTCAAATTATTTTAAAATCGAAAAAATATATATACGAATATCGAATGATGTATTCTACCATTTAAAATAAAGACAAAGCGACACGCAGCGCAAGCGCCTGCGTTGTGAGAGCGCCTTCCACATTCGACGTTCGATGTTCAAATTGTTGCATCTGAAATTACGGCTAAGCTTTCATAACACCTTGAAAATACATACACAGATCAAGAGATCTGAAATTAATACCTTTCATTTCACGTTACAGCTTTTTTTAAAAGCCTCTTTCACTGCTTGAGTCATGGTGTCAACAGGGGCTTTAATACCTGTCCAGAGTTCGAACTGTTCCGCCCCCTGATGTATAAACATAGCAAGCCCGTCTATCGCCAAACAGCCATGTTCTCTTGCCATTTTTAGCAACCTGGTTTCAAGAGGATTGTAGACGACGTCCATCACAACCATTCCTTCTTTCAACACATTTGGTGAAATAATACACTGATCATCATTAGGATGCATCCCGACAGGCGTAGTCTGAATTAGCAAATCTGCGTTAACTGCTTTAATCTCTTTTAGAGGCACGAAAGAGCATTCAAGAGAACCGGCCAGATATTCTCCTCTCTTTATGGAACGGTTGGAGATGGTCAGATGAACGCCACGTTCCTTTAAAATGAAACCAATAGCCCGGGCCGCTCCACCGGCACCTATTATAAGACAGGTTTTACCGGAAAGCTTGATCTTCTCCTCCAAGGCTTTAAAGGCGCCAATCGCATCGGTATTGTAACCGACCAGGCGATCCTTATCATTGACGACGGTATTGACGGCACCTATCAGTTTCGCCAAACCATCCACTTCATCAAGCAATGGTATTGCAGTAGATTTATGAGGTATGGTGACACTCATCCCCTTTATACCAAGTGTCTTCATACTTTTAAGACAACTGCCTATATCTTTTGTCTCAAAAGCCAGGTAGACGGCATTCAGACCACATTTCGAAAAAGCGGCGTTATGCATAGAAGGGCTCATGGAGTGACGTACAGGGTAGCCTGCAACGCCATAAAGCTTTGTGTGTTGATCGATAATCATGTTGATAGTGTTTCCAGTATCTTTCTCATCTCCTTGGCGGGGATCTGTCCAGCAGCGGATTCTTCCCCTATTTCAAGAGATGCAAAGGTCAAGTAGCCTCCAAAGAGAGGCGAAGCAATACGGCTGATACGACCCATTGGTCCCATACAAAAGGTAATAATCTTGATGCCAAGTTTTTGAGCCATGGGAATCAATCCAAGTATACGAAGGTTGTCTTCTGGCGTCTCGGCCCGTGTGATAATCTTTACAACATCCGCTTTGGTATCGGCCAGCTTTTTGAAAATATTTTCTAATCTTTCACGGGAAGGAGTATCGTCTACCAGATGGGTAGATATGATGATCTTAAATGAGCCCCGCCCCTCAAAAAATTTCTGCCTAAAGGCAGGAGACATGCTGTATTCCACGTCCACAAAATCCGCTCCTTTCTCAAGAGCGCTCCACAGGTAATGAGAGATAGTTTTATAATCCGCTGATCCTTTTCCCCCTTCCTTTTGAGACCGATAGGTGACAATAACAGGCCTGGAGGCAGCTTGAATCATATCGTCCAGATTAAATGATTCCATCATATCGAGGCGTAGCTCCAGCATGTCAGCCATGCTATTGGCAGTGGCTATCTTTTTAAGTGACTCATCGGTATTTTTAGCTATTATTGGAATACAGATCATAAATTTATCAGTCAATAACCACCCCTAAAAAGGGTGGCATGATAGAGACCCTAAAAAGGTCTTGTTTATATCTCACAGAGTGCACAGAGTTCTCAGAGTTCTTGATCTGAATCGCTGAGGGGGCGATTCAGATCAAACTGACATCCAGCTATCGCTGGAGATGTTGATATGATACAATCTATTCTGTTGCTATTCAACTGTCTATGGCCTCGGATTCTATTTGCCACGCAAGTGGCTGAGAATTTTGTCTGATTTTTCCTCTCAAAAAATCAGACAAATTATTTATCTCTCTGTGATCTTTGTGAACTCAAGCGACCATAGAGAGCGGGCGAGAACAAAATGACAATGTAACAGTTTAATTCACTCACTTACACGCATAGCAAAGCTGGGACCTTCAGCTTAGCTGAAGTTTTAATGTTTTAATCAATATTACTTCTTAACTTATTGAGAAACTTCTGCATCTCCTCGTAATCACCAGCCCTGATAATATGGGTCAAATACGATAAACGGGAGTTGATCTCCTCGATCTGTTTTAATGTATAAGGGTTGAACATTATTTCAGCCAGAAGGTGATCGTCCTCTGAGAGTACCCCCTTTGCAATATCCAG
The DNA here is from genome assembly GCA_964561845.1 of uncultured Desulfobacterales bacterium. GTDB lineage: Bacteria > Desulfobacterota > Desulfobacteria > Desulfobacterales > JAUVVS01 > JAUVVS01. The sequence goes on along the minus strand of CAZLRK010000054.1, from coordinate 14,849 downwards.
GTGCTTTCTAAACGTAGTGCCTGGAGCTTCCTGTTTTTTCATACAGGCGGCAAACACCATCGATGAGGCAAAAGGAGTCGAGAGGGAATAGGCTGTAGTTTTGTCGTGTTCTTCAAATGTATATTCATAGACATTGAGATTAAGGCTTTTATAGAAATCCCTGAAAAGTTCTTTTCCTTTCTCATCAGACTCTTTGATTATAATAGCATTCTCTTCGCGAAGGTCCCTTACATTGGCGAATGTAGGGCCAAACATGGGATGTGTGGACACAAATCTCCTCCCAAGATTTTTATATAACCCTCTAAATTTGGTTTTTACAGATGCTATATCGGAAATAATGCAATCTTCTGAAAGATAAGGAAGAACGTCATTAAATGCTTTTTGGGTATTTGTAAGACTCACGGCATTAATGACAAGTTGGGGATTAAAACTTTCGATCTCCTTAAGGTCAAGAAGCCTTTTAACATTAAAAAAATATTTAAGTTTTTTTCTGTCTGTGTCGTATACTGCCACTTCATGTTCGAGACAGAATTCTTCCACAAGCCATGCGCCCATATGTCCTGCACCCATAATAAATATCTTCATGCCATTCTCCTCTCCTTGTAAAACCCCATTATTCTGAAGCTAGTCGTAATCTTTTTAATTTTTTTAAGTGCGTTTACAACTTTGTCTTCCTTGTTTGATCCTATGAAGTCAAGGAAGAACGCGTAGTTCCCCGGCTCGCTCGGAATCGACTCTATCCTTGTCAGGTTAATATTCTCCTTTGCAAACATCTCGAGCACACTGAAAAGTGTGCCCGCTTTGTGCGCTGTCGAGAAAATCACAGAGCATTTATTGCCCTTTTCTCCCTTCTTTTTCTTTGAAAGCACAAGAAACCTTGTCATGTTTTTGCCAAGGTCCTCTATATTTTCTTTTATAACTTCCAGGTTATAAAGCTTTGCACATAGTTTGCTCGCAATTGCGGCAGACACTTTTGGCCTTTGTTCCGCTAACATTTTTGCAGCACCTGCAGTATCATAATATTGAGCAGGCTCAAGTTTATTCCTTAATAGAAAGTTTCTTGCTTGCGCCAGCGCCTGGGGGTGAGAGTATACGGTATGAATTTCTCTATGGTCGGCTCCAGGCAAAGTAAGGAGACAGAGATTGATGGGAAGTTCTATGGCACCCACTATACTGAGTGAAGTATTGATAAGGAGTCTATTCACCTGTTCAACAGAACCTCCCAATGTATTTTCCACCGGAACAATCCCGTAATCATAAAGGTCTGTCTTTACTCCTTCAAATACATCAGCAAATTCATTACACGGTATACTTATAAGATCTTTATTCCATTCCCATGATGCGACCTCACAAAATGCACCGTGTTCACCCTGGAACGCAATAAGTTCATATTTCTTCTGCTGAAGATTTTTACCTTCTTTGATTATCTCCGTATAGATTTTTTCTATCAACCTGGTATCAATCAGTCCTGTCAAATTCTTCTTAATCCTGCCAAGGATTTCTTTTTCCCTTTCTTTATCTTCTATCTGGGATTTAAACCTCTTGGACATAAGGACCAGTTCCATTCTGTCGTTCAGGAGTTTCAGGATATTGGAATCAATAAGATCAATTTTTTTTCTGACCTCTTTTAAACTCATATTTTCACCTCATTACTGAATTGTTAAAAGTATATTTCATTTACCACAGCTTCCAGTTCACTAATTGGTATTTCCTCCACAACCGCATTCCCTATGCGGTTAAGCAATACGAAATTTATGTTCTCCCCTTCCCTCTTTTTATCCTTTCTCAGAGCCTCAAGTACTTTTCCATTGTCAATTTGAAGCCTGGTAGGCAGCTTCAATTTTTTGAGTAGTTCTTCAATTCTTCTCATATCTTCTCGTGACAGGAGACCTCTATTTGCAGAAAGCGTTGCGGCAACCATCATTCCCATGCTGACAGCCTCACCATGCGGAACCCCTGTTGTCTTCTCAATGGCATGTCCAAATGTATGGCCAAAATTTAGTTTCCGGCGCTCTCCCCTTTCTTTTTCATCCCTATTTACAATTGATGATTTTATGAGAACCGAATCATATACGAGTTTTTCGATTATATCAGTATTCAAATCAAGCGCTTTATTGTAATGCTCTTCAAGATATAAGAATAGATCTGCATCTCTTATGGCGGCATGTTTTACAACTTCGGCTAATCCGCATATAATTTCTTTTTCCGGGAGAGTTTTTAGGAGGTTCATGTCGCATATAACAAATTCAGGCTGGCTAAAATTTCCCACAATATTTTTGTAGCCATCGAAATTCACACCGTTCTTTCCACCCACGCTGGCATCGACCTGAGACAGCAGTGTCGAAGAAACAAAACCGAACCTCAGTCCTCGTAAATAGGTTGATCCGACAAATCCGGTAATATCACAGACTATACCTCCTCCGATCCCGACAACAAAAGATGAACGGTCCACTTCAAGTTCTACAAGCTTCCTGTATATTCTTTGAACAGTGTCCAGATTTTTAATCTCTTCGCCGATACCTATCTCTATGACTTCACAACGGGGAAAATATTTCGCATAATAGCGATTCACATTCTTGTCAGTGATGATCACAATTTCTTTCAAGTTGGTATACTTTTGTAGATTTTGAAGGTTCTCACCGATCAAAATAGTAGAATCATCTGTAGTACCCTTAATCTCAACAATTTTCACTCTATTTACCCCGAATTTTAATTTCAGATCTCGTTAAGTCGTTGAGTTGTTGAGTAGTTAAGTAGTTATAATGATAAGAATAATAACAGTTTTGCAAAATAATTGGACATGCAACAGTTTGTAGATTTTAACATATTGATTTAATTATATATATTCTCCCACTCAACCACTTAACCACTCAACTATTTAACGATGTCTGAATTCTTTTCTTGATTTATTTTATCCATACAGGATTCTAGTGTTTTCAGCTTCTTCATCATGCTTCCAAACATAGCCGGTGTCATGGCTTGATCCTTGTCACATAGCGCCTCATTAGGATGATAGTGTACTTCAACCATAATACCATCTGCACCGGCAGCCATAGCTGCAAGACTCATGGATTCGATGAGGCTTAGCCTTCCCGTTCCATGAGAAGGATCAACAATAATAGGAAGATGAGTGACCTCCTTAACAGAAGGTACGATGCTTAAATCTAATGTGTTTCTGGTGTAAGTCTCAAATGTTCTTATTCCTCTTTCACAGAGAATAACGTTGGGGTTTCCTCCTGCAAGGATGTATTCCGCACAATTGAGCCATTCCTTAAGGGTTGAATACATACCTCTTTTTAGAAGTACGGGCTTCTTAACCTTTCCAACCTCCTTAAGGAGAGAGAAGTTCTGCATGTTTCTGGTGCCGATCTGTAGAACATCTACATATTCACATACCCAGGACACATCACGCGGATCGGTAACTTCAGTCACCACCGGAAGCCCTGTCTCTCTTTTCGCTTTTTCAAGGATCTTTAGCCCTTTGAGGCCAAGCCCCTGAAAGTCATAGGGTGAAGTTCTCGGCTTAAATGCACCACCCCTGAGCATATTTCCGCCCGCTTCCTTTACTTTCCGGGCAGTTTGTACTGTTTGCTCTTCGCTCTCTACGCTGCAGGGACCGCCAATCACTACAAAATCCTTGCCGACATTGATACCATCCACATCAATTACTGTGCGTTGATGCTGGTCTTCGTTTATTGATGTGAGTTTAAGATTTTCCATTGTAAATAAGTTCCTCCATATATACCTTGAATAACGTTACTAATTACTTACGCCATCGCCTTCGATCTCAAATAGTGATCCGCCAAAACGATTTTAACCATGGCTTCAAATATAGAAATGATACGTGGTATGGCACAAATATCAAACCGGCCCGTAAGTTTAAGTTTGGCAGGTTTCCCTTTCCGATCTATGGTATCCTGTTCAAGGCCAATTGAGGGTATAGGCTTAATTGCAGCCCGTATGACGATCTCATCCCCATTTGATATACCACCTAAGATGCCTCCGGCTCGATTTGTTTGAAATCCTTCCTCAGTTATAATATCATTATTTTCCGATCCTTTGAGTTCCGACGCCTCAAAGCCCGCTCCAATTTCCACCCCCTTGACCGTCCCAACAGACATAACGGCCTTAGCCAGATCCGCGTCTAGTTTATCAAAAACTGGTTCACCAAGGCCAGCCGGACATCCAGCGACACGGATCTCTGCTATGCCTCCGAGGGAATTTCCTTCCTTTTTCGCCTTAGACACGGCTGCTTCCATTTTTTTTGATGCCACCGGATCAGGGCAATATAATGGATTCTTTTCAACTGTGTTCAGATCGATATTTTTCGCTCGAATACCATCAACCATTAAGGTATAAGCCACAACCCTTACCCCTATCGGTTCAAGGATCTTTCCGGCAACAACTCCCGCCGCAACCCTGGCGGCAGTTTCTCTTGCGGAATACCTTCCACCCCCTCTGAAATCAAAATGGCCGTATTTTTTAAAGTAAGCATAATCAGCATGTCCTGGTCGAAAAAGCTGGCGAAGGACCTCGTACGGCCTGCTGTCTGCATCCCGGTTTCTGATAAAAAGGGTAATGGGAGCACCTGTTGTTAGACCTTCAAAAACACCGGATAGAACCTCCACTTCATCCTTTTCCTTTCTGGGGGTGGCAGCATCGTGTCTCCCGGGTCTGCGTCGGGCCATGTCTCTTATAAAATCTTTTATGGAAAGACTAATTTTAGACGGACAGCCGTCAATAACCACACCCACGCCTGTTCCATGTGATTCACCAAATGTGGTTACTTTAAATACTTCTCCAAATGAATTTCCAGCCATTTTTCTATCCTTTTATCTCAAGTGAATAATAACAGTTAATAACCACCCCTAAAAAGGGTGGCATGTTGGTGATCCTGCAAGGATCTGTAGTTTTCACCGCAGAGTCGCAGAGAACGCTGAGGGAAATGTTTTTTTAGCTTTCCGCTGAGAGGCCGGAAAGCTAAAATCCTCAACCCTACCGGGTATGATGATACACTAGTTACCTGCCCATGATGCTGGTTCATCACTCAAGTGCTGAATGCTTTTCCTTTGCTGTCCTCTCAACAGCAAAGGAAAAATATAGTCACTCTGCGTTCTTTGCGTCTTTAGCGAAGCGGGCGGTGAAATTCACGCATCATACAACACACCCACCCGCATAGCATAGCTTGGACCATCAGCATAGCTGAAGGTTTAAGATATTAATTAACGAATAACCCCCAATTGGTTTTTTACTCAATAGGGGTTAAAGCTTTTATGATCGAAGCCGCTACTTCCATTGGGGTGAGGGTTGTTGTATCCACCACAAAGTTTGCAGCCTTTTTATAAAGCGGTATTCTAACGTCCATGACCTGTTGGATCTCTTCCAATGGATCTACCCCTGTAAGAGAAGGCCTGACGTTACCTGACCTCTGTTCCCTGTTCATCCTTTGTCTTAGAACGTCAAGCTTTCCATCAAGCCAAACAATCCAAGCATTTTTTTTGAGGTTTTTTACATTATCTTCATCCATAACAACTCCACCACCCGTGGCGATGATCATGTTGTCTCTTCTTGAAACCTCTTCAATCAAGCTCTTTTCAATTTCACGAAAACGATTCCATCCATCCTTTGAAATGATCGTTTCAATAGAACATCCGGCATTACCCTGGATCAATTCGTCTGTATCGAGAAAATCCTTTTCCAATTCCCTCGAAAGAATCTTTCCAACCTCTGTTTTGCCGCTACATCGATAGCCGATAAGTACGATATTCATTTGATCACATCTTGAGACCTTTGAAAAATGTTCAATTTTGTTCAAGTTCAAGGCAGGCGAAAATTTTAACCACAGGCATACATTGAGTATTTCGAGGATTAAAATTTTAGCCTAACACAGAAATTGGACAAAAGGGGGCGTTTTGCAAAGGTCTCATTCCGATACTTTTAAAGAGTCCCAATCCCCAAAATAAAAAAACCGTGAGCTTTGGTCGGCCCACGGTTTTTAAAATTGCAAAAAGCATCAATCAATCCATGGGCAGACGTCTCCTCCCAAAATAAAAATAGAAATAAAAATTCTGCCAGGATTGTTTGTTTGTCATTATTGTCACTTTGCCTTTTATATATACTTATTTAACCAATTCGTATACCACTAAATGTATCCTTCACTTTTGTCAAGAAAAATTTTTATAATTCAATTTTTTTCTTGACATTCTTTTCATTCTATCATAATATGATAATCGTTATGAATAACAATCGAAAAAATATCTTTATTAATTTTGGAGGAAACTGGTGGTGGCACAACCATAAAAGGGGGTCGTGCCTACTAAATACCTTATAAAGAAATTATAAATTAAGAAAACCGTGGGCGCCCCTCTAAGGGTCCCACGGTTTTTTTATTTAAAGCTTGCTAAAAGGCCGTGGGGTCGAAATCCTCACGGCCTTTTTTTATTTGGAGGAGAAATTTGAACATAAAACCTACATTATTCGAATTCAAACAGATGGCAAAGAAAGGAAACCTTATACCTGTTTATAATGAGTTTCTGGCTGATATGGAAACGCCTGTTTCAGCCTATTTGAAGATTAGAGACAAATCCTTTTCCTATCTTCTTGAGAGTGCTGACGGCGGAAAGAGATGGGGCCGTTACAGTTTCATTGGATTCAAGCCATTCTTAACGGCAATAGCTCAGGGTCGAGAGATGGAAATAATCGAAGGAAGCAAAAAAAGAGTCTTAAAAGATATCGAGAATCCTATATATATTCTACGAAGTTTAATTAAAAAATTGAGACCGGTGACAAACAAAGACCTCTCCCCGTTTCAAGGTGGATTTGTGGGATATTTCAATTATGATCTGATCAGGAAATGGGAATATCTTCCCGGAATTTCTCCGCGGGATGCGAAGACTCCGGAGTCCATCTTTATGTTTTCCAGCCGTTTGATTATTTTCGACCATTTGACCCACAAGATCAAGCTAGTCTCCTTTGCTCATTTGCAAAAAAAAGACGATTTAAAAAAGCTCTATGATCAGACCTGTCAAGAAATAAATGAGACCGTCGAAACACTTAAACGTCCTCTCAATTCGATGACTGAGAAATATCCAATTTCATCAACAGGTCTTAATGCAGATTTTAATAAAGAAGACTTTGAGAAATCCGTCCTTAAAGCTAAGGATCATATTATCGCGGGGGATGCCATTCAGATAGTTCTTTCTCAAAGATTTTCAGGTAATGTATCGGGTGATGATTTTGTTCTTTACCGGAATCTTAGAAGTATCAATCCATCACCCTATATGTTTTATCTTAATTTTGGAGAGATAAAGTTAATAGGATCTTCTCCGGAGATCCTTGTACGGTTAACTGATGAAAAGATAGAGCTTCGTCCAATTGCAGGCACCCGACCAAGGGGTAATACATCGGAAGAAGATTTAGCCTTGGAAAAGGAGCTATTGGCAGACCCAAAGGAGCGAGCCGAGCATATCATGCTGGTCGACCTTGGTAGAAACGATGTTGGTAAAGCGGCAGCCCCCGGTTCTGTTACTGTTCCTCGTTTAATGGAAGTGGAACGATATTCCCATGTGATGCATATCGTCTCAAGGGTTGAAGGACAATTGGCACAAGGGAAAGACAGTTTTGATCTATTTATGGCAACTTTTCCGGCCGGAACCGTTACAGGAGCCCCCAAAATCAGAGCTATGGAAATCATCAGTGAGTTAGAGCACACACAAAGAGGTCCTTATGCCGGTGCAGTAGGCTATTTCGGTTTTAACGGAAATATGGATTTTTGCATTACCATACGTACCATTACTATTTTAGGAGATGAACTCTCCATTCAGGTGGGAGCAGGTATCGTATATGATTCCTCTCCTGAGGGAGAATATCAGGAAACTCTAAGAAAGGCCGATGCAATGTTCAAGGCTGTTGAAAGGGCTTGTGAAAAATGATTCTGATGATCGACAACTATGATTCTTTCACTTACAATCTAGTACAGATGCTTCAGTTGATAGGAGAAAACATTCACGTTTTTCGAAACGATCAAATGGATATTTCTGCTATTGAGGCTATGAGGCCTTCTTCGCTTGTTGTTTCACCCGGACCGGGTGCTCCTTTTCAAGCCGGGATCTCTATGGAGGCCATCTTTTACCTTGGCCCTAAAATCCCTGTGCTGGGTGTTTGCCTGGGGCATCAATCCATTGCTGAAACCTTTGGCGGCAAGGTGATCAAAGCTGACCGGATTATGCACGGTAAAATTTCCCAAATTTATCACGATGGGCGAACCATTTTTAAGGGATTGCCCAATCCTTTTGAAGCCATACGCTATCATTCTCTGATAGTTGACAGAAAGTCTTTGCCGGAATGTCTGGAGATAAGTGCCTGGACAGAGGAAGAGGAAATAATGGGTATAAGGCATTGTAAATATATAATTGAAGGAGTCCAATTTCACCCTGAATCGATTTTAACAGTTTTCGGTGAGCATATCATCAAGAATTTTATCAATATTTATAAATAAAGACATCGTCAAATAGTTGAGTTGTTAAGTGGTTGAGTCGACAACTTAACGAGATCTAAAATAAGGAGGAACTAATAATGATTAAAGAAGCAATCGCAAAGGTAGTCCAGGGAAACAACCTCGAGGAAAAAGAAATGAAAATGGCCATGGAGGAAATTATGACCGGCAAAGCCACCCCCGCTCAAATCGGCTCGTTTATCACGGCCCTTAGAATAAAAGGAGAAACCGTGGAAGAGATTACCGGAGCGGCTAAGGTTATGAGAGCCAAGGCCAGGAAAATACGCCTTAACAACAATCTGGTGAATATAGATCGGGATGAGATCAATGTGGAAGAAGAAACCATCCTTGATACATGCGGCACCGGAGGAGACGAGACTAACACCTTTAATGTCTCTACCGCCACCGCATTTGTAGCGGCCGGAGCCGGTGTAAGAGTTGCCAAGCATGGTAACAGGGCGGTCTCCAGTTTGTGCGGAAGCGCTGATGTCCTGGAAAACCTGGGTGTCAAACTAGACATTACCTATTCTGATGTGGAAGCATGCATCAAAGAGGTGGGAATAGGATTTCTTTTTGCCCCTCTTTTTCATGGGGCCATGAAACACGCCGTCGGTCCCAGACAGGAGATAGGGATTAGAACCATTTTTAATCTGCTGGGACCTTTAACGAACCCTGCCGGGGCAACAGCCCAGGTGCTGGGTGTATATGCTCCGGAACTTACGGAAAAAATAGCCAATGTACTTAAAGGACTTGGCACCAGAGAAGCCTTTGTGGTCTGTGGTGAGGGAACCTTTGATGAAATAAGCATCTGCGGGCCAACCAGAGTTTCACATTTGAAAGAAAGAAATGTTGATACCTTTGTAATGAAGCCTGAAGATTATGGTTTCAAATCTGCGGTCATCGAGGACATAAAAGGTGGGAACGCTCAAGAAAACGCCGATATAATCAGAGAAATTCTGGATGGAAAGAAAGGACCAAAGCGGGATATCGTCTTGCTTAATGCCGGAGCTGCCTTCACGGCTGCAGGTCTTGATAGTGACTTTAAGCAGAGTATTGAAAGGGCAAAAGAATCGATTGATTCAGGTAACGCCAAAGAGAAACTTAATTCTCTTGTCAATTTTACACAACAGTGTGTTTCTTTTGCCCGAGAATGAGACCTTTGAAAAATGTTCAATTTTGTTCAAGTTCAAGGCAGGCGAAAATTTTAACCACAGGCATACTTTGGGTATTTCGAGGATTAAAATTTGAGCCTGACACAGAATTTGGGCAAAAGGGGGCGTTTTGCAAAGGTCTCAGAATAAGAGGATCCCCATGCATTCCAACTTAAAAAAAATACTTATCGAAAAAGGCAAAGAGATAGATATTCTCAAAAAAAGAAGAAGTTTGGCTCATGGCAGTTATAATATACCGCCTATCCGGGATTTTAAAGACGCGATTTCCGTATCTGAAAAGATCAACCTGATTGCGGAAATTAAATTTGCTTCCCCCTCCGCCGGTATCATTTTGGAAAAAAAAGATCCTGTGGCAATAGGTAAGATATATGAGGAGGCCGGAGCTGCAGCAATTTCACTCCTGACCGATAAAAATTTTTTTGGGGGAGATATAAATTATCTACCCTGCTTAAAAAAAGCAATATCTTTGCCCATTCTGCGTAAAGACTTTATTATAGATAAGGTACAGGTAAAGGAATCGTTCCTATGGGGGGCAGATGCCATTCTCCTGATCGCTCGTCTTTTGACCCGCGAACAGCTAAAATACCTGTTAGATATGTGCCTGGATTTGGGAATGGCTGCGTTGGTGGAAGTTCACAACATGCGGGATATTGAAAAGGCTATTGTTTGCGGAGCTGATATCTTTGGAATAAATAACCGTGATCTCAAAACGTTCATCGTCAACCTTAAGACAACACTGAATCTGGCTCCATTGGTGCCGGAAGGTCATATCATCGTAAGTGAAAGTGGTATCAAAAACAAAGAAGACATCCGGATTCTAAAGCAGTCTGGAATTCATGCCATCCTGGTGGGAACAAGTTTGATGAAAAGTAAAGATATTGGGGAAAAAGCAAGAGAACTGGCAGGATCTATTTTTAAAAAGGATAAATAATGGTCAAAGTTAAGATTTGCGGCATAACAAATCCTCAAGATGCTATGATGGCTGCCGAATTGGGAGTGGATGCAATCGGTTTTATCTTTGCCCCAAGTCCCAGAAAGGTTTCCACGGAACTGGTTCGAGATATTATTAATGATCTTCCGCCTTTTGTGAATACGGTTGGAGTCTTTGTGGACGAGAATATAAAAATAATACAGAATATTATAAATTTTTGCGGGATTGATCTAATCCAACTCCATGGGAATGAACCTCCTAATGTTTGTAGAGAGTTTATGCCGCATACCATCAAGGCTATCCGCTTAAAAAACGTATTAAATCCTCATAAAATTAAACCCTATTACGGCAAGGTTAAAGCCCTTCTTTTAGATACTTATTCAAAAGATAAAAAGGGAGGAACAGGAAAAACATTTAACTGGGATCTGGCCACCAGGAGCAGTGAGCTTGAAGTGCCAATTATCTTATCCGGGGGTCTGAAGCCCTCAAACATCCAAAGAGCTATCTCAACCGTTCAACCGTACGCTGTTGATGTGAATAGCGGCATTGAAGAGTTCCCCGGGAAAAAGGACCCTTTCCTTATGAAAACGTTAATGGAAAAAATCAATCAAATCAATATAGAGACATTGTCAAATAGTTGAGTGGTTAAATGGTTGAGTCGGAAATGAATTATTATCAAATCAATATGTTAGTATTTGCAAACGATTATATGTCCAATTAATTTACAAAACGGCTATTATTCTTATCATTACAACTACTTAACCACTCAACTACTCAACGACTTAACAAGATCCGACACAGGAGGATTTTTAAATGATTAATCGTGGTTATTACGATAAATTCGGTGGCGCCTTCATACCTGAAATCCTTACGTCTACCTTTGACGAGCTTGTCAAGGCATTTGAAGCGGCGAGGAATGACCCATCTTTCTGGAAAGAATATGTAGATATTATGTCCACTTATTCCTGTCGCCCTACTCCCATCACTTTTGCAGAAAATTTAACCCGTCACTTTGGCGGAGCCCGCGTTTATATTAAGAGAGAAGATTTAAACCACACGGGAGCCCACAAAGCCAACAACGTCATGGGCCAGGGGCTTTTAGCAATGCGGATGGGAAAATCCCGGGTTATTGCTGAAACCGGCGCAGGTCAACATGGGGTCGCCACGGCCACAATGGCAGCCAAATTTGGATTTAAATGTACTATATATATGGGAGAGGTTGATGTTGCAAGGCAAAGACCCAATGTCTTCTGGATGGAGCGGTTGGGCGCTGAAGTTGTTCCTGTAAGAGAAGGAACCCGAATATTAAAGGATGCCATAAACGAAGCTTTTCGTGACTGGGTATCTAACATGGATGATACTCACTATGTTCTTGGCACTGCGTGCGGCCCTCACCCTTTCCCTGAAATGGTTTCTTATTTTCAATCAATAATTGGTAAAGAGGCACGCGATCAAATCCTTGAAAAGGAAGGAAAACTCCCAACACGCATTTATGCTTGCGTAGGAGGCGGATCAAATGCCATGGGAATTTTTAGCGGTTTTTTCGATGATCCCGTAGAACTTGTCGGCGTTGAGGCAGGAGGCAGGGGCCTGGATTCCGGTCGGCACGCCGCACGTCTTGCCTCAAAAGACGGATCAATAGGTGTGGCCCAGGGGTATAAGACATATTTTCTCCAAGATAGTGATGGCCAGATGAAAGAGACTCACAGTGTGGCGGCAGGATTGGACTATGTGGGAGTTTCACCGATCCTTGCTTCGCTTCGGGAAAAAGGTCGCATCCGGTTTGAAGCAACCATAGACAACGAGGTTCTTGATGCTTTCTCCCTTACTATTGAGAAAGAAGGTTTGGTGCCGGCTCTTGAGTCTGCCCATGCATTTGCCCAGGCTTTCAAAGAGATCTCAGGTCTACCGAAAGACGACATTATCCTGATAAATCAGTCGGGCAGAGGCGACAAAGACATCTTTACCATTGCCGATGCATTCGCCGATCCAAATTGGCAAAAATTTATTAAAAAAAAGGCGGAGGAATATCGTGCTTGAGACATACCTTCAAAATAGGCTGAAAAAAAATAATATTCTGCTCATGACCCATATCGTTCTCGGCTATCCTTCATTTGAAGATAGTTTCAGAATCATCTGGGAAATGGTTGCTGCAGGGGTCGATCTTATGGAACTGCAAATACCTTTTTCCGAACCGATTGCCGACGGACCGGTGATCCTTCATGCCAATCAAAAGTCACTGGCAAATGGGGTAACTATTAAGGGATGTCTTGATTTTGTTCAAAAGGTCACGCATGCTTTTGACATCCCTTTTCTTATTATGAGCTACTATAACATTTTTTTTAGGTACGGCGTGAGAAATTTTATCTCTGCTATTGCGCAAAGGGGCTTGCAGGGTGCGATCATCCCTGATCTTCCACCTGAAGAGGGGAAGGTTTATTTTAGCGCCATGGAAGAACACGAACTTGCTCCTATTTTTATATATTCTCCCACCACTCCGGATCAGCGCATGAAATATATCGCTTCCTTTGCCCGTGGTTTTATTTACTGTATAGCCCGCAAAGGAGTAACAGGTAAAGCTACAAACTTTTCAGAGGATCTGGCGGAATACCTTGCCCGCTGCCGCAAGGCAACAAATCTTCCGCTTGCGCTTGGTTTTGGAGTGAAGGAAAAAGCAGACGTTGATTATCTAAAAGGAAAAGCAGATATCGCCGTTGTTGGCACTCAAACCATCAGAATAATGGAGAATGAAGGGATCGATTCTGTTGGAAATTTTATTCAAAGCTTGCGTTGATTTTCAAACATATCGCCATTTGCGGTCAATATTGTTGAGTAAGATTTCCATCAACCAATAAGTGTCCGGAATTAGCTTAGTTCTTGCCAGCACTTCATTTTTGCCGGGAACAAACGGTCCTGGTTTCCAATCATTGCCGAATTCTTGAGAATAAAACTTAACCATATCGCGGGTGTACTCTGGATGAAACTGCAATCCGACCAGGGGCGCGCTGTTGCATATAAAAGCTTGATTGGCTGTAGGTTCACTAGAGGCTAAACAACTACAATTGGGCGGCAATGAAAAGTGTTCATTGTGCCAGTGAAAAGTCACAAACTTTTCCGGAACATTTGCAAAAAGAAATGAATCTCTACCTTCTGGTGTCAAAGAAACTTCATGCCACCCAATTTCCCTGTTTTTATTAGGAAAAACCTGACCACCCAGAATCTCAGCAAGTAGTTGCGCCCCAAGACATATTCCCAGAATAATCTTTCCGGCAGCTACAGCATCGGATATTAACTTTTTTTCAGGTATCAGCCACGGGTTGTTTTTTTCATCCCAGGCGTGTTGAAATCCACCCATCACCATCAACCAATCAAAGTCGGAAAGACGAGGTAGTTCCTTTAGGTTGGAGAAATCGGTCTTGCTTATTTCATAACCTTTCTTTGCCGCCCAGGTGGCGATATTTGTTTTTGAAATTTCCTTTGGGTCATGTTCTATAAGATGTAGTTTCATAATGCTTTACCTAAGTCGGACAAGACGAAAGAGTTAATCGTTATTTGTTATTTGGCAATAGCTCAGCCACAAAGTCACAAAGACACAAAAATTATAATATAATTTTTTATTCTTTGTGCCTTTGCCTGCCCTGTAGCTCCGGAGTATGGTATTGGGATGCCTTAGTGGTTGAACTTGTACGTTATTTGTTATTTTTTAGGGTTCATAAGATTTATTTTTATCATGATAAGCCAATCCATGGCTTATAGCCACAATCTGACCCGACTCTTTGCGTACTTCCACCTGCCATAGACTGATTTTGCGTTTAATGTCCAGTGGTTTAGCTTCTGCTATCAGCACGTCTCCTGCACCGGCCGGGGCAAGAAAATTGATTTTAACTTCAAAGGTGACCACTGTTCCTCCCAAAGTGCTCGCCGCAGCAGCAATGGCATGGTCGGTCTGGGAGAAAATAGCCCCGCCTTGAACCCGTTTAAGAGCGGTTAAATGTTCTTCTTTCGGCCTGTACCTGGTTACGGCTCTAGCTTTGTCAAGTTCAATCAACTCAAAACCAAGGTGTTTAGCCATGGGGTCAAGACCGACAAATTGCCTAACTTTTTGTAAATGTTTATCTTCGCTGTTCATTTTTTATATTTTCAGTGATATTCCATGTCTTTCAGTGGTAAATTCTTTCAATACAGGGAGACCTTTGGAAAATGTTCAATTTTGTTCAAGTTCAAGGCAGGCGAAAATTTTAACCACAGGCAT
>CAZLRK010000053.1:0-22468 GCA_964561845.1 uncultured Desulfobacterales bacterium | reverse complement strand
GGCTATGTAAGGTGAAGTGCAGGGCTGGGACTCGCTAGTGTCTGAATTGCAGTAAGAAATATATTATTGCGAGAGGCAATATCAATTAAGGTATACAGGGTGGCCCAATATTTGGGATATAACAGATAATATTCCATTGCGCTTCTTAAAAACATGTTTTGATTGACCATCGTCTGAACACTGAACCTTAAAACCCTGAACGGTTACTATTGATCTCTGTTTGCTGTAAATATAGGGTGCTAAACTTGAGCAATGAGGTATATCAGAGTGGAAAAAAAGCTTGACTTTGTGTTTTATATAATATATTTTGTCGACAATCGAAAAATAATAGGGAAGAATCAATGCGATTATTTGAGTTTGACGCAAAACAGATATTGCAAAAATTTAACATAGAGACACCCCATTCTCGATTGGTAGTAGACGAGAGCGCATTGAGTTTAGACGTAGATTTTCCAGCAATGCTCAAAGCGCAAGTTCCGATTGGAGGGCGTGGTAAAAGCGGCGGTATTCTCGAGGCTTCAGACTTAAATTCAGCACAGGAAGGGATCAAACGTCTCTTTTCGCAGAAGATCCGTGGCTTCCCAGTTCATGCTGTCTTGATGGAAACAAAAGCCAATGTCGTTGCAGAGTATTTCCTTGCGGTAACTTATGACACGGTAGCCAAGCGCCCATTGGTGATCTTTTCTACTGAAGGTGGTGTTGATGTAGAGATGCACGCTAAGGGAAAGGGTGAAAAAATTATTAAAGAGCATTTTTCAGTCTTTAAAGGCTTGCCAGCCTATAAAGCCAGGGAGATTCTATCAAAATCTGGAATAACTGGTAAATCATTGGTGCAGATAAGCTCAATATTAGCAAAGCTGGTGAACGTTTTTATTAATTGTGATGCTACGTTGGCGGAAATCAACCCTCTTGCCCAAACCGAGGACGGGAGTTTCGTCGCACTGGACTGTCATCTGGAAATCGATGAGGATGCGCTTTTTCGTCAACCGTTTATTCGGGAAATCGTTCAACGAAGAACACTCATGGATGAAGGCACCCAGAAGTCTGAATTTGTGAAAAAAGCCGAAGCCATCGATAGTATTGACCATCGTGGCGTGGCCGGCCGGATGATCGAATTCGAAGGACATCTTGGTCTGATCATTGGAGGTGGGGGAGCTTCCTTGACGGCATTCGATGCTGTCCGTGATCTGAATGGTCAGCCTGCTAACTATTGCGAGATTGGTGGGAATCCTTCAGTTAAAAAGGTGTCGAAGTTAACCCAGTTGATTTTGAGCAAGCCGGGTGTTGAAAAGATAGCTATCATCATGAATGTTGTCAGCAATACACGTGTCGACCTTGTTGCGCGGGGCATTATTAAAGGTATTTTGGCTTGCGGTCGTGATCCGGGCAGCACCATCGCCGTATTTCGAGTACCGGGATCATGGGAGGAGGAAGGATTCAAAATATTAAAAAAATATGGCGTTACTTTCTGCGATCGGCGGGTATCCATCGATAGGGCTGCACAGATCGCTGTAGAAAGCATGCAAAGGTTAAGATATATAAAAACAGCATCGCAGGATCAGAAAAGTCAACAAGGTCTAATTTAAAGGAAATATGTAATGGCGATATTAGCAGATGAATCGACCCGGGTGATTGTTCAGGGAATAACCGGCAGGGAAGCAGCAACTTTCACCAAGGACATGATCGAATACGGTACGAATGTCCTAGCGGGCGTTACACCCGGCAAAGGGGGGCAAAGCGTCCATGGAGTGCCGGTTTACGACACCGTGAAAAAGGCAATGGAGGGCCATAAACCGGATGCATCGGTCATTTCCGTACCACCTGCACTTGTCAGGGAAGCGGTCATGGAATCCCTGGAAAACGGTATCCGCCTGCTTGTGATCGTTTCGGAAAGGGTGCCACGCAGGGACACAGTCGCTTTTCTGGAAGCTGCCAAGGAACACGAGGCAACCGTGATCGGACCCAACACTCTCGGACTTATCAGTCCGCACAGGGTAAAACTGGGAATGGCCGGCGGTCCGGTCAACGACGTTAAAAAGGCCTACATGCCGGGAAAGGTTGGAATTGCCAGCCGAAGCGGCGGCATGACCACAGAGATAGCCAACCTGCTGACGACTCATGGTATCGGTCAAAGCACCTGTATCGGCATTGGTGGAGACCCGATAGTGGGATCGAATTTTCTTGATTTGGTTCCCATGTTTGCCGAAGATCCCGAAACCAATGCTGTTGTATTGTTTTCCGAACCTGGAGGAATCATTGAAGAGAAACTTGCCGAGTGGTACGCCGCTCAATGTGTACAGCTGCCAATTATAGTTTTTATTGCCGGTAAATTTGTCGACAACATGCCCGGGATCCGATTCGGTCATGCTGCCACTATTGTGGAAGGTACGGTGGGAAGCGCTAAAGGAAAAATTAAAGCACTTAAAGAGGCGGGCATTTTTGTGGCTAAGAAATTTTCTGATATTGTAAGTATTGTCAAAGATGTTATCTAAGGAATAATATGCAATCAACAACGATTATAAGGTCAGTTTTGTTTGTGCCCGGGAACCAGCCTGATCGGATCAATAAGGCTATGGCTACAGAGGCGGATGTTGTTATCATGGACCTGGAGGATGCTGTTCCCAAAGAAGAGAAGAAAATGGCTCGCAGCGTGGTTCGGGAAAAGCTAAATCAGAATCAGAATCGAAAGATGTGGGTTCGAGTCAATGGGCCTGATACAAAATGGATTCGCGATGACATCGAAGCTGTCACGACTCAGGGCATCAGCGGGATAATGGTGCCGAAATTGGAGAAGCCAAATCAGGCTGCGGTTGTTTACAAATATATTACCGAATGTGGAGAGAAGCAGGAATTCGATTTAAGAGAGCTTGTCTTCATTCCGCTGATCGAAACGGCCTTGAGTGTTCAGAATGCCTATAACATTGCAACCGCATCCATCGATTCCGGCAATATCTTTACGCTGGCTTTTGGAGCAGCGGACTTCACGGCGGATATGGGGATCAATATGACTGACACCGGAGAAGAATTGAATTATCCCAGGGCAAAGATTGCCGTAGCCTGCCGGGCTGCTGGTATAAGGCCGCCTCTGGACACACCCTACATGATCAACATCAAGGATACCGAAGGGCTGGAAAAGGATGCCCAAAGGGCCCGCAATCTTGGATTTCAGGGAAAGCTGTGCGTTCATCCTGCTCAACTAGAGGTGGTGAATGATGTTTTCTCTCCTAGTCAGGCTGAAATCGAATTTGCCAAGAGGGTTATTGATGCCTATGAAAGGGCAACAAGAGAAGGCAGAGGGGCCGTTCAGGTTGACGGTAAGCTCGTTGATCCACCTATAATGGAACGCGCAAGGCAGATTGTTAAGTGGGAAAACAGCCGGGATAGGATCAGGAAGTAAACAATAAATCATACGGTAAGTGATCAAGAAGGAAAGCAAAATGGGATTGTTCATAACGGTTTCAATAGATGAAAACATGTGCTTGGGGACAAGTTCCTGCGCCAAATGCCTGACGGTATGTCCGGTGAGCATATTTAAAGAAGAAAAAAAAGTGCCATCTGTTGATCCGGATAATGAAGATGAATGTACGCTCTGTAATCTTTGTATTGATGTCTGTGAGCCTAAATGTATTATGATTAATAAAGAGTATGAATCATAACGGTAATTTCTGAGGTGGTTATGAAAGTATTTGGGAAAAAAATAAAAGAGATGGAATTCCAGGCAGATGTGCTTTCTTCTCAGGTCTCTAAAATTCTGACTGAAGCGATTTTGGAAGGTCTTATCGAAGGCGGGCAGAAACTGATTGAGACGGAAATCCAGGAGATGTTTGGTATCAGTCGTTCCCCCTTGCGAGAAGCGATAAGAGATCTCGAGAAAAAGGGTCTGGTTACGATTGTGCCCAGGAGAGGCGCCTTTGTCAGAAGGGTTTCGGTCAAAGACATCGAGGATATATTTCCCGTTCGATCCAACCTGGAAGCGCTGGCCGCCAAATTAGCGCATGCAAACATCAGCCGGGAAGATCTCGATGAAATGCTGGAAACCCTGGAAAAAATGACGAGAGCTGTCAAAGCAGACGATACAAAGTCTTACTGGCGGCACCATTCGATATTTCATGAAATTTTTATCAATGCATCCCATAACGATGTCCTCATTGAAACACTCAGCCGGCTAAGATTACACAGTTTGTGGTACCGCTTTTCCTATCAATACTATGAAGAAGATTTGCATAAGCAATTCTTGATTCACAAACGAATATATAAGCTGTTCGCAGATCGTAAAGCCGATGTGAAAAAGCTGGAAAAGCTGGTTCATGACCACATAGAAGTAGCGTTTGAAAAATTTGTCGGGTATCTCACTCAAAAAACAGGAAATTCAAAAACGGTTATCCCCTTCGGTAATGTTATCGATCCACCGCGCCGTGAATAGCAGTGATTTTGGGATAAAAACCATGGGATCGATGAATCTCAATACACAGACAACATATACGCAAAATCTGATTATGCGATGGATTCTGATACATAGAACTTATGGCATCGCCTACCTATTTTCATGGGCTCACCGAGTTACTGGGGTCGTCTTGTTATTCTTTTTATGGACTCATATTTACACATTATCCTATTTGATCGATCCTGTTGCATTCGATTCGAAAGTGAAACGACTTGGTCAACTGGGATTCGATTACTTTGAATGGGTATTGGCGCTCCCAATAATATTCCATGCCCTGAACGGAGGGCGGTTAATTCTTTACGAAATCTTCGGCTGCCGACGAGATGAATTGCTTATAAAGTGGATTACCGGCCTAACGATCATTTATTTTTTTTTCTTGGCTTTGGTAATGGCCGTCTCGAATATGTCGTTGGCATTATCCATCCTGGATGTTGCTTTCTTGATCAGCATAGTAACAGCCGGTGGAGTTATCATTGTCATAAGTAAATCAAAAATAGGCATTTATTGGAAAATTCAGAGAATAAGCGGTGCATTTCTTTTGATAGCGATACCGGTTCATATGATATTTATGCACGTTAATCCATTGGTCGGTCACGATTCAGCGGTCATTTTATCACGCATTCGCAGTGATATGCTGATTCGGGTGGCTGATTTTTTCATTGTCGCCAGTGCCCTTTACCATGGGGCATATGGATTGATCTCAATTGCAAAAGATTATCTGAATTCTACAGTTCTGATACGGTACGTATCGATTCTGATCGTTATCCTTTCTATCATGTTCGGATGGCTGGGTATCAAAACGATGGCCATTTTATGATTCTGCTATGATGAATTGGTTTTTTGAAGCGCTAAAAAATTACCCAAGTGTGGGTTTTGAAATATGCTGAAAGTAAGCTCGACGCTAAGCTGTGATGTTCTCATTATCGGTGCAGGAGGTGCGGGACTTCGATGTGCCGCCCGGATTTTTGAAAAAAGACCGCAAAGCAACGTCATTGCGGTCACCAAGGTGGCGCATGCCCAGAAATCACACACCTCCACCGCCCAGGGGGGATTGTCAGCCGTCGATCCCGACGATTCGGTGGATAAGCCCATATTCCATATGTTTGATACCTGGAAAGGTTCCGACTGTACAGCGGACCAAAACGTGGTTCGAAAGGTCTGTGAAGCGGCATGGGAAGAAATCACGTGGCTTGAAAATAGAGGCATGCATTTCAGCAGAGATTCGGACGGACGCTTGAGCAAGCGGACCTTTGGTGGCCATACCGTGAACTTTGGAGAGGCTTCAGCATACCGCGCTGTATTCGAGTCAGATCGAACAGGCAAGGGCATCATGGATACCGCCTGGGGTGAAGCATTGAAGCATGATATCAGATTTGTCAATCAGAGTATCGCCGTTGAACTTCTATTTAAAAAAGGAACCTGCGTTGGTGCGGTTATCTTTTTATTAAAATCAGGTGAGTTTATCCGTATCTTCGCTAAGGCGACGGTACTGGCGACGGGAGGCAGCGGACAGGTATTTCAGATTACAACCAATTGCAGACAAAATACCGGTGACGGTCTGGCGCTTGCTTTATTGTCCGGTTTGCCCATCATGGATCCGGAGGCGGTTCAATTTCATCCGACCGGTATCGTAGGTCCCGGAATACTTGCCAGTGAGACGCTGCGGTCCGTCGGCGGTATCTTGAAAAATAAGAATTTGGAACCCTTTATGGAGCGGTACGCTCCGAAAATGAAAGAGCTTGCCCCAAGAGATCTTGTTGCCCGCGCTATGGAAGACGAAATAAGAGTGGGAAGGGGTGTATACAGTACAGACCATGAAGTCGAACACGTGTGGATCGATTTGAGGCACCTGCCCGAAGAGATCCATAAAACCCAGATCCCTGAGGTGACAAGCTTCTTCAAGCGGTATGTCAATATTGATCCCCAAAAGGAGCTTTGTCCGGTACGGCCCAGCTGTCACTACCACATGGGGGGTATTCCAACGAACGAATTTGGGGAGGTGCAAGATAGCGAGAACCATACCGTCGATGGATTGTTTGCCGTGGGGGAATGTGCTGCCGCAAGTTTTCACGGATTTAATCGATTGGGAACGAATTCGATTCTCGAACTGATTACAATTGGGAAATTTGCAGCAGATCGTATCTTGCCCTTGTTGAATGGAAACTGCCCTGATACGGCGGACAAAGGCGCCTTTAAAGCGATAAAGCGATTCGAAGGGTATCTGCAGGCAACTGGATCGGAAAATTCCGGAAAAATCAAATCATCCATGAGAAGCATAATGACGGAGCATCTGTCCGTATTTCGAACGGAAACCGGGATTTTGCATGCACTGCAAAGATTGAAGCAGTTCGATGAACAGAAAGCGGACATCGCGATTAATGGCAAGGCATTGCCTATGAATCCTGAACTGCTTTTGAGGTGGGAACTGGATAACATCATGTGTCTGGCGAAAATAATATCAGAAGCAGCGTTGGAAAGAAAAGAATCCAGGGGGGCACACTACCGGGACGATCACCCGGAAAGGAAAGACGAATTCCACCACCACACGTTGGTCTCGATGGACAGCTCGGGTGCAGTGAAATTCATGAAAAGAAATGTAGATATGAGCATTTATAATTCAAAACAAGAAAACTATGAAAATTTTGGATTAATACAAAGAAAATATTGATGCGAGAACCCATTTAAGCAATGAAAAAAAGTAAACGATACATTTTAACATTGAAAATCCATCGATTCGACCCCCAAACACAAGTATCCAGCCGTCAGGTTTATCGAATAGAAGCCGGTGGCAGTCAGCGTTTTGTTGATCTTTTCAGGATGATTAATGAGACTCAGGACCCAACACTGGCGTGGAACTCATCGTGTGAACACGGTCAGTGCGGAACATGTTCCGTTAAAGTCAACGGAAAACCCTTGTTGGCTTGTGAACTCCTCGTTGAAAACGCAGTTCGGGATTTCAATACGACTACGTTTACCATTGACCCCATAGAGGTGGCTCCCATCGTTAGGGACCTGGCCATAGACATCGAAAAAGCATATGAAAACCTTGATCATGTAAAACCGTATATCATCGATCCTTTACCGGTCGATGACAGAAAAACACATCACATATCACCAGAACATCTCGATCAGTATGTTGAAGCAACGCGATGTATTAACTGCTTTTGCTGCTCTTCTGCATGCATTAGCAGCCATAAAAGCTTTCTTGGTCCCAATGCAATGCTTGCCGGAATAGTCAAGGTAATGGATCCCCGCGAACAGGAAAAAAATCAAAGATTAAAAGTCCTATACAGTGATCAGGGTCTTTACAGGTGTCACTCATCCCATGCGTGTTCCTTTGTTTGCCCAAAAGAAATTGATGTAGCCCATTTTATTGCTCTGGCTAAGGAGGGGCGATTCACCAAAAAGTCGAAATAAATGTAATATAGAATTCCAACCTTCTAAAAAGTAAATCGTTATTTGTAAAAGGAATTAAATCAGGGGCTGGGGAGTTTTTTGTTCAGTCGCTCCATGGATAATCATCACGAAGAGCATACAAACTCATGCATAAGGACTCGTAAAGAAAGAAAAGTGAATGACATATTAAAACAATAATTTAGTTAATTGAACAGTTTCCTTTTTTAAAAAATCCATGAAGAACGCTTTTCTTTCTTAGCGATTCCTAATACCTTCAGACAGTGTATGCTTTTCGTGACGATCATCCATTCCGCTTAAACTGGAGATAAAAGAAAAAAACTCCCCGACTGCTCAATTAAATAAGAAGAATATAAGGATATAGAAATATGGATGAAACAAGGCTGTTGGTTGAAAAATGTCAAGAAATAAATTATGCCACACTATCTGAGGACGTCACCGATAGGGTCAAATACCTTATCCTTGACTATATTGGAGTCGCTGCGCGGGGCTCTTTAAGCGACTCCAGCCGTCCTGTGTACAGTTTGGTTGATAGTTTGGATAAGAACCATGCCGGTGCTGTTATTATCGGGACAAATATAAGGGCCAACCCTTCATTTGCAGCACTTGCAAACGGTACTGCCGCCCATTCGCTGGAATTGGATGATGTGGTTAATGCGGCTTCTCTTCATCCGGCTGTAACAATCATGACAGCTGCCCTGGCTGCTGCTCATATTAACGGATGTTCTGGCAAAGAACTTATTGAGGCAGTTGTGGCAGGTTATGAAGTAACTATCAAATTGGGAATTTCTCTAGATCCGTCTGCCCACTATGCTCAAGGCTTTCACCCCACAGGGACCTGTGGAACGATGGGTTCCTCAATTACTGCGGCGAAAATACTTAAGCTGGAACAAAAAGAAATGATGAGCGCCCTGGGGATTGCGGGAAGTCAGGCAGCAGGATCCATGGAATTTCTAACTGATGGAGCCTTTACAAAACGGCTGCACGCGGGATGGGCTGCTCACAGCGGTGTAGTTGCAGCGCTTCTCTCAAAAGAGGGATTTACAGGCCCAGAAACCATTCTTGAAGGACCTTTTGGATTTTTACATGCCTATTCTCCCAAATCGGACCCTGCTATGATTCTAACAAATTGGGGACATCCTTATGAAATAATGAAGACGAGTATTAAACCACATTCCTGCTGTAGATATAAACAGGGGCCCATTGACGGCATCTTAAAAATAATGGGTGAAAATAAGATTAAAACTTCTGATATTGATAAGGTTACATTGGGTATTTTAAAAACCGGATATCCAATAGTTGCAAAACCAGAAGAACTTAAATACAATCCAAAGTCGGTCGTAGATGCGCAGTTTAGTATGCCATTCGGAGCAGCAGTTGCAATTCTTTATGGAAAAGCAACCTTGAACGAGTACACAAAGGAAAACATAAGATCATCCCAGGCTAAGGATATGATGAATAAGATCATTTGTGTACATGATCCGGAACTTGAGAAAGATTTTCCTGTCAAATGGCCTGCCTCTGTAACGATATTGACAAAAGATGGAAAAAAATACACTACAAAAGTAGATTATCCTAAAGGAGATCCCGAAAATCCTTTGACATGGGACGAACTAATTGACAAGTTTAAAAACTTAGTCTCACCAGTTTTTCCAACTGCAAAACAGAATGAAATAATCAACAGGATCAGATCTTTAGAACAGGAAGATGATCTTAATTCTTTTTCAAAGCTTTTATTGCTTGAAACTTGATGATCGCGTAAAAAGTTAAAATTTGAAAAGGTAATGGATGTTTCCAAAAGACGATATCACTGTATAATTCCTCGACTGCTCACAGTGATTAAATATTTGGGATTTGCGCTACATAAGATCCCAAATATTTGATCACCTCCTAATAGGTAAATTGATATCGCCTTTTGGAAATATGCATTACCGAATGATTGTTAAATTGATCCCATTTATTGGGAAAACAATTATGAGCACACTTTTGAACGTTATTAATATTTTTCAGAAGGCTACATTAATATACTCAATTACAGTTCAGTGAATAAACTAATTCTTTCAATATGTGTCGCCGAAATCCTTTCTTTATCAAGTATTATGTATTTCCCGGCTCTTTTACCGGATTTTCAGGCGGAATGGGGAATCACCAATACTGAAGCGGGTTGGATTAACGGTATTTTTTACGGGGGATACGTCGCCCTGGTACCCGTCCTTGTGAGTTTGACAGATCGAGTGGATCCCCGTCGCATTTATTTGATGTCCTCATTGATAAGCGCTGCCTCTATGATTGGTTTCGGATGCCTGGCTCAGGGTACCTGGACTGCCGCAGCATTTCGGTTCCTGGCCGGTATTAGCGTTGCCGGTATTTATATGCCCGGTTTAAAAGCGTTGAGTGACCGCATCACCGGAGCAAACCAGAGCAGGGGAATTTCGTTTTACACCGCTTCTTTTGGGATTGGATCCGCCTTGTCCGTATTCCTGACCGGTTTGCTGGCGAACCAGGTCGGGTGGCGCTGGGCCGCCGAGTTAATCGCATTAGGACCGCTGACAGGGTTTGCACTCTTTGCTTTTTCGGTAAAACCCGGAAGACATTTGCCGCCTGATAAGAAAACTATGATCGCCTTTTTGGATTTAAGGCCGGCATTTAAAAACCGATCAGCTGTAGGTTATATGCTTGGATACGCCGCCATTGCTGGGAACTATTTGGATTCCGTTCTTGGTTGGTGGCTTTTCTTTTTTTCAGCTTGAGCTTACAGCCGGAAGTGTCTTGTCAATTCAGTTTACAGAATATAGCAACAATAATAATTTTGGCGGGTGTACCGGCAAGCATACTTGGAAATGAGGGAGCTTTACGGTGGGGACGCAAGCGATTAATTAGTATCGTTATGATCAGTTCCGCACTTCTGGGGAGTGTTATCGGGTTTAACGCAGGTTTGCCATTTTTAATCGTTGTTGGTCTTTGTTTCATTTACTGTATATCCATAATGCTGGACAGTGGCTCCCTAACAGTAGGAATGGTATCAGCCGCACGTGCTGATGAACGTGGCAGGACCATGGCGATGTATTCACTTTTAGGCTTTTTCATGGCATTTTTAGCGCCTCTTGCCGTGGGTGGCGTGTTGGACATTATCGGTAATGGAATCATTGGATGGGGTTGCGCCTTTGTGGCATTAGGAATAGTAGCAATAAGCGGACCTGTATGGTTAAAGCTATTCTCATAAAAACAATAAAATATCTGAAACTCGTGTGTAAGTGAGCCTAAAAAAAACACATAGCAGAAATTATTGGAAATACATATGTCTCAACATCAGCAATATCACAAATGATGAACAAGTCAATGAATAGTAAACGATTTCAACTACATACCGAAATAATTAAAAAGTATTGATAAATTATCCCACTTTGTGCAATACTCTATTATGGGATGATGGATAAATCACTTATTAGAAAGGAAAAAAGATGAAACTTTATGAAATGATCAGTGAAATGCCGATGTTCAAATCTTTTTCCCATGAAGAAAAAAATGAGTTTGTTAAGATGGAGCACTCCTTTTTAGGATTTAAAAAAGGTGATGTCATTATAAAGGAGGGTGATGCTTTTATTTCGATGTACCTTCTTATTAAAGGAATCGTTTTGATTACCAAATCAGAGCAAAATACCATCATATCAAAGCTCACCCCGGGAGTATTATTTGGGGAAATGTCTTTTTTTACAAATAACCCGCGCTATACCAATGTAATTGCCGATGAAGAAGTTATGGTAATTAAAATGGATGATAGCTTTTTCAAACAAATAAGTGTGGAAATCAAAGACAAAATCAAAGATTACATAATTGAAATGCTTATAAGTCGACTCGATTCAATGAATGAATCTATGGCCAAACTGGCAAGATACAATGAATCTATAGCTAAACTGGCAAGATATACAGATAGCTACACAACGAAAAAATAAAGCATTAAGCCTTTTTTCATCTCCCTAGAAGTTAGACAGCATTAAATAAACATTTTATGAACACTATCGTTAGCTGCAACCCCTTGCCCCTTCAATCCCTTAATATTTATAAGGAACATAACATTCTTGTCTTAACTCCCCACCCAGATGACTTTGATGCCATTGGAGTCACCATGCGTTTTTTTAGAGATAATGGAAATCAACTCTATGTGGCAGTTGCCACTTCAGGGGCACGTGGTGTAGAAGATGAATTTTGTTCAACGCCTTCATTGGAAGAAAAATCCGCGAACAGGAACAAAAAGATAGCTGTCAGTATTTTGGATTACCAGAGACCCGTTTGACATTTCTTCGGCTTGAAGAAGACAAAAATCAAAAACTTTTAGAGAACGATACAAATATTGACCGCATTCGCAGGTACTTTTTAAGCAAGAGACCGGCGATGGTGTTTTTGCCGCATTGGAACGATACAAACTCAACTCATCAACGTGTCTATTCAATGTTTAACAAGGTGGCCCTGAAAGCGGATTATCCATTGGCGACTTTTTTAAATCGTGACCCGAAAACAATCAATATGCGATGTGATTTTTATTTAGGATATGATGAGACTGCGGCGGCCTGGAAAAGTAAACTACTGCGTTTCCACAAATCCCAGCATCGGCGCAACTTGAATCAAAGAGGATATGGGATGGATGAACGTATACTAAAAGTTGATCAATATAGTGCCAAGGCATGTTCAGTGGATACGCAATATGCTGAGATTTTCGAATTGAAACTTTTTGGTGCTGGAGAAGTTAAGGGCATTTTTGAGTGACAGGTTGTAAAGGTCTCAATCTTAAAAAGTGAGTGTCGCACCAACCGTATACCTGGTGTCTTTATCATTATCATTGTTAAACTCCTTTTCGAGATAGCCGGCGTAAAAATAGAAATATTCATCAAGATGTAAGCTGGCTCCAAGTATCCAACCTGTGTGACCGTCGTCATTTTCACTGCCATCTTTTGAGTCTTTCCTTTCGCCATACTCATAAATCAGCATTAATTGACCGAAATTATAAGTTGCTCCTAAATACCATACATCGGCACCCGTAGTTTGATTTTGTTCATATGTATTGTCTCCGTTAGCCGTATTCACATCTACTGTGCTTAAAGAAGAAAGATTTTCGGAAAGAGAGATTAATCCCTGATCAAACTCATATTGACCAAAAATGGATAAGCTTTTTGAAGCCATTTTCCAGCCGACTTTATAAGCCTCATCATCCCCTGATTCACCGTTATCATAATACTGAAAAAACATACTCAATGTCTCTGAAGTATACGTAAGTCCGGCGCCATAGCTGTTATCATTATCACTACTATTGTCAATGGCTGTAATCCACTGTACACCAAGCCCAATTGAAGATACGGGGGAGTCGTATCGAAGAGTGTTGGTGGAACGACCACGTCCCTTTCCGGTGGTGTGGTGCAAAGCCGATTGTATGTCAACAAAAAAGCGCGTTGCCATTGCATCACTGTAAAAGGGATCGAGCATTAAACCCGTTTGCATATAAGGTGTTTTGATTGTACCGGCTCGCAGAAGTCCCCCTACCCCGTGCAGGCCAATATACTGCTCATAGCCGGTTAAAATATTTTCATCCTCACTTTCAGGGACATCAATCCTCCATTCGGTCTTGAAAACAGCCTTTACCCCGATATTCATCATACGGACTCCGCTGATTGAAAATTGTGAAATATCCCCCGTCAAATAGGTGTTTGACTCTTCGTTTAACTTAGCATCCGGTTCAGCACTGCGCCAATTATCTAAACAAGAGGACCCGCATTCATCCATATTATAGCTAATTCTCATTGCGCCATTTATATCGATTTGCCAATAATCGGCATTCACCGATAAGGGACTCATGAGCGCTAAAAATATCAACCATCGCAAGATCCTCTTATTAAGGTTCTTCATTAATTTTCTCCTTAAAATTCCTGTTCTTAACTCAACTTTCGGGATTTATCTGCCCATGAAATTAAACGATTAGGTTCATTATGAATCCCGAAAGTATAATACAAATTTAAAAATGATATTCTGATAATGCATTGGTAACGTTCAAAAGTGTGCGTATTTCTTTGTAAGCGGTTAAAATTTGAAAAGGTAATGGATGTTTCCAAAAGACTATATCACTGTATAATTCCTCGACTGCTCACAGTGATTAAATATTTGGGATTTGCGCTACATAAGCCTTATTATTCAAGAAACTGTCTGTTAAATCCCAAATATTTGATCACCCCCTAATAGGTAAATTGATATCGTCTTTTGGAAATATCCATTACCGAATGATGGTTAAATGGATCCTATTTATTGGAAAAGCAATTATGCGCACACTTTTGAACGTTATTAATGCATTAGATAACATGTTGGAAATAAAATAGCAATTTTTAATGATGCAAGGTAGTTTATCAAGCCGGTCTTGTGTAAATGGGTCACGAAGGAACTAAGACCAGGAATAACAGAAGCTGATGCAGTTGCTGCTGCTTATTTCGTTGCAGCATCTGAAGGTGCGGGTATCTATTTTTGCGCAGTTTCCTCGGAAGAATTGGTGGGATCTTATACTTCAAAAACGCAACCCGGCTTTTCCAAAAATAAATTTTTTGTAATATTTTAGTTGTTTGAAAACAAAGCCGCTTCAAAGGTAATTAAATTTTTTATATATTTATTTCGGTTTTTCTGGAAATATAGTTGACAATTTGTTCATGTTGAATTATATTCTTTTTATGCAACTTAATTACGATACAGCAGCAGCATTACTTAGCCAGCTCGGAAATCAAACGCGACTGAAAATCGTGCGCGAACTGGTACGCGCCGGCGAAAGTGGAATACCGGTAGGTGAGATCCAAAAGGTATTGGATATACCGCATTCGACCCTATCTCATCATATCAACCACCTTAGAAACGTTGGGCTGGTTTGGCAGGAACGAGAAGGGACAATTCTACGATGTTTTGTTGATTATGAAAAGATTGATAGCATTGTTGCATTTTTAACTGAAGAGTGTTGTGCGGCCGAAGTAAAATAGCAAAATCAGACATCGTCAAATAGTTGAGTGGTTAAGTGGTTGAGTAGGAAAAGAATTATTATTAAATCAATATGTTAATATTTACAAACTGTTGCATGTCCAATTATTTTACAAAATGGTTATTATTCTTATCATTACAACGACTTAACTACTCAACAACTCAACGACTTAACGAGATCTGAAAATACAATTAGAAAAGTAATTTTTTTGCATATATATTTCTATATTTCTGGAAATTTAAAATAAACCCCATGGAGGTCACAATGAAAATTTTATCTAATGCCATGCAAGAACCAAAGCCTTATCATCACATTTTCAGACTCCTCCCGGATCGCGTAATTATTACCTTGATTCTGGCTTTTGGCGGACTCGCAATCATGGATCGAATGCAAGCTTATCAAAGTCTGCGCTTTACATTCCAATCCATGGTGGAAATCTCACCATTTTTTCTGCTTGCTATCTTTTTTGCGGGATATGCAAAGGCTACCGGTGTTGATGAACTAATAGCTAAAGTTTTTTCCGGCAAGCCCGGAGTAACCATTTTGGCTGCATCCCTTGCTGGAGCAATATCGCCCTTTTGCTCTTGTGGCGTTATACCGTTAATTGCTGCAATGCTGGCTTCAGGTGTTCCCCTGGCGCCGGTTATGGCATTTTGTGTTTCCTCTCCAATCATGGATCCCGAAATGTTCATTCTGACAGCAGCCGGAATCCATTTAAATTTTGCTATTGCTAAGACAATCGCAGCCATAAATATGGGTCTAATAGCAGGTTTTACAGTTTACGGATTGCAGAAAATTGGTTTTCTTAACCAGCCATTAAAAAGAACAATCGGGTGCAATTGTGGTCAATCCGCCTTTAATGCAGAAATAAAAAAAGAAGTGGCTTGGCGATTCTGGCAATATCCGGAACGTAAAGACCGTTTTATGGAAGAAATCCGAAAAAATGGTGGATTTCTGGGCAAATGGATGGTATTTGCGTTCTTTCTGGAAAGCCTCATGATTGCCTATATTCCCGCAGAATGGATTGCGCACCTGGTTGGAAATGACAGTGCTTTCGCAATTCCACTTTCGGCAATAGTTGGTATTCCAGCTTATATGAACGGTTATGCTGCAATTCCCCTGGTTGCCGGGCTCATGAAAATGGGGATGACTCCGGGCGCTGCGTTGTCATTTGTTACTGCAGGTGCGGTTTCTTCTATTCCCGCAGCACTGGCAGTATATGCTTTAGTTCGACGGCCGGTATTCGTTTTGTATATTGCTCTAGGATTATTCGGATCAGTAGCTTTTGGATATATTTATCAGTCAATAACCGCCCTATTATAGTGACTCTAAAAGGGTCTTTTATCTCTCACAGGGAAAGATATGACAGAACTGAACACGTACAAAACAAATCTAAAATTTTGGCAACGGCGTATCGTTATTATGGGCTGGTTCACTTATGCTTCTTTTTATTTGGGCCGAGTCAATTTATCCACTGCTATACCGGATATTCGGGAGAACCTTAACCTTTCCTCGCAGGATGTCGGTTTGTTGGGCAGTGGATTTTTTTTGTCATATGCCCTTGGACAATTAATTAGCGGCCGTTTAGGTGATCGTATCAGCCCCCGATTATTGGTGCTTTGTGGCATGCTTCTGTCAACCGCTATGAATCTCATCTTTGGATCAGTTGGTGTGTGGAGTCTAATGTTGATTGTATGGACGATAAATGGGATTTTCCAATCAACAGGTTGGGCGCCAATTTTAAAGGTCCTGGCCAATTGGCATTCTTCAGAACAACGCAGGAAAGTTGCCGGTATCTATGCCACAAGCTATGTTGCCGGTAACGCTCTAACATGGACTATAACCGGTTGGCTGGTCGTCAATTTTAGTTGGCAGGCTGCCTTTTGGATTCCGGGTGCTCTGATGGGTATAATTGCTTTAACTTGGTACCTGACGATTCGGGATACACCACAGGAAGCAGGCTTTTCAGATTTAATGCGCCTTGCTCAAAAACCCGATAAAGCGAAATTGCAAAAAGATTCACAACCAGACATTTTGCATGTTCTAAAACGCTTTTGGCCTTTGGTGTTAGCGGCCGTTACCGGCGGAATGTTGCTTTTTGCCCTTATCATATGGACGCCAACATACTTTGTTGACACACATGGGATAGGAATCGGGGCCGCCGCTAATATTTCAATGTTTTTGCCTATTACCGGAATAATTGGAACTCTTACTGTGAGCTGGCTTGTGGCGGGCCGCTTCTGTTGCAAAGAGATCGGTTTTGGAGCCGTTATCTTCATTGGTGTTGGAGGCATTTTGTCTCTTTTTCCGATGTTTTCTAATTCGCTCTGGGCAAGTGCGACACTCTTGATCTTAGTGGGTTGCATATTGTATGGAGTGAATACCATCATTACCACAATTTTGCCGATGGTATTGAGTGATAGTCATGAGGTATCTACTGTGGCAGGAATAATTGACTTTGCGTTTAACATAGGTGCGAGTTTGTCCGGAGTCCTTGTAGGCGCTATTGTGGATAAATTTTCGTGGTCAGCCGTGTTTTTTGTTCTTGCAACAGGCGCAATTTTAACCAGTTTTTTTCTCGCAACCTTCGCATTTTGGATGAATAGATTAAGGGGTGAAGATATAATAGCTTTAAAGCAAAGTGTTCTATAATTTTACTGCTATGATCCTAAAAATATCAACATCTTGAACCTTGCCCTTAAATTTTCCCCTTGCACATGATACAACATGTGTTATATTTTTCTTAGATATCTTGATTTACAGATTACTTTAGGAAAGAAATAAATTATGAGCAAAATCAAAGTTTCGATAATTGGTGTTGGTAATTGTGCAAGTTCCCTGATTCAGGGCATTCATTACTATCGTGACAAAAATCCTGATAATGCCAACGGCCTGATGCACTGGGAAATCGGTGGCTATAAACCTTTTGAAATTGAAGTGGCTATCGCATTTGATATTGATAAACGCAAAATTGGGTTGGATGTAAATGAAGCCATCTTTTCCAAGCCCAATTGTACCACCGTATTCTGTCCGGACATTCCGCAATCCGGGATAAAAGTAAGGATGGGTAAGATTCTGGATGGTTTCTCGGAACACATGAAAGATTATGTTGATCAGTACACATTTGTACTTGCGGATGAGCCTGAACCGACAAAAGAAGATATAGTAAACGCGTTAAAGGATTCAGGCACTGACGTGCTGATGAATTATCTTCCTGTCGGTTCCGAGAAAGCTACTCGGTTCTATGCCGACTGCGCACTGGAAGCAGGGGTTGCTTTTGTAAACAACATGCCGGTATTCATTGCCAGCGATCCAATGTGGGCGAAACGCTTTGAAAACAAAAATATCCCAATCATCGGCGACGATATCAAAGCGCAATTGGGAGCCACCATTACGCACCGCGCCCTGACAGACCTGTTTAGAAAACGGGGAGTCAAATTGGAACGGACTTATCAGTTAAATACCGGAGGCAATACGGATTTCTTGAACATGCTGAATCATACCAGGCTGATTTCCAAGAAGAAATCCAAAACAGAGGCCGTACAGGCAGTTGCAGCTCAACGCCTTGAAAATGAAAACATTCATATCGGCCCTAGTGATTATGTTGCCTGGCAAAAAGACAATAAAGTTTGCTTCATCCGCATGGAGGGCAAACTGTTTGGTGATGTGCCGATGAATATAGAATTGCGGCTTTCCGTGGAAGATTCACCAAACTCGGCAGGGGTGGCGATTGATGCCATCCGGTGTGCCAAACTTGCGCTGGACCGTAAACAAGGTGGTATTTTGACTGCACCATCCGCGTATTTTTGCAAACACCCACCAAAACAATTTACCGATGATGAAGCTTACATGATGACTGAAAAGTTTATCTCAGGTGAATCAACCGATGAAATGCTTGATCATGGCAGCTGGGCAAGGCACGCAAATTAAAAAATTCTATTAACCACCAAATCACTTAAAACGACCCTCCAGTATCAAATAGCACTTTGTTGGAGGTCAGTCCCCAAGGGGATTTCCTTCGGCTAAGCTCAGAACAAGTGAACCCCTGTTGCCCCGCTTGAAAAGCGGGATGTCCCCCGCACAGCGGGATCTTCGACTGACCGCGAAATAAAAAAGGGCTTGGCTACTCGAACCAAACCCTTTTGAATATTGTGGCCTTCAGATTAAAGAATCGATGCAAGTTTTTCCTCAAGATAGCTGAATCGGTTGGAAATATAATACTCCCTAATATCACTATCCAGAATAGAGCCCAATTTCACTTTAAAATCAGCATCACCAAGGCGGGGAAGCCTTCTCTGCAACTCCTTTAATTTTCCCTCTAACTCAACAGGTAATTCAATTCCTTTTCGAAGTAGAAACTCGATATCAAAGCAGTCCCTAACCTCACCTCGGTTAAGAAACGCCAAAATTTTATTCTTCATCATCTCTTCTAGAGTATGGGCTTTAACAAGCACCTGCCTGTTACTGAAACTGGAAAAAGCGATTTTTTCTTGATAGTCACAGTCTTTTATCTCTCTTCTTATTTCAATCTTCAACCGCCTTGGGTACATCGGGGAACGTAATTCCAATAGGATCGTG
Source organism: uncultured Desulfobacterales bacterium (assembly GCA_964561845.1). Lineage (GTDB taxonomy): Bacteria > Desulfobacterota > Desulfobacteria > Desulfobacterales > JAUVVS01 > JAUVVS01. The sequence continues at coordinate 3,029 of CAZLRK010000053.1, read as the reverse complement.
TAATGCTTCATCTGAGCATCTGTGATCTCATAGTCTTTCTCAAAGGCCTTTCGAATTTTATTAAAATAGGCTTCGTGTGACATGCTTTTTAAAAACCAGAAATCGAGATCGACCGAATAGCGGTTCAGTTCATGGCAGAGCCTTAACATTGTCCCACCACCAAACACTAGATATTCAAGCATCTTTGTACTTTTCATCTTGTCCAGAACTTCTATTTCAAAAATTTCATGCTGACTTAAGATATCCATGTTTATTCAACATTTTTTTTATTATCGAGGGGAATTTGCTACTTAGTTTTATAATCTTTTTCCTATCAAATTTCTCATTATCTAAAGCCGATATGTCAAGTGCGTAACGACCATAAGACATCAGATATAAGGCGTCTAAGAGGGCCTTCTCAGGAGTGGCAATAAAGAATTCCTTCTCTTTTTTAAATCCAAAATACAAAGATCTTGCGATTTTAGAATATCTAAAAAGGCTCCCATTTAAAGGAATCTCTTTTGTCCTTTTGACAGCCACCGATTCATAAAAATCCCTCTGGACCTGGGTTGTTATTTCGTAATAATCCAAAGCCGTCATAAGAGATATATATGAAGGTGTTTGTCCAAGATTTGCTAAACGAAATTTTTCCTTGCGACCTATTTTATCCCATACTTCCCTAAGTATATACATATTTTTCTTAAGACGTATCAGTAGTCCTTGTTTGACATAACGACTGGCACTCACCTTGGCTGAAGCTTTATTGAGAGCAAGGATCTTGGCAATTTCTTCATAACCAAAATATAATTTATTTATTTTTCTAAGTTCGTTAATCCTCATCAGATATACCAAATTAACATTTTAGTTAATTATCTATACTTGAGAAATTCCTATTTGTCAAGAATTAAAAGCCCGTCTTTCTTTGATGACCTGCTTGATGTTTTTTTGTTAACCGGCAAAGTATTTGAAGATATGATAGGGCAATTGAATATTAAGTCTTTGGACACTTCCATCGCTTGTTCCCACCATCTTGTAGCTGGTTTGTTCATACCGTATACGCTGGTTTCACCAACGACCGGTGTTGCGATTTTGACATTTTTCGATTTAGCTGCGTCTGTTAAACGCACCATCGGTTCGTACCAGGGATGTAGAGCAAGGTTAAACGTAGCCCAGTGAATCGGGTGCAAAACTATTCCTTTTAGATCCAAGTGCGCTTGAACGGTTTGCTCGGGAAACATGTGCACCTGCTCCCAGGATTTATTGTACGCCCCGCATTCTATGAATGTCATGTCAAATGGACCGTACTTGTCGCCAATTTGTTTAAAACCACCAAAGTAACCCGAATCACCGCTAAAAAATAGTTTGTGAAATGGCGTTTTGATGACCCATGATGCCCACAGCGTTTTATTGCGGTCGGTGATACCACGCCCTGAAAAATGCTGTGCCGGAGTTGCAGCTACCATCAACTTTTGATCGAGCCAGTATTCTTGCCACCAGTCCAACTCGACGATTTTCCCTTTGGGTACCCCCCAGTCTATAAGCCGGGCACCGACCGCTATTGGGACGATAAACTTATTTGACTTTTCAATTAAACGCTGCACGGAGTACTTGTTGAGATGATCGTAGTGATCGTGAGAAATAATGACAGCGTCTATTTTCGGAATCTGCTGGATGTCCAAGGGCACATCGCCGTTAAAACGTGTCGGGCCAAATACAGAAACGCGCTTTTCAAACACTGGGTCAGTTAGAATTTTGTACCCGTCGATGTTGATCATTAGTGATGAATGACCCAGCCACGTGACGTTTAATTGATCGCTGCCCTGGTTGTTGAAGTGTGACAAATCTACCAGTTTAACCGGCAGCTCTGTGTCCGGTGTTCTATGATTTCTGGTGAAAAGAAAATCCCAAGTGGTCGAAGCATAATCTGTGAAGGACATATTCAGCACCTTTCCAATGTCGTTAAATTTTCCGTCTTTATATTGAGGCGAATCCTCTATTTTACTCGGCAGGGTATGGTCGGAATTACTCACCGCCGGGGTAACAATGTTGATAAACTGCATAATGGCAATTCCTGTGATGATGCTAATGATGATTTTTAGTTTCATTCGGTTTTATATTTCCCATTTATTCAATGAATTATAAATGAACGATCATTTATATATAAGAAAAAATTTTTTATAGCTTTATAGCATCCCAAGCTAATGTGAATGCTATTTCAATATTTTCCTCGTTCGTTTCAAAGTCTTGGCATAAACGTGGATTGGCAAGAACCGTTATCGGATAGATCATGAAGGCCGTGAGAACATCAAGATTCACATTTTTAATAATCTTTTGTTCTATTCCACTTTGCAGCACCTTGATCAATGGTTCAAAAAATTGTTCCACTTCTTTTTTATTGACTAAAGAGCTGTAAGGCGAATTGGAAAATTGTTCGGCAAATTTATAATATTCCAAGTTGTTAGAGATATATTCGAACATGTTAAACCATACATTTCTCAATATATCCCTGATCGGTAGCTTGTCGTTAAAATCACTAAGTATGGCCTTGCTTAGATCAAGTTTTATTTCGATGTAGGTTGATACTAAAAGATCCTCTTTATTTTTGTAATACACATATATTGTGGCCGGAGATACATCGGCTTCCTTGGCAATTTTGGACACTGAGCTGGAGGCGAATCCGATTTCATTGACCAGTTTAACTGTGGCCTCAAATAGGGCTGCTACTTTTTCATCATCCTTAATTCTCATGTCCTTAAAATAAACGATCATTCATTTATTGTCAAGAAAATTTTCATTTTTTTTGAAAAAAAATCCGTCTGCTATGGTAAATTTGAAAGCGTCAACTTTATGAGCGTAGTTTTTATTGTAAATTCGGTAGGTAACAAGATATTCATTCGTGCCGGTGTAAATAAAGATATTTGCACCCATCCAAAAGCAGGATTCTCCCTGGATAATTTCAGCACTGCGTGTTCAACGTCATCCGGTACTCGATTTTTTAAATTCAGAACTCCTGACCTCTCGTAATTTCAATTGCAACTTATTCCGCCGTG
>CAZLRK010000052.1:0-22518 GCA_964561845.1 uncultured Desulfobacterales bacterium | reverse complement strand
CAAATATGAAAAGTCGAAATTATTGATATTTTTATGTGCGGAAAGTGAGTTATATTGCTTCAATCCTTTACACAATTCTTGATCATATGAGATAGTAAAATGTAAAAGGATATGATATACAAAATATTTTAATAGGAAATATTACTCCTTGAAAAAAACAAGTCAACTCTTAAAAGCATATGGAGGGAAAAATGGATTTTGTGAATGAACTGCCGCGGTTAAAAGTTTTAGATGAAGCAGGAATCAAGAAATTATATTTCACCGCCATTGAGGTGCTTGAAAGAACCGGAGTGTCTGTTCCGCATAAAGAAGCATGTGGCCTTCTTAGAGAAGCAGGCGCCAAAGTCGAAAACGAAGTCGCCTACATTCCTTCATGGCTTGTCGAGAAAGCCGTCAATTCAGCGCCGAAGCAAATTATTATCTATACAATAGACGGCCGGCCCGCCATGCGTTTAACAAACGGTAATTTTTATTTCGGTACAGGAGAAAATACGATCTTTATGGTCGATAGTTTAACCGGAGAGCGAAAAAGATGGACAAAAAAGGATGTGATTGATTCCGTGGTGCTTCAAGACCAAATGGAAAACTTAGATTTTATGATGTGCCTTGGACTGGTTCAAGATTATCCTGAAAATGTAAGCCATCTTCATCAATTTGAGATCATGACTACATATTCCAATAAGCCTCCAATATTCAGCGCATATGATGTGCAGGGCGTAAATGATATCATTGAAATGGCTTCAGTGATAAAAAGCACCGGGGAACTTGAAAAAAAACCCTTCTGGATGCACCTCATGGCCTCAACGTCTCCTTTGATCCATTCGGAAGATGCCCTGGGAAAACTTTTGATCAGTGCTGAAAAGAGAATTCCGGTGATTTATAGCTGCGCCCAGGCTGCAGGAGCGACAACTCCCGTCACACTGGCAGGAACCATCGTAATAAATTTAGCGGAAGGACTCAGCGCTCTCGTTATTTCACAATTAAAAAACGAAGGCGCCCCCATGATAATGCCTGGAGTTATCATGAATATGGATATGAAAAGCAGTGTGACCTCCTACGGATCACCTGAATCGACTTTGATGGCATGTGCCATTGCAGAGGTTTACCATTATTTGGGGCTGACACACTTTGGAACCGCAGGCTGCTCCGATGCAAAAGTTGCCGACGAACAGGCGGCCATGGAATCCTGTTTTACATGTGTTACTCAAGCATTAACCGGATGTAATGTGATTCACGATGTGGGCTATCTTGAATCCGGCCTGGCAGGGTCCCTGGATCTAGTGGTAATGACAAATGAATTGCTTGGAATGATCAAAAGATTTAAGGAGGGGATCAATCTGGATCAGGAATCCTTAGCAGCTGATGTAATTGACCGGGTCGGCATCGGAAACCAGTTTTTAACGGAAGACCATACATTTGAACACTTCCGTTCCGAAAACTGGTATCCTGACCTGTTTGACCGATCCAGATATGATGATTGGGCAATGGATGGCAAAAAAAATCTGGCCGAAAGAGCAAAAGAGAGAATAAAAAGCATATTATCCCGGCCAAAAACAGCAAAACTGGAACAACGTCAATTAGATGAACTGGCTAAAATAATACAAAAACGAGAGTGATATTTTAGTAATGTTTGAAGCGTGCTAATGGGTGCGTGAACGAAAAGTGCCATATTCCCTCACACGTCCCCCTTTAGTCATAAGTGGTAGCTTAAACAAAAAGACATTAACTATTCACAATTAGCAATTGATTATTAATTGTTAACTAAAGAGTGTGGTGAACTTTGCAGAATCATGAGTGCAAGCGTGAAGACAGCTCAAAGATGCAGGAAAAAATAATTAATAATTAATTGTTAAGTTAACGTTTATCATCCATCGCTTCTACCACATCTTCCAGGCCCACACGCTCTAGAGTTTCCTTTGTCGGTATGCCGTTTTCGTCCCAACCGCGTGCCTTGTAGTATGCATCCAGAAGAAATTCAATCTCCTCATGAGTAAGAAAATGGCCTTCGTTGGGACCGCTGGATACGGGTTCTTCATAAAAACGGGGAGGTGGATAATCAATATTCCGCCCGAAATCCTTTATTTCCCTGGCTGAAAACGCCCTTGTTAAATGCCATATCCGTTCGGATATTTTAAGCATATCCTCCCAGCTTCTCTTTTTGCCGGTGATGTAATAGAAGAGTTCCGAGTAATTCTCCACTTCAAACCCAAGTTCCATCATCTGCAATCTGCAAGTACCCAATACATCAAACACCGGGCGTGTGTTCTGAGAATTAATCACATATTCTGCGGATTTAGCTGTAACTTCCGCTTTAGGTCTCTTTTCTCCACCCCCCCCGGCTGCAATCAGGTCGTGCACGCTGGCTCCCGAGCCAGCCATGTCATGCCCCAATACCCAGCCCCTGCTATGGTGCGCACCGACATCCGCAGTCATGTAAGCCAGCATCATGGAGGGTGCGTTCCGACACTCATAGCCGCTCCATTCCAAGCCTTTGACATGAATTGCAAATTTCTCGGAACCTTTTCCCAATTTTTCAGAAGCTATTTTTACACCTTCCGCCAGTAAATCGCCAACCCCTTCCCGACTGCTGATTTTGTTTAACAGGTAAACAACGGAATCCAGATCGGCAAATGAAATTTCTCTTCCGATCTTTTCTTTGGTCAAAATGCCCTTTTCGAAACATTCAATGGCCCATGAAACAACCACACCTGCGGAAATGGTGTCAATCCCCAATTCATCACAAATATAGTTTACATAAGCAACATCCTCGATTGTTTGAAGTACGCAGTTTCCGCCAAAAAGCGCAATGGTTTCAAACTCCGGGCCTTCCACATATGCCGATCCCAATCGTGTCTTGGTATGACCGTATTTACCACAGGGAGTAGGACAGCAAAAGCATCCCTTATCCGTATTTTTCAGCTTCTCTATTACCGCTTTCCCGTTGATATCTTTATAGTGCTCGGCAAAGGATGTTTGAAAGTTGCGTGTCGGAAATGCACCTACCTCATTAACCCAGTCTGTTATTCCTGCCGTACCTTCCGGAGTCCAACCCTTAAAACCCGGTTTGGCAAATACTTTTTTATAGGCATCTTTTCCCTTTGCATATGCCCCTTCAACATCAAAGACAGACAGGCTGCCTGTTCCCTTAACTGCAATCGCTTTTATATTTTTATTTCCAAGAACAACTCCGATACCGGTTCTGCCGGCCTGTCGTCCGAAATCGTGTGAAATACAGGCGAATCTGACCTTATTTTCTCCTGCCGGTCCAATGGTAATTATCTGAAAATCTTCGCCAAGATCTTCTTTAAGTTTTTCTTCGGATGTAATGGCGCCTTTGCCCCAGTATTTGGTCGCAGAACGGATCTCAACGATATCATCTTCTATAAATAAATAACTCGGTTCTTTAGCTTTCCCGGATAATATCAGAACATCATATCCGGCATATTTCAATGCGGGTCCGAAATGTCCACCCATGTTGCTATCCGCATATCCGCCTGTGGCAGGAGATTTTGTGCCAAAATGGGTCTTTCCACTGGCAGGCAGGAAATGACCCGTTAGAGGGCCAACAGTCGCCACAAAGATGTTTTCATCTCCATAGGGATCGACTCCCTGAGGTATTTCATCATAGAGTATCCTAGCTACAAAGCCTCTTCCACCCAAATATTTGTCGACCATTTCTTGAGAAAGCGGTTCTTTTATGACCTGGCCACTACTCAAGTTTACTCTTAGTATAGTTCCTGCATATCCGTAAATCACTTTAAATACTCTCCTTTTGATTTTCAACAACCAGTGCTTCCCTTGGACATATTTTTGCACATTCGCCGCAAAGAGTGCACTTAATGGGTATCTCCATGTTCTTGTGCTCAAAAAGCATGTTAAGAGGACACTCCTCAACGCAGATCATACACCCGTTACATTCATCCTCATCAATAATATAAGCGCCGTTTTTCATTTGAATAGCCTCCACTGGACAAACTTCGGCGCATATACCGCACTGGTCACAGAGATGAATCCGGTAGTCACCCGGTGCAGGGAATCTACCTTCAATCCTTAATGCCGATATGGAGGGATTTATTTCCCTGAAATTTTCCAAAGCACAAACCAGGCGACAGACCCCACACCCGGAACAGTTTTCATGGATTGCTTTTAATTCCACAGGTAGTCAACTCCTTTTCTTATAGATTGAGACCTTTGCAAAACGCCTACTTAATAATTAATAATTAATTGTTAATTATTAATCATTTTACCCGCTACCCTATTTCGGTAAAACTAACGCTGCGTAAGGCATCACGGCAACGGAAGCATCATTTCCATACCTGTCCAGGGCTTCGTCAAAAGCCTGTTGAACAGTAAAGGCATGTTCAAGATGGACTTCTTTTAGTTCCTCTTTTGTCATATTGTCTGTTACAATCTGGATCCGACATTTCTTTTCGTGAATCAACCAGGAAAAAGTGTGAAGAACAATACTTTTTTCCGGTCCTATTTTTGCGTCCTCCGTATACTCGCGAATTTTTTCCGGGGTAGGCATCTTTTTCATCCATTCACGATACTGCGCATGTTCGAATCCTTCATAGATCCCTTCTCGGCATTCATTTGCCATAATCAGGGTTCCACCCTCTTTAAGATATCTATCTACACCGCCGCAGACCCGTGATCCTCCTTGAAAAAGGCTAACCTCAAAGCCCGGTTCCCCAACGCCCGTGATCATGATATCAACAGTCTGGGGAACACTGACTTCCACATACGGACTCATTTTTTCAACCGCGGCCCTGTGGACAGCCACAGGCTCACCACTGTAAGCCATAAAAAGATTCCCCTCAATATCCAAGAGGGTGTTTATAACCATATCAATTCCGCTTATATCAGCGGTTTCTTCAATATCGGCACGGACCTCGTTCTCAGGAGGCATAATACCCATCAACGAAGCGCATTGAAGCTCGGATAGTATCCTTGTGTAGCGTTCGTGGTTTGCATAGATACATCTCCGGCTTGCAACCCCGGGCAAGACAATCTTCCCCCCTCCGGACCAACCTGACAGTACACAGGGAGTAACGTTGCCTGTTCCGATCTTAATATCTGCCTCGGCAAACCTTTGGTGAAGCTCCACCGGCGTGCCAAAAGAAGTCTCACCCATGCGGACCATTATCTTTTCATTGTCAGGTTCATTGTTGATGACTGTCACCCGATCAACAACAGCCTGACCGACATTACCCAGGATCGCTTCAGGATTGTCCTTGTCATGCATGCCAAGGCCGACAATGATGGTAATGTCCTTATCGGATATCCCATAGTCATTAAGCAAATCCAGCACCAGGGGAACGATGATCTGATTCGGTGTGGGGCGGGTGCGATCGGTTATTATAATGCAAACTTTAGCGCCGGGTTTTGCCTTTTCGCCAATTCCACAGGTCTCCATGCCCTTTTTGATAGACTCACGAAACAATTCCTTAGGATCCTGTGCTGTTGGGATCCTTTTGGGTAAATAGGTCCCAACGAGCTGGTCGTCAGGGATACTTACCGACTGCATCCGGGAGCCATACGGGATGTTTACCGTAACCTTTTTATTGCTCATAGTTCCTCCTTTCCTCAATACTTAATAAGAAACCTTACTTCTTCCCTCATCACATAATGGTTATTCATCTGTCAAGTAGATTTTTATAGTATTCGACCATTCAAAAAAAGAAGGATTCATAATTTTTCTCTCACAAAAAATGAAATGTTTAATTAAATCATCTTGACAGTTAGTTTTTTGTGGTGATATTTATCTATTAAATTTTTAATCCTTGCTCTCAACTCTTTACGAGGGCTTTAAATCCAAAAGGAGGTCTTATGCGAAGGTACGAAACAATTATTATCATTGATCCTGATCTTTCAGATGAAGAAAGAAGTCCCGTTACAGAAAGATTACAGGAAATAATTAATCAACATGAAGGATTCTTAGTAATTACCGATGAATGGGGATCAAAAAAACTTGCCTATGAGATCAAAAAAAAGGTACGTGGTTATTATATTCGAATCGATTATTGCGGGACCGGAAAACTTGTAAACGAAATAGAACGGTTTTCCCGAATTGATGACCGAATCATGAAATTTATGACGGTACTGCTCGAAAAGGAAGTGGACATTGAAAAAATAAAAGAAGAAAAGGCCAAAGCAGAACTCGAAGAAGATCTGCCTGATGAAAATGAATCACCGGGTGACGAAAAAACACCCATAGAAAGCAACAAAGAGGAGTAGAAATATGGCTACAGCCTTAAAATATAACAGGAATAGAAATAGCAGCAAGAAAAAAAGAAAAATATATCATCGTCGTAAAGTATGCCGTTTTTGTGCAGATAGTAGCTTGATAATAGATTACAAAGATGTAAATTCACTCAGATACTTTACAACCGAACGAGGCAAGATCATACCAAGACGCATTTCAGGAGCTTGTGCAAAGCATCAACGTTCCCTGGCAATGGCAATTAAACGCGCTCGTACTGTTGCTCTGATGCCTTATATGGGCACAATGGATTTATAGCGGACGAAATGTAATTTCTCAAAAAGCTATTGTAAGCGCTGTGTTAGTCGGTGATCAGTAATAGGTAATCAGTGATCGGTGATCAGGTTGTCGGTGACCGATTACCGTTTACTGATTACCGATCACCTGATCACTCCAACATTTCGATACCTCGTCTACCAATAAATGCGACCATTACTTTTTGAGAAGTTTCAAAATACCTTATTGAGGCCCATGACGTAAAGAGACCTTTGAAAAACGTCCTCTTTTGCTATTTCGCCACAGGGTAACTCAATTAGTGGATGCCTGCCCCCATAAAATGGTTTATCAGGGTAGTCAATTCAGCCAGGCGGGATCGTCTTCTTTGAACTTGAATCTCACTCCCCGATCATGTAGGGAGCAAGTTTAGCGGAAAGCGTTTTGCAAAGGTCTAACCTTATAATGGAGAAAAGATAGTGCCTATAACCGCTCAAGGGAGGATATCAAAAGATATTATCAATGGTATTGCAATTACAAGCTTCATATTTGCATTATCAGTCTATATACCTATTTTTGGCTTGATAGTTTCCCTTTTAATACCTTTGCCGATTCTTTTCTATCGCTCGAAACTAGGCCGAACAACCGGAATTATTATCCCGGCTATGACAATCATTATTATGATTATAGTGCTAGGCGGTATATCCATCGACATATTGTTCTTTATTGAACTGTTAATACTTGGTTTTATTTTGAGTGAGCTTATCGAGTTAAACCTCTCAATTGAAAAAACGATTCTGTATGCGTGTAGTGTCGTGTTTTTCACGACCATTGTCGCTTTGCTCTTTTACAGTAATATATCAAATACGGCTATCAAGCCTCTAGTCTCAGAATACGTAGCAAAAAACCTTCAGCTTACTATGATTTTATACCAAAAAATGGGGGTATCCGAGGAAAATATTCAGGTGATTTTAAATTCGCTTGAAAATATTCAGTATGTTCTGGTACGCATCATCCCTGCCTTAGCGATAACATCAACTCTTTTTGTGGCCTGGACAAATCTAATGTTGGCAAAGCCGATACTTAAGAAAAAGAATTTCTTTTATCCTGATTTTGGTGCTCTTACCCAATGGAAAGCACCTGAATTTCTTGTTTGGGGTGTCATCGGATCCGGTTTATTACTTCTTTATCCGGATAAAGCTTTTAAGATGTTAGGTTTAAACGGCCTTATAGTCCTGATGATGATATATTTTTTCCATGGCATTGCTATTGTGTCATTTTATTTTGAAAAGAAGCAATTTCCCCGTCTGCTTAGGCTTTTTTTATACAGCCTTATTGCCCTGCAGCAGGTAGTTTTGCTTTTTGTAATTGGACTTGGTTTTTTTGATATGTGGCTGAATTTCAGAAGATTAGAAATTAATAAAAAAAATTCATAGCCCATTAAAGCGCATAATCTTTATGCACAGAATTTATTACCCCAAAAGCACCAATTTCAGAACTAGGAAACTAACTAGTATTTATTCGGAGGTTCAAAATGAAAGTAATATTAAAAGAAACAATAGAGTCTCTCGGCATCATCGGTAGCGAAGTAACTGTAGCGGAAGGTTATGCCAGAAACTATCTCCTTCCCCAAAAAAAAGCTGTGCCTGCAACACCTCAATATCGAAAAATGCTTGAACAGGAAAAATCTAAATTTGATCTCCAGATTGCCAAGGAAAAAGCGTTTGCCGAGGAAATGGCCGAAAGACTTGATGGTGTTTCATGTAAAATTGCAGCAAAAGTAAGCGAAAAAGATCGTCTCTACGGTTCGATTTCAATACATGACATCGTAAATGCACTTGCAGACCAGGGAGTTGAAGTAGAAAAAAGGATGGTTCTACTCATTGAACCCATCAAACAAACCGGTATTTATAAAATCCCTATCCGCGTCTATAAGGAAGTTGAACCGGAAATAACTCTTGAAGTAGTGGCGGAATAAGAAATTCAGAGCACCTGACCTGTGTATGTATTTTCAAGGTGTTATGAAAGCTCGGTCGTAATTTCAGATGCAACAATTTGTTGGACGTTCATTTTTTATTTACCATCAATCATAACGTGAGACCCATGGCCGATAGCCAATTACGAAAAGAAAAAGATCCGTCGTTATTCAAAGTTCCTCCTCAGAACCTTGAAGCCGAGGAATCTATCTTAAGCGCAATCCTGATTGATAACACAACATTGCTTGATATTGTTGAAATTCTTTCGCCTGAAGACTTTTACAATTCCGCTCATCAAAAGATTTTCACCGCAATAACTGAACTCTTTTCAAGAAGTGAACCCATTGACCTGGTAACTCTTACTAATATTCTCAAAGAAGAAAACTTATTGGAGAAAATCGGCGGCGCAACCTACTTGGCCAGGCTTGTAGATGCTGTTCCTTTAGCAATTAACGCCCGACATTATGCAAAGATTGTTCATGATAAGGCATCTTTGAGGCGTCTTATTGAAAAGGCAAATTTAATAGCTACAAGATGTTTTGATGATCGGGGTGACGTTGATGATGTAATTGACTTTGCGGAAAGATCGATATTTGAGGTATCAGAAAATAAAACTAAGCGAGAATTTTATTCAATCAGTGAAATCATTGAAAGCAACATTGATGCCCTCGAAGAGCGACAAGGAAACAAAGCCCTTGTGACCGGTGTTCCCACGGGTTTTACAAAACTCGACGAAAAGACTGCAGGTTTTCAGAATTCTGATCTTATTATCATCGCAGGACGTCCCAGTATGGGCAAAACGGCGTTTGCACTGAATATTGCAAGAAATGCAGCCGTTGATTCAAACATTCCTGCTGCAATTTTTTCTCTCGAGATGTCAATGGAACAGCTATCCATGCGGATGCTCACAAGTGAGGCAAGAATTGACTCTTCCCGCTTGAGAGGTGGTTTCATGAGTCAGGATGATTGGGAGCGAATCACAGATGCCGCAGGGACCTTAACAAGTGCTCCTATTTATATTGATGATTCTCCAGGCATATCAGCAATGGAAATTAGAGCAAAAGCGCGAAGGCTTAAGATGGATAAGGATATAGGTCTTATCATTATCGACTATCTCCAGCTTATGCGGTCTCGCGGCATGGCTGAACGCAGAGACCTCGAAATCTCAGACATTTCTAGATCCTTAAAGGCCCTGGCTAAAGAGCTTAACATTCCGGTTGTAGCGCTCTCCCAGCTCAACAGGATGCTTGAACAACGTACCGATAAAAGGCCAAAGCTTTCAGACTTACGAGAATCGGGCGCTCTTGAACAGGATGCAGATGTAGTTGCCTTTATATACAGAGATGAGTTATATAACGACGATGAAAATAACCCCAAGAAGGGCACGGCAGAGATACTGATTAAAAAGCAGCGAAACGGACCTACCGGAGATATACTATTGACTTTTTTGGATACCTGTACCCGTTTTGAAAATCTGGCACGCGAAGTCGAATTCTGATATTTTTAAATTAACAAAACGACAAATAACTTAATCTATATGAAAAAGCTTTTTGGAAATTCCAGAGGGCTTAAGGCAAATCAGATCCGGAGACTCGAAAATCTATACCGGCGCCGTATTCCTCCTGAATTTCTTATCACATCTGAACTTGCTCGTACCATAAGTAAACTCTCCCATGAAATACATCGTCAGATAGGACTTCTTATTAACCGGGCGGGGAAGATTGCATACGTCATTGTAGGAGACCATCGTGGAATTGTTATTCCGCAAACAAATGAATATCGAGCCGCACCCGGCAGACTAAAGGGATTAAAATGTGTTCACACTCACCTCAAAGATGAGTCGCTTACCGAGGACGATCTCACGGATCTTGCCCTCTTAAGACTAGACATCATGGCTGCCATTACAATAACGAATGACGGCCAACCGCATCAAGTTCATGCAAGTCATATTTTACCAAAAAGTTTAGATGGAAAACCATACCAAATATTTCCTCCCCTCAATACCAGCCAATTAAGAATCGAGTGCCTCGAGCTTATCCAGGCGCTTGAAACGGAACTTGCCCAGATTAGCACACTATATGATGCAAATACAAAAAGGGAAAGGGCGCTCCTTGTAAGTGTAACAACCGCTCCAAAGCATATTGCCAAAGACTCCTTAGCTGAACTAAAAGAACTTGCCGCATCAAGCAACATTGATGTTGTAGATACTGTGTTGCAACAACGCAAAAAGGCTGATTCAAGATTTCTTATGGGCCTTGGAAAACTTAAGGATCTGACTATTATAGCTCTTATGAAGGGAGCAACACTTATTATCTTTGACCAGGAAATGAATCCATCCCAGATACGTTCTATTACAGATAAGATTGATTTGAAGGTCATTGACAGAACCCAATTAATTCTCGACATTTTCGCTCAACGCGCACAAACAAGGGAAGGTAAACTTCAGGTTGAGTTAGCCCAGCTGAAATACCTGCTGCCACGTCTTATTTTAAAAAATACCGCTATGTCACGCTTGACAGGCGGCATAGGTGGACGCGGACCCGGTGAAACCAAACTGGAAATAAACAGGCGGCGTGTTCGTGATCGTATTGCACGTTTGGAAAAAGACCTATCTCTCGTTCAGAAACAAAGAAGACAGCAAAGGAGAAAACGAAGCAAAAGAGGCCTTCCTGTTATTTCCATTGTAGGATATACCAATGCCGGTAAGTCTACTCTTCTTAACACACTTACAAAGAGCAACGTTCTGGCTGAAAGCCGTCTTTTTGCTACATTGGATCCATCGAGCAGGCGACTTAAATTTCCTAAAGACATAGAGGTTATCATTACAGATACGGTAGGATTTATTAAAAACCTCCCGAAAGATCTTATAGTTGCTTTTCGTGCGACCTTAGAGGAACTTGAAAGCGCAGACCTCCTCCTACATGTAATTGACATCAGCAATCCACGCTTTGAAGATCAAATAGAATCGGTTGAAAAATTACTTGCAGACCTTAATTTATACAATATCCCTTCATTCCGTGTCTTAAATAAGCAAGATCTTGTTGAAAAAGAGACTATTGTTAAACTCAGCAATTCCCTTAACGGAACAGCCATTTCAGCTGTTGATCCATCATCTTTATCGCCCCTTATTAAAAAGATGGAGTCTGGAATTCAACATATAATAAAAGAACGTTCACCAATGTTGTCTTAAAGATATGGTCTTGATAATAGAGAACCATTATTGTGTTGACATTTAAAAAAAAAATAATATAAACGTGGCCATTGAAATACCATATTTTAACCCGGTCTAAAAATATATTCCAATTGACCCGCGTCTGAGCTTATGGATCTTGAACATGTAAAAATGACTGGTATTGCCGCTGCTTATAAGGGGGGAGAAATACTTCGGTCTCACTTTGGCAGAATATCTAAAATCAATAAAAAGGGAGATATCGATCTTGTTACGGAAGCCGATAAAGAATCTGAAAAGATAATAATTGAGACAATACAGACAAAATTTCCCGACCACGCTATCCTGGCCGAGGAAAGTGGCGCCAATAAGAAAGAATCGAAATGTCAGTGGATTATCGACCCCCTTGACGGTACAACAAACTTTGCTCATAATCTCAATCTCTTTTCCGTTTCCATAGCTTTTGCCATAAAAGGAGAGATAGTCACAGGCATTGTATTTAGCCCGATAACGGAAGAGCTTTTTATAGCTGAATCAGAGAAAGGAGCAACTTTAAATGGCCGACCGATAAAAGTATCAAACACGGCAAAAGTCTCAGAAAGTCTGCTGGTAACCGGTTTCCCATATGATTTTAAAAACATTATCAATCCCATCCTGACCCGTATTTCTAATTGCCTGAAAGCCTCTCAGGGGATAAGAAGACTAGGTTCCGCAGCGCTTGATCTTTGTTTTGTAGCTTGTGGTCGTTTTGATGCGTTCTGGGAGCAAAAATTAAAGCCGTGGGATACAGCCGCCGGAATGTTGATTGCAAAAGAAGCGGGAGCGACTATTACCGACTTTTCAAACATGCCTTATACAATAGATAAACAAGAGATACTGGCAACAAATAATAAAATTCATGAAGAAATGCTTTCTTTATTGAAGCTAAAGGATACGATATGAAAGAAGAGATAAATAATAAATTCCCCTTGGATGATCATTTAGGATGTTTTGGTGACTTCGATATCGAAGATCCGATTTGCCAAAAGCTTTGCGCTCTAAGTGTACGCTGTATTATTGAAAGAAATCAAAACATTCGCATGGAGATTCTCGAGGATATGGTATTTTATGATGGGGAGTTTTTAAAATCACAATAAGTTGAGTTAAGTCAGAGGACAGACGACGGACGACAGGGAACAGATGATGGACGACGGATGACAGAGGACAGAAGGCGGATGTCGGAAAAGATAAACTATTTAATATTGACGGTTTCGTAAAAAATGAAAAATTTTCTTTTACGAACGTTTTAAGTTTGAGGTTTTAAGTTTTAAGTATTTGTAATTAAATGTAAAACTATAGCTTCAAACCTTTCAGCCGTCGTAGCCTTTGGCCACTATGGCGAAGTCGGCAACACTTAAAACCTAAAACGGGATGAATTCGACTTTTTATGAATTCATCAATATTTGCCGGATTCTAATTTTTGGCAAAAAAATTCAACATGTTTTTGAAAAAAACCATTTTCTTTTAATCCCCGCTCAACTGCGGCAATGGCATAAAGAGCGGTAGCATGGTACCGGTTGAAACTTTTCCCGATAGCCTGAAGGGGTTGATCGGTATACCTACGTGAAAGATAAATGGCCATCTGTCTTGGCTTGACTATATTTTGTTTTCGGGAACTTGATATAATGTCCTTCACGGAAATTCCATAATATTTACATACAATTTTCTTGATAACATCTATTGTAATATTACTTCGTTGCCGAACAATATTTTTAACAACACTTTCGGCAAGGTCAAGATCAATTTTTGCTCCTAACAGGGAAGATTTGACGGCAACCCCAATAAGTCCACTTTCAAGTTGTCTTACATTATCTATAAGTTCAGAGGCAAGATAGCGAGTTACTTCTTCAGGTATTTTATAACCGTTAGTTGCAGCTTTTTTTTCTAATATTCTAATCCTTGTCCTGAAGTCCGGGAGATCTATATTAGAAATAAGGCCGCTTGAAAGACGAGACACTAATTTGTCATTAAGTTTTGGTATTTCGGCGGGCAGGTAGCAGCTGGAAAAAATAATTTTTTTCCCGGCTTCAAACAAGGTGTCCAGGGTCAACGCCAGCTCAACCTGTGTCCGTTCCTTACCAGTTAAATAATGAACATCTTCGATTAATAAAACGTCACACCCATTTCTGTATTTTTTTTTGAATTCACTAATAGTATTATTTTTAAAAGAATTTATCATTTCATTGGTAAAGTCTTCAGCAGTAATATAATAAACATGTTCTAAAGGATATTCGGACAAAATAAAGTGCCCTACTGCTTGAGAAAGATGACTTTTCCCCATTCCGGTCTTTGATAATAAAAACAAAGAATTCTGCTGATGATTTCTCCGAGAAGCAAGTGAAAGGGCGGCAGAATATGCAAATTCATTGTTTCCGCCAACAACAAACTGATCAAAGGTAAAATTTTTACACAATCTACGCCCATTATATGGGTTGGCATTGAAACTTGGGAGTAACAGCTGACGATTATTAACCGGTTTTGGCTTTAAAGTTCCGTTTTGCTTGGAAACCTCAATGCAAAACTTACATTCCTTTCCTGAAGCTTTGGCTAATTCTGATTTGATCATAGCGCCGTAGTTTTCAAAAACCCGTTTCTTGGAAAATAAATTAGGGCTTGAAAGAACGACATTATCTTCATCGTCTTTAATAAATTCAATGGGTTCAATCCACATCCTAAAGCTATGATCTGGTACCATCTTCTTAATAGCGGATTTTGCCTCTTTCCAAATGCCTTCCATATGGATTAATGCCCCTAATTTTGCAATTATAATAAGATTAACACATTGTTTTGAAAGAAAGTGATAGCTAAATAATGAAGAAAATAAACGGTTTGGATAAGTTATTCCTGATAAATTAAAAAAAACAAACAATTCTGTAGTTTTTAAGGCATCAATCTCCATATGTCAAATCCGATAAATCCGATTTTTTATTTTATATGGCTGTGAATTATATAATTTGTTTATCTTCTTGTTTTAATTTATATTTTTTATATGCTAAAATGTAAGTGCTTCCCAATGCGCTATCTTTTTAAACTATTTTTTCTTTAAACATTTTAAGCATATCCGACGTTTTTAACAAGTTATGAACAAAAATGTCTTCATCGATTTTCTTGAAAAAACTTAAAATCGCTTTTATTTTTAAATATTTTTTAAAACAATTCTTAATATTTTTTAATGTATTGCTAAAAGTCTTTAAATATTACCCATTACACGTTTTTTGTTTGAAAAAATATTTTATGTTATTGTATATTTTGTTTGTGTTATAAATTGGAGCCCCACGATTAAACCCATGGTCTTCTGCGAAGGCGGATAAAATACTTCGTAACCGTTCACGGGTTCAGGGTTCAGAGGTTCAAGGTTCAGAGTTCGAAGTTCACCTGTTTAGGTAGTTAAAGCCTTTGATTTTGAATCTAATGCAGAATTCATTCGAGCTTTAAAATTAGCCGAGCGAACTTGTACTGACATTAAAAGCAAAAATATGAAAAAATCGTAAACCCTGAACCTTGAACCTCTGAACGGTGAACGGTTACAATACTTCAAACTGAGACCTTTGAAAAATGCTCAATTTTGTTCAAGTTCAAGGCAGGCGAAAATTTTAACCACAGGCATACATTGAGTATTTCGAGGATTAAAATTTTAGCCTAACACAGAAATTGGACAAAAGGGGGCGTTTTGCAAAGGTCTCAAACTGTGAATGGACAGTATATGGAATCCAAAAAAATTACCATCCGGGGTGCAAGACAGCACAACTTGAAGAACATCGATGTAGAAATACCTCGAAATAAACTTGTTGTAATAACAGGCCTTTCCGGTTCAGGCAAGTCGACACTTGCCTTTGACACCCTTTATGCTGAAGGACAACGCAGATATGTCGAGTCCCTTTCCACATATGCACGTCAATTTTTAGAACGTATGGAAAAGCCCGATGTTGACATGATCGAAGGATTGTCGCCCGCCATCGCAATAGAACAAAAAACAGCCAGTCACAACCCAAGATCAACCGTTGGAACAGTAACGGAAGTTTATGACTATCTCCGTCTCCTTTTTGCCAGGATTGGTATTCCCCATTGCTACAAATGTGGACAACCAATCACTTCCCAAACTCTTGATCAGATAATAGATAAAGTAATGGTCTTTCCTGAAGGAGCTAAAATAATAATTTTAGCGCCCATTGTATCAGGTCAGAAGGGAACCCATGAAAAGCTCTTCAAACGTCTTAAAAAGGAAGGCTTTGCTCGCGTCCGTGTTGATGGTAAAATAATTGAAATTGAAGAAGTAGGCAAGCTTGATAAAAATAAAAAACATACAATCGATGTGGTTGTCGACCGGTTGATTGTTACGGAAAAGATGAAAAACCGACTTGCTGATTCTTTAGAACTCGCTATGTCCCAGTCAGACGGTCTTGTTACAGTAGATGCTATGGGGATGGAACCGGTTCTTTTTAGCGAAAAGTCTGCATGTATTGCCTGTGGTGTCAGTTATCCGAAATTTACTCCTGCAAGCTTTTCTTTTAATTCTCCACAGGGGGCATGCCCAAAATGCGATGGTCTTGGTTCAACCTCTGAATTCGATCCTAATCTTATTATTCCGAACCATGAACTTTCATTAAGAGAAGGGGCTATTGCAATTTGGGCTAATAGAAATTCCGTACATTTTGCTGAATTCCTGGACGCTTTAACAACACGCTATGGCGTTGACATTTATACGCCATATAAGAACCTTCCGGATCATTTTAAAAATGTCCTTCTTTTTGGATCAGGGGCTGAACAAATAACATTCTATTTTGAACGCAATAATCGCCGTGTCACCTATGAAAAACCCTTTGAAGGTATTATCCCACAGCTAGAACGTCGATATATGGAAACAGACTCAAGCTGGGCAAGGGAAGATATTAAAAGATATATGAATTTCCGTCCCTGTACGGAATGCAAAGGGACAAAATTAAACAAAGAAAGCAGATCTGTAAAAGTTAAAGATCTTACCATTTCTGAGATCACCGAACTTTCCGTATTAAAAACTCATACCTTTTTCAGGGAAATAATACTTAGCGGCAAAGAAAAAATAATTGCCAAAAGCATTCTCAAAGAAATTATTGAACGGCTAACCTTTCTTGAAAATGTTGGACTTTCCTATCTTACTCTTGATAGGTCGGCATCCACGCTCTCCGGGGGTGAGAGTCAAAGGATACGTCTTGCAACACAGATCGGATCGAAATTGACCGGAGTTTTATATGTTCTTGATGAACCAAGCATTGGCCTCCATCATAAGGATAATAACCGTCTTCTTGAAACTCTTTTAAAGATGCGTGATCTCGGTAATACAGTGCTTGTAGTAGAGCATGACGAAGATACTATATTCGCTGCTGATCATGTTGTTGATATGGGGCCCGGCGCCGGTGTGCATGGAGGAAAAGTGGTCTTTTCCGGTACTCCAAAAGAAATTCTTAGAAGCAAAGATTCATTAACAGGACTCTACCTTTCCGGTCGAAAACGTATTGAAGTCCCATCAAAACGACGATATGGCCTTGGGAAAAAACTTGTCATTGAAGGTGCTTCCGAAAATAATCTCAAACACATTAATGTAAGCTTTCCTTTGGGCTGTTTTGTCTGCATAACAGGGGTATCAGGATCAGGGAAATCGACACTAGTTTTGGAAACCCTGAATCGTGTACTTCACCAGCGCCTCTATAATGCCCGGATACAAACAGGCGCCCACGCGAAGGTTCTTGGAATTGAGGATATAGACAAAGTTGTCAATATTGACCAGTCTCCCATAGGCAGAACTCCCCGTTCAAATCCTGGAACCTATACCGGTGTTTTTACTTACATAAGGGATCTCTTTTCAAAAACGGCCGAAGCTCGTATGAGAGGCTACAAACCCGGCCGGTTTAGTTTTAATGTAAAGGGAGGAAGATGTGAAGCATGCAGAGGTGATGGAATCATAAAGATTGAAATGCATTTTCTACCCGATGTATATGTAGCCTGTGATGTTTGTCATGGAAAAAGATATAATCGAGAAACCCTTGAAATCAGATATAAGGGTAAAAATATCTCGGATATCCTTGATATGACGGTTAACCAGCTGCTGGCTTTTTTCGGAAGGATTGGAAACATCAGATCAAAGCTGCAAACACTTGTTGATGTGGGGGTTGGGTATATTCGTCTGGGTCAATCCGCAACGACACTATCTGGCGGTGAAGCTCAGCGTGTCAAGCTGGCACGGGAACTTAGCAAAAAGGGAACCGGCAGAACTATCTATATCCTCGATGAACCAACCACCGGCCTTCATGTTGATGACATAAAAAAACTTCTTAACGTACTCAACAGGTTAGTGGAAACCGGCAATACGGTTATTGTGATAGAACATAATATGGATGTTATCAAAACAGCCGACCATATCATAGATCTTGGTCCGGAAGGGGGTGATGACGGCGGCTATATTGTAGGATGCGGTACCCCTGAAGATATCGCAAATACAAACGGATCTTATACAGGTTATTTTTTAAAGAAAGTCCTTAAAGCCGGATAACCCTGCATAAACCCTGACTTAAACAAAAATACATTGACTATTCACAATTAGCAATTGATTATTAATTATTAACTAATAAAACAGGGCCACCCCATATAAGGAGTAGCCCTGTTTTGTTTGCCTATGGAAACCTTATCTATTAGTGGGCAAACAGTGCTGCAATTGCAGCAGCCTGAGGGTGCGCATAGATAAGGATTAATGAAACGACCAACGCATAAATACACAACGATTCGATCATCGCAAGACCAATCAGCATAGTAACCGTAACTTTACCTGATGCCTCCGGATTTCTGGCAATACCTTCAACTGCGGACTTCAGACCAAGACCCTGGCCAATACCGCACCCAAAAGCTGCGATTGCAATCCCGAACCCGGCGGCAGTAACAGCAGCGATGAAAAATTGTAATGCTTGTGCTTCCATAATAGATTTTTCCTCCTTTTATTTTATTTAGTGGGCTTCTTCCATTTTCCCATTAAAAGTAAAACTTTTTTGATTGAATATTGCCAAATCGTAACTGCTTAATTATCCTGCCACAAAGGCACTAAGACACCAAGATTATTAAATATTATTGTTCCGCCTTTTTCAATTAATTTTTCCTTTGTGCCTTTGTGTCTTAGTGGCTGAATCGTTATATCAAATCTTTTGCATCAAATTAGTGCGCATGTTCCATAGCGCCTGTAAAATACATGATCGAAAGCAAAAAGAAAACAAATGCTTGCACTAAAGCTACAAAAATACCAAGTGCCATTATCGGTAAGGGAGCAAAAAATGCACCTGCCAGAAAGAAAAGAATTCCTAAAACCAATTCATGGCCCATCATATTACCAAAGAGTCGAAAAGAAAGCGATAAAATACGTGCTAGATGACCAATGAGTTCGATTGGTAAAATAATGGGAACCATCCACCATACCGGTCCTAAAAAGTGTTTAATATATTTTACGCCGTGATACTTGATTCCGATAATATGGGTAAATATAACTACCGTCAGTGCACAGGAACCGGTTGTATTCAAACTGGCGGTAGGAGGGAAAAACCCCGGCACAAGTCCTATCAAATTGCAAGTAAGAATATAAATAAATATAGTGGCAACTATCGGAAACAGCCAACGTCCTTCTTCACCTGTAACATCAACCATAAATTCTTCAATCCCCGAAATGATGACTTCGAACACGTTTTGAGCCTTAGTCGGAATCATGCTGACACTCTTAGCTGCAATGGTGGCTAAAACGATGAGCAAAATCATAACAACCCATGAATAGATTACATGGGGATATGAATGGGCAAAATGTCCTAATCCAATCAATTCAAACAATTTAACAAACAAGAGATATGGATGTTCCATCCTTAAACTGCCTCCTCGAAAATAAGTTTTTTTAGTTCAAATATAGTTGCAAGCATTATACTGACAACCACGACAGAAAGACCGATTATTAGCCCTATAGGGTTAACATAACCCTTAGAAATGAGTATAAAAATAATAATTCCGCTTACAATAAAGCGCACATAATACTTTGCTAAAATCACGTTATATGGTGAAAGATGAGGGGGTGTGAGTGCATTTTTAAGTGTTCTGGACAGCATATGGAAGTTGATTGTAACTATCAATCCTCCAAATATAATCCCCCTGGCAAAGGCAGGTGGCGATATGATAATCCCCATTATGCCTGCGACAAAAAACAGGATCCAATTTGTACGGGTAATAAATTTTACAAGACGGTATTGTATTTTCAATGGAGAATCTTCTCTTTCAGAGTTTTTTACTCTTCTTTACTGCTATTGCAATATTCCGAAATGCTGCTGCGATCCCAAGTCCAAGAAAAATGAGTGTTAGCCAAGGAGTAGTGTTGAAAACTTTTCTGTCAAGATACACCCCTATGGCAAGGCCAATTACAATTGAAAGAGATACGGAAAATCCAAGGCTGCTGTAATATGCGAGATCCTTTAAAGTTCGTCTGGTCTCTTTTTTCATTAAAAAGAATGCCTTTAAGGACTTTGAGCAAGCCCTTTTAAAGTTATGAGCATCTAACACAAGATTATGGTCAAGTCAACGGAAAATTAATAATTTTTAAAGAGAATTCCAATACTACAGACATCGTCAAATAGTTGAGTGGTTAAGTGGTTGAGTAAGAAAAAAATTATAATTAAATCAATATGTTAATATTTGTAAACGGTTAGTTGTCCATTTTTTTGCAAAACGGCTATTACTCTTATCATTACAACTACTTAACTACTCAACTACTCTACGACTTAACGAGATCTGTACTATCAAGTTTTAATGTTTTTGCATCGAAAACCGGTCCATCTGTACAGGCGTGTTTATATTTATTTTCCGTTTCTTTACTTTCGACCGCACAGCCAAGACAAGCCCCTATTCCACAGGCCATAATTGTTTCTATGGAAATCTGACAGGGTACGCTATGCGATTCTGCAACACTAACAACACTTTTTAACATTTCCAAAGGTCCGCAGGCAACAATGATATCAGGCCTGTCTTTTTTTACCTCAATTTCCAGAGGATGAGTCACTAAACCCTTATCTCCGGCACTTCCATCGTCCGTAGTAGCGTAAACTTTTATCCCGAGTCTATTAAAATCATCCACACACAAAAGATCAGTCTTTGTTCTTCCTCCATTAAAAACCTTACATTTTAGAAGATCAACATTTTTTTTCTTAAGAAACGAGGCCATAAAAAGAATCGGGGCGACCCCTATTCCTCCTGCAGCAAGATAAATACAATTAAAGTTATCCGAAATTGTAAAACCATTACCTAACGGCCCAATAATATCGACAATATCACCTGTTTTTAATCCGGAAAGCTTTTGTGTGCACTCTCCTATTACCTTGTAAAGGATCTCAAAACCTTCTATGGTTTCCTTGTTAATTATCAACTGATGTATTGAAAAAGGGCGCCGAAGAAGAGGGGCGTTTTGACCGGTAAGGTGCAGCATGACGAACTGGCCAGGGTTTGCGTTTAAATATCCTCTATTACATTTTAAGCCAATCTTATAATATACAGGGCCTACTTTTTTATTCCACAGGACCTGAACTTTTTCTTGATACATATGCTTTAATCCAAAAGTCATGAACACAGGCATAGCCGGTGGCTTGATTATAGCCCTGAAAGGGCATAAAATACATGCACATCTCGTGCTCGTACACGTTCACGTACACGTGCTCGTGTACGTTTACGAACAAATACTACAGCAAAGCTTTTGCCATTCTCCACAGCATCGTTGGGGGTTTAGCTCTGAAAGTATTATAACTATTGTAACTATTTGAGACCGATGACAACCGCAAACCTCCCGGTAACACTCTCGCCACGATATGAAAAAAACAGATCAGTACTACACTTTGTGCATATTCTACTCAAATATATATTTTCAGATAAAATTCCAGCATCACTGAGCTGATCACAAGTTATAGCCCAAAAATCAAAAAGATTAAAATCATCGCCATATTTCCAGAACTTTTGTGGGATTTCCTTTTTGAAGTTGATAAACTCCGCGCAACATGGCCCAAGAGAAGGGCTGATACTTACCACAATATCTTTTGGTCTGCACCCATATTTTTTTTCCATCGTCATTATTGTACGACCGGTAATATTGTTTATGCTTCCACGCCAACCTGAATGCACATTTGCAACTACATTTCTATAAGGGTCATACATGAGAATAGACTGACAATCGGCTATTTGAACTACGAGATTCCTTCCTGGAATATTCGTAATCATGGCATCCCCAACAAGGGCCTCGCCTGAAGTTGTCTTCGCGAAGACTTTATTATTTCCACTGAATTCTACTACGTTTCTTCCATGGACCTGCTTTAGAAAGACAAGTTTATTTTCATGTAAACCATTTTCATCTAAACTATTTTCATCTAAACATTGTAAAATAATATTTCTGTTCTTTTTCACATTGGATTCATCATCCCCAAGACCAAAACTTACATTCAGACTCTGAAAAGGATATTTGCTAAAACCGCCTCTCCTTGTAAAAATCCCATGCCGGATATTGGTAAATTTTATAAGGTTCGGAAATTGATAAAAAGAAACATTGTTTCTCTCTTTTAAAATCAAGTTGCAGCCCCAGTTAATTAATCACGAAAGCACGAAAGCATGAAAACACGAAAGTTAATAAAATGTGTAGATTTATGTAATTTGCTATTGTTTTTAATTTTCACCGCAAAGTCGCGGAGAGCGCAAAGAAAAGATACTTTACTTTTTCCGTTGAGGGGACGGCAAAAGTAAAAAATCAATCGCTACGCGATATTTTTAAACTCTAAATGCCCGCAGGGCACGTTTCTTATTGTTTTCCGTCCTCTCAACGGAAAACA